>NZ_SDOZ01000002.1:1200000-1562677 GCF_004134775.1 Candidatus Borkfalkia ceftriaxoniphila
GAAAGCGCTTGCGGAAATGCCTTCCAAGGAAGAACTTCTCGCCAAGATGCTCGGTTCCATGCAGGCGCCTATCGCGAATTTCGCGGGCGTTCTGTCCAATATGTTGAGAGGCGTCGTTGTCGCGCTCAACGCCATCGCCGAGAAAAAGGCGTAAAACGTTTCAAAATAATCAATTAATAAATAATTCGGAGGAAATTTAAAATGGCTGATATCGCTAAATTTATCGATGAAATCAAAAATATGACTGTTGTCGAACTCAACGAACTCGTGAAAGCGTTGGAAGAGGAGTTCGGCGTAAGCGCCGCCGCTCCCGTTGCCGTTGCGGCTGCTCCCGCTGCAGCTGCCGCTGCGGAAGTGGAAGAGAAGACCGAGTTCAACGTCGTTCTCAAAGACATCGGCGCGAAGAAGATCGACGTCATCAAGGCTGTCCGCGAGTTCACCTCTTTGGGTCTTGCCGAGGCGAAAGCGCTCGTCGAAGCGCTCGGCACCATCAAAGAAGGCGTCAACAAGGAAGAGGCGGAAAAGATCGTTGCCCGCATGAAAGAAGCCGGCGCGACCGCCGTTGCGGAATAATCTTCAAAACCAGCATAAAAAAGTCGCAAACGCCCGAGGAGATCTCCCCGGGCGTTTGTTTTCGTGTGAGCCGCGTGATAAAATGCGATAAAGTTATTTGCAATTTCGAAATGCTTTGCAAAAGTGCTTGACGATTTTACTTTTTACAGGTAAAATAATATAGACACAAAATCTAAAAACGATAATGCACAAACTATTTTCAGGAGGCTGTATGGCACAGAGTTTAGGCAAAAAAGTTGCCAGAATTTTTTCCGTACTCGTCGCTGCGCTTTTGATTTGCAGCGCGGCGTTTTTGTTCACGGCGTGCGAAACCGATCATCCCAAAATCAAAATGACCATTGAGTTCAACGACAAATCGTACGAACTCACTTATAAACTGTATCGGAACATGTACCCTAAGACCGTGGCGCACTATCTCGAACTCATCGACATGGATTTTTACGACAACACCGTGATCCACGATTACTCCACGTCCTCGTCGGACGGCAAGGGGCAGGGATTCTACGGCGGCGGCTATTATATGCAGGAAGACAACGCCGACCGTATGGCTGAACTCGATTACGAGAAAGCGACGATGACGAACGACTCGGTCACGTTGAAAAATATTTCCGTATGGAAGGATACGGCGCAGAACGAACCCTTAAATACGCTGTACGGAGAATTTTCCGCCAACGGATTCAAGGTCGCAAATAACGGTCTTACGCATAAAAAAGGTTCTCTCGCCACCCATTACAACGCGGTGAGCGACGCCAACGGCAAGAAAGTCGCGGTCAAGAGCAACAAACTCGGCGTAGTGGAGCGCGAATACAAGTACAACAGCACCACGAGCCTGTTCTTTATTTCTTCCTCTTCCAACTCTTCGCTCGACGCGAATTACTGCACGTTCGGCTATCTGGCGGATTCCAAAAACGAGGATAAATTCCAGGAATTGCTGGACGCGATCAAGGATTTCATTGCGGACAAGACGGAAGCGGATTCGGAATACTCCTTTACCGAAGAACAGGATTACGACATCGAAGGCAACGAATATACGGGACAGACGGAAGTGAAATACAACGTTCCCAAAGAAGAGGGCCGCATCACGATCAAGAAAGTGGAAGTCCTCAAATATTAAAAAGAATATAGAAAAACACCCGACTTCGGTCGGGTGTTTTATTTTTCGAAATTATTTGCGGTTGCGCCCCGTGAGCATGATCACGTAAACGAGGAATCTTATAAAGTACAAAAGAGATACCAAAGACGACGCAACGTAAGTCATCGCCGCGGCTGAAAGCACTTTCGAGGCGCCGCGCTTTTCCTCGTCCGTCTGCAATACGCCCGTTTCGGCGAGCATTTTTTTGGCGCGGGAGGAGGCGTTCAGTTCCACGGGCAGGGTGACGAGTGTGAAAATAAAGGACAACCCGTAAGCGCATACGCCCGCAAACACGATGATATTGCCGATGGAAGTGGCGAGGAATATTTCCAGCAACACGCCCAGAAGCACGAGAGGGATCGCCAGCGACGAGCCGATGTTTGTCACGGGTACGAGCACCGAACGCAGTTTGTAGGGGATGTAACCCTCTTCCCGCTGCACCACGTGCCCGACTTCGTGGGCGCAAACCGCGACTGCCGCCACGGAATTGGAGGAATAGGTGCTCTCGGAAAGCGTGATGGTCATGGCGCGCGGATTGAAGTTATCGGTCAGATGCCCTTTCCCCGCCTGTACGGCGACGCCGTATATCCCGTTCTTTTCCAGAAGCATACGGGCCGTGTCGCTGCCCGTCCAATTGGAACTCGTCGGCAGCCTGTCGAACGCGGCAAAGGTGGAATGCACTTTGCTGCTCGCGACGACGGAAATCAGAATACAGGGCAAAACGATGACCGCGCTGATCAGATACATGGTATAGATATCCAGAAACATAATGGTCTCCTTAGGTTCCGTTTGATTCTATTATACCACGCCGCGCGGCTTTTATCAAGAAATTCTCAGCCTTCCACGGGGCAGATGTTCGAGATCAGACCGCCTTGCATCTGCACCTCGAAAAAGCGCACTTCGAAGAGGTTTGCCGAACGCGGATACACCAACCCCGCGGCGTTCTTGCCGGGGTGTTGTAAATCGAACAGTTCGGGCGGCGCCGAAACGCCCGCAAAGGCGCCGAGATAATCCGCCAGTTCCGCCGCACGCGGTTTCAGTGCGTCGCCCAGGTATTGGGAAGGGTCTCCGCGCACGAGCACTTCGTTGAAAAACAATAGGGGAACGAGCGCGGGATTGGTTTCGGCAAGGTCGAACGTTTTTTGCGCGGTCACGGAATATCGGCGCATGACGAACGCGCCGTTCGAAAACGCCCACTCCGTTTCCGCCACGTGTCCGGCGGGATCGTGATAGGCGATCTTCGTTTTAAGGCAGTCGGTAAAGGAATATTCCAGCACGCGGCTCACGAATGTCTTTTCGGGCGTACCCGAAAAGACGATCAGTTCGGTTTCCCCGTCGGCGGGCGCGCTCGCGCAGAAAAAGACTTCCCCGCCCAATTTTTGCGAGGAAAGTTCGCAGTCTTCGAATTCGCGCGGCAGCACGGTCAGCGCGAATTTGTTTTGGCGCTCGACGGAAAGTTTGAGGTCCCCTTCGCTGTACAGCGTCAGTAGCGCATCGTCCATGCGTTCCTGCCGCAAAACTTTCAATTCGCGCGCGCGGGCGGGAAAGGCGGTCACCTGCACGATCGCCCCGCCCTCGAACACGTATACGTCGCAAAAGTCGGGCGGAGCCTTGAAAAAATTCTCGTCCAGCACGCACGATAGCGGATAAAAATCGCCGCTTTCGGGCAGGATCTCCGCGAAAATGCGGTCGGCGGGCGAAAGGTCGGTAAATTTTTCGAAATTTCCGATAAACCCGAGAAAAATTCCGTTGAGTTTGAGCGCTGCGCTCTTCGCGCTCATAAAATATACTCTCATGGTTATAAAAGTATGTATAAGCCTCATTTTTTATGTCAATAATGGGATAAAATCAATTTTAAGGAGGCTTAACGATGGATAAGATCAACGGATACAGCGCGCAGGAAGCCGAAGGGCTGGTCGAATATATTTCCGAAGGGAAAAAGGCGGGCAAGACGCTCACCTCTCTCTTTTCGAGTTACGGCAGCCGCCACGGCCGCGCCTCGGGCAGCGTACGCAATTACTACTACCAACTGTTGAAGACCAAGGACGAAAAGGCGAAGCGCATTCTGCGCGGCAAGGGGCTGAAAGCGGAAAAGATCAAAGAATTTTCCGATCGGGAAACGGACGAAATGCTCAAAAATATTCTTGCAGAACGAAGCAAGGGCGTTTCGGTGCGCCGCGCCATTCAGAAGATCGCGGACGGCGACGACCGCCTGATGCTCCGCTATCAGAACAAGTACCGCAATATGCTCAAAAAGCAGCCCGAACGCATCGAAGAAACGGCGAAAAACATGGGACTGGAAAACGTTGTGGTGCAGAAAAACGGGCAGGGACGGGGCAAAGATTTTCTCGAACGGCGTCTGGAAAAGGAGATCAACGAACTGTACGACCGCCTCGCGCTCTCTTTGAAAAACGAAAACGAACGGCTCAAAGAGACGCTCAGGCAACTCAACGAGGAAAACGAACTCTTGCGCCGCGCCGCGCGCGCGCAGTCGGAAAACAAGCACGCGTAACGGCATAAATTCTTTCATAATGCACATACTCGGCATAGAGCGAAAGCTTATCCGGAGGAAAAACAAATGGAAAAATTTATTGCTGGTCTTGCCCTCGGCATGATCGGCGGCGCGCTGATCGTTGCCAACAGCAACCGCACGCGTTCGCTGGTCAAGAAGGGCCAGGACGAAATGATTTCGAGAGTGGACGCCTACATCGACGAAAAACTCGAAAACATGGAAAACGCGGTCTCCAAGCAGGGCGCGGGCAAAGCGAAATCGGGTGAGAAGAAATCCGATAAGGAATGAGTGTGATGTAAGGCGGCGCGATCAAGCGTCGCCTTACACCATATTTCACCAAAATATTTAAATAAAACTGTGGACGCGCTCGGGGTAATGTGTTATAATGGGTTCGATCGAATGCCCGAAACCGTGCGCATTCGGATTTTTACGCATAAAAATACCTGCGACGAGGAAATATGGAAAAGAGGATCATTGCTTTCGATATCGGAGATAAACGCGTGGGCGTCGCCGTGAGCGATCCGTTCAACACGTTCGCCCTGCCCGCGAGCACTTTTTTCCGTACGAAAAACGCCGAAGAGGATGCGGAAAAACTCGCCGCGCTGGCGCGGGAAAAGGAGGCGGGGCTCATCGTATGCGGACTTCCTTTCAATTTCGACGGCAGCGAATCGGCGCAGACGATCAAGACGAAAAAGTTTGCGCAGCTTTTAGAAGCGCGCACCGAACTTCCCGTCGTGTTCGAGGACGAGCGCTTTACCACCATGGAGGCGGAGCGCGTTTTGATATCGGGCGGCGTGCGGCGCGAAAACCGCAAACAGTCCATCGACAGTATAGCGGCTTCCTATATATTGGAGGGCTATTTGAATAAAAGAAATAAAGGAGCGAACCAATGAGCAAAGACAAACAAATGCACGACGAAGAGTGCGACTGCTGCGAGGAGGACGTCAATATCGTCGATCTCGTGGACGACGAAGGAAAGGTTCATAAATGCTATCACATCGGTACGATCGAGTATAAGAACGGCTGGTATGCCTTCTTTCAGCCCGCCGACGAAGAGGAGGACGACGAGGATTCCGTCACCATTTTGCAGATCGTGGGCGAAGAGGGCGAAGAAGAACTCGTACCCGTCGAGGACGACAAACTTCTGGACGAGGTATTCGAAGAGTTCTGCCGTATCATGGAAGAGGACGAGGACGCGGACGAGGCGGCAAGTCTCGACACCGAATTCGAAGAGGGCTGCGGCTGCGGTTGCGTACATCACGACCACAAGCATCCCAAGGAAGACAAATAAGTTCACCTTTCGGCTTTTGCGCGGCGCAAGACTAAGATTTTGCGCCGCGTTTTTGTAAAAACGGGACAAGTACCGTGAAAATCGCTTGCAATCGGCGGTAGGATATGGTAAAATAATATGGCTAAAAATTCACACCCGCAAAGCCCCGCGCTCCGTTCCCGTAAATTTTTGTTTGCACTACGGGTCAATCGCGCGGATCAAAGGCGTTCCGGGGAGGAATAAACGGAGGAATTCAAAATGGCAGTCATCACAATGAAACAGCTTCTCGAAGCGGGCGTGCACTTCGGTCACCAGACGCGTAAATGGAACCCCAAGATGAAGAAGTACATCTTCGCGGCGAGAAACGACATTCACATCATCGATCTGCAACTTACGGTCGGCCTCATCGAGCAGGCGTATTCGTTCGTCGCGGATTCCGTGAAAGCGGGCAAGAGCGTGCTGTTCGTCGGCACCAAGAAGCAGGCGCAGGAAGCCATCAAGGAAGAGGCGCAGCGCTGCGGTCAGTTCTATATCAATTCCCGCTGGCTCGGCGGCACGCTGACCAACTTCAAGACCATCCGTTCGAGAATCGACCGTCTCAATAAACTCAACAAGATGGAAGAGTCGGGCGAATTCGATCTTCTTCCCAAAAAGGAAGTTCTCGGCCTCAAAAAAGAGATGGAAAAACTGGAAAACAATCTCGGCGGCATCAAGGACATGAAGGGCCTGCCCGGCGTCATGTTCATCGTCGATCCCCATAACGAAGACATCGCGGTGCAGGAAGCGAGAAAACTCAACATTCCCACCGTCGCGATCACCGATACCAACTGCGATCCCGACCTCATCGACTACGTGATCCCCGGTAACGACGACGCGATCCGCGCGGTCAAACTCATCTCTTCGGTCATCGCCAACGCGGTCATCGAGGCGAACCAAGGCGAGACCATGGACGTTGCGCTTGCCGCCGAAAAGGAGGAAGCCGCGCCCGAATCCATCGAAGAAGTCGTGGAAGCGGCTGCTGCCGCGGATGCGGAATAATCGTTAAGAATACGGAATATAGGAGAATAAAGAAATGGCAATCACAGCAAGCGACGTAAACGCGCTGCGTCAGAAGACGGGCGTTGGCATGATGGACTGCAAAAAGGCCTTGACCGAAGCGAACGGCGACATGGACAAGGCAGTGGAGATCCTGCGCGAGAAAGGCATGGCGACCGCGGCGAAAAAAGCGGGACGCATCGCGGCGGAAGGCATCGTCGACAGTTATATCCATATGGGCGGCAAAGTGGGCGTGCTCGTAGAAGTCAACTGCGAGACCGACTTCGTTGCGAGGGGCGACCAGTTCAAAGAGTTGGTGCACGATATCGCCTTGCAGATCGCGGCGGCGAAACCCGAATATATCACCAAGGAAGAAGTTCCCCAGGAAGTTCTGGATAAAGAAAAAGAAATCCTGAAAGTGCAGGCGATGAACGAGGGCAAGCCCGAAGCGATCGCCGAAAAGATGGTGCAGGGCAGGATCAAGAAATATTACGAAGATTTCTGCCTGTTGGAGCAGCCTTTCGTAAAGGATACTTCCAAGACCATCGGCACGCTCATTACCGAGGCGGTCGCCGCCATCGGCGAAAAGATCACGGTGAGACGCTTTGCCCGTTTCGAAATGGGCGAGGGCCTCGAAAAGAAAAAGGACGACCTCGCGGAGGAAGTCGAAAAACAAGTTTCCAAGATGAAAGGTTAACGACCGAAGGCGCACAATTATCGATTTTTGTGTGCCTTTTTTTCCACTAACGGTACGGAGGACTTATGAAAACAGATTTAAAACCCAAGTATAAGAGGATCGTTTTAAAACTTTCGGGCGAGGCGCTCGCGGGAGATAAGGGCTTCGGGCTGGACGAAGAGATCATCGCCGGCGTCGTCGATCAGCTCATCCGCGTACACGATATGGGCGTGGAGATCGGCATCGTCATCGGCGGCGGTAATTTCTGGCGCGGCCGTCAGGGCACCAGCATGGACCGCACCACCGCGGATCACATGGGAATGCTCGCTACCGTCATCAACTCGCTCGCCTTGCAGGACGCGATCGAGCAGAAGGGCGTTCCCACCCGCGTGCAGACCGCGCTCAATATGGTCAGCGTGGCGGAACCCTTTATCCTTCGCAAAGCCCTCAGGCACTTCGAACTGGGCAGGATCGTCATTTTCGCCTGCGGCACGGGCAATCCCTACTGTTCTACCGATACGGGCGCTGCGCTGCGCGCCTGCGAGATCAACGCGGATATCCTGCTTTTAGCCAAGAACGTGGACGGGATCTACGACGACGATCCCAAGACCAACCCCGATGCGAAGAAGATCGACCGCATCACGCATATGGAAGTCATCAATCGCGGACTGAAAGCCATGGACACCACGGCGATCACGATGTGTATGGATAACGACGTGCCCGTTCTGGCGTTCGCGCTCTCCGAAAAGGACGCGATCGTGCGCGCGATCGCTGGCGAACAGACGGGAACGCTCATCACCAACGAAAATTAAAAAAAGGAGAACGACATGACAGACAACGAAAAAGTGGAAGAGATTTTGCTCGTTTTGGAAGAGAGATTGGAAAAAACGTTTTCCGTCCTCAAAGAAAACTATGCCTCCGTGCGGGCGGGCAGGGCCAATCCGCACATTCTTGACAAAGTTCTCGTGGACTATTACGGAACCATGTCGCCTCTCAATCAAGTGGGCAACATTTCCGTATCCGATGCGAAGTGCCTCGTCATCAGCCCGTGGGACGTCAGCCTGTTAAAGGGCATCGAAAAGGCGATCATCGCCTCGAATATCGGCATCAACCCCACCAACGACGGAAAAGTGATCCGCCTCGTTTTCCCCGATCTTACCGAAGAGCGCCGCCGCGAACTCGCCAAGCAAATCAAAGCGATGAGCGAAGAGAGCAAGGTGGCCGCCAGAAATGTCAGACGCGACGCGATGGAAGCCCTCAAAAAACTCAAAAACAATAAAGAGATCTCCGAGGACGAATGCGCGGGCGTCGAAAAAGACGTCGAAAAGACTGTCTCCAAGTGCATCGAGCAGATTGAAAAATGCACGGCGGATAAGGAAAAAGAGATCCTTTCCGTATAGGAAAGACGCTATGAGAAATATCAGACTCCCCGCCCACGTCGCCTTCATCATGGACGGCAACGGCCGCTGGGCGAAAAAGCATTTCCGTCCCCGCGGATACGGGCATAAAATGGGCGTGCAGAACATGATCAAACTGTGTTCGCATGCGTTCAAACTGGGCGTGAAGATCGTCACGGTGTACGCCCTTTCCACCGAAAATCTCTCCCGTCCGCAGGAAGAACTCGACGGGATCTACGATCTTTTCCGTTCGTATTTTCAAAAGCAGAAGGGCAAAATCCAGGAGTTGGGCGTGCGCGTCAACGTGATGGGCGATCTGACGCCTCTCCCCGAGGACGTGCGCGGACTTTTGCTGGAAACTATGCGCGACACCGCGGTCAATGCACCCAACGGACTTTTAAATCTGTGCATCAATTACGGCGCGCGCCAGGAGATCATTCAGGCGGTCAATCATGCCGTGGCGTTCGGGCGTTTCGTGGACGAAAACAGTTTCAAATCGCTGTTGTATTCCGCGGGCATGCCCGATCCCGACCTCATCATCCGAACGGGCGGCGAGGTGCGGCTGAGTAATTTTTTACTCTATCAGGCGGCGTATACCGAGTTGTATTTTTCCAATAAAATGTGGCCTGAATTTTCCAGGCGAGATCTGGAAAAAGCGCTCGTCAATTATTCGCAGCGCGACAGAAGGTTCGGAAACGTAAAAAAGGGTTGATAATATGTTGAAAAGGTTGATTACGGGCATCGTCTATATCGGTATCATCGTGGGTTTTTTCTTTCTGCGCCACGTGCATACCTCCTTGTTCGGTATTCTGGTGTACGCCTTTTCCATCATCGGCACGCTGGAAATGATTCAGGCGTTCGCCCATAAGAGCGCGCAGCCCGACGGCTCGCTCGCCCCGAAAGTGGCGATGACCAACGCACAGAAATCCGCCGTGATGACGTACGCCGTGTTCTTTGCGCCCGCGTATTATACCGTAAATCATCTCTATCCGGGCGAGGGCTACCGCGCCATGCTCGTGCTCTCCTTCGTATTGGGGATCATCCTTTTGTGCCTTCTCGTCGTGGACAGAAAGACCACGCTGGAAGGGGTGGGCGCTTCGCTTTTATGCGGCTTTTATCCCACTGCCATCCTCGCGACCATGCTGCTCACGAACGATCTGGGGCAGGGCTCCACGCTCGCGCTGCTTCTCATTTTTACCATTTCGCCTATTGCGGACAGTTTCGCTTTCGTCGTCGGAAGTCTGGTAAAGGGCAAAAAACTGTGTCCTTCCATCAGTCCGAATAAGACGATCTCGGGCGCGATCGGCGGCGTGGTGTTCGGCACGGGCGGCTGCCTTCTCATTTACTGGCTGTACACGCTCACAACTTCCTACGTCTATGCGGGATTCGGGAATCCCTGGGTGATGTTCACGATCGTCGGCATCATCTGTTCGGTCATGACGGAATTCGGCGATCTGGTGGAAAGCGTATTGAAACGGCGCATCGGCATCAAGGATATGGGCAAAATACTGCCCGGTCACGGCGGCATTTTGGACCGTATCGACGGAACTTTGTTCGCCAGCACATTTATTTATATCGTTTTTGTACTATTTATCCTTTGACGCAAAATAGAATAGAATGTAAGAAAAGATACCTGCTTTCCCGCAGGTATCGCTTTTATACGAAGGAGGGGACATGCGTAAAAAAATAGCCCTGATCGGAAGTACGGGCTCCATCGGCAGACAGGTGATCAACGTCGCGCTGCGTTATCCCGAACGCTTCGAGATCGTGGCGATGGCGGCAAATACCGACGATATCACCTTTTCCCGTCAGATTTCCGCCGTGCGCCCCGCCTTTGCCTGTATGCGCGACGAGAACTCGGCAAAGCGCGTCGAGGCGCCGCGGGGAACGCTCGTAAAAGGGGGCGAGACGGCTTTTTCCGAGGCTTGCGGGTATGCGGGGGCGGACGTCGTTTTTAATGCCGTAACGGGATTTGCGGGCCTGAAAGTCGCGCTCGATGCGATCGCCGCGGGAAAGCGGCTGGCGCTCGCCAATAAGGAATCGCTGGTGGTCGGCGGCGCGCTCGTCATGCCCGCGGCAAAGGCGAAAGGCACGGAGATCGTGCCCGTGGACAGCGAACATTCCGCCATCTGGCAGTGCCTGCATTTCGACCGCGCGGCGAAGTTTTCCAAACTGATCCTGACGGCGAGCGGCGGCGCGCTTCGCGACGTTCCCCTTGAAAAACTGCCCTTCGTCACGGCAAAGGAGGCGCTTTGCCACCCCAACTGGGACATGGGCGCCAAAATTACCATTGACTGCGCCACCATGCTCAACAAAGGGTTCGAAGTCATCGAGGCGATGTGGCTGTACGGCGCGCCTGCGGACAAGATCGACGTGGTGCTGCACCGCGAGAGCGTTGTGCATTCCATGGTCGCTTTCGAGGACGGCGCGGTGCTCGCGCAGATGAGTGCGCCGAGCATGGAACTTCCCATTCAGTTGGCTCTCACCTATCCCGAGCGTCTGTCCTGCGCGCTCCCGACGCCCGATTTCGCAAAACTCGGCGCGCTGCGGTTCGAAACGGTGGACGAGGCGCGATACCCTTGCTTTACCGTCGCCAAAGAGTGCGCGCGCGAGGGGGGCAGCCTTCCCTGCGTTTTGAACGCGGCGGGGGAGATCGCCGTGCGTGCATTCCTCGGCGGACAAATAAAATACACGAAAATTGCGCAAATTTTAGAGGGAACGCTTTTTCGCTTCGCGCGGGAAGAGGTTTCCGATTATGCGCAACTACTCGAAACGGACGAACGGGCGAGGGCGATCGCAAATCAACTTATAGCGGAAGGTTAAATCATGCAATTCAGTTTACTTTCGGCGGCGAGCGTATTTTCCGCCATCGGCTCTGTCGTGGTCGCCGTTCTCATCTTGCTGGTCATGATCACGGTGCACGAATTCGGGCATTACGTGGCGGGCAAAATTTTCAAATTCAAGATCAACGAATTTGCGATCGGGTTCGGGCCCGCGCTCTTCAAACATACGAAAAAGAACGGCGAGATCTTTTCGGTGCGCGCGCTTCCGCTCGGCGGCTACTGCGCGTTCGAGGGAGAGGACGAAGATAAAGATGACCCCGCCGCGTTCAACAATAAAAAGCCGTGGCAGAGGATCATCGTACTGATTTCGGGCGCTCTGATGAACTATATTCTGGCGGTGCTCGTGATCATCGTTTCCTTTTTCGCCTGCGGACAATTGCTTTTGATGACGCTGGAAACGGAGGATTCCTCCTATACGGCTGCGGGAAATTATATCGAGAGCGAATATAAATTTCAGGACCGCGACGTCATCATTGCCTGCGAAGGCAAAAACATTTATCTGACCTCCGATCTGATGGACGCGTTGGAAGGGCTGAAAGACGGAGAACTTGCGAAATTCAAAATTTCCCGTGTGTTCGAGGACGGCCGCAAGATCGTGGAAGTGGAGATCATGATGCGCGCCGACGCGGATTTTTCCGGCATGACGGACACCAATTCGGTGTGGGAATGTATCGGCGTCGCAAAACAGTTGAGCGAGGACGGGGAAACGTATACGTACAAGATGGCGTCGACCGCAGTCAAGGGATTCGGGTTTTTCGAAACTATCGGCCGCGCGTTCACCTATTCCATACGTATTGCGGGCACGCTGTTCCGCGTGCTGGGCGAACTTTTGACGGGTGCACTCGGATTATCCGCGTTCGGCGGGCCGATCACGACCATCCGCATGACTTCAGCCATTGCCACGCTCGGGTGGGTGCAGTTCTTCGAGATCACGGCGCTCATCGGCGTGAATCTCGCGGTGTTCAACCTCTTGCCGATCCCTGCGCTCGACGGTTCCAAAGTCGTGTTCACGATCATCGAGTGGATACGCGGCAAGCCGGTCAACCGCAAAGTGGAGGCGGTCATCCACACGGTGGGATTTTTGTTCCTCATAGGGTTTGCGATCTTAGTGGATATTTTGCAATTGTTTTAGAAAAAACGCCCGACGTTGCGTCGGGCGTTTTTTTAGTTGAATGTTATTTATCCTCTGCGACGGGTTCACCTGCCGCGGGGGCAAGCGTATATCGTTCTATTTCGTGACGGAAAGTGCGCGAAGAGAGGAGCAGCGCGCCCACGACGATGACGATGGCGATATCGGGCAGAACGTAACTCGCCTGATAGATGAAACTGTACAGCGCCACGGGCTGACCTTCGGGGGCAAATTCTCCGAAAGCAAAGATGCCCGAAACGAAGTGCATTGCCAGCCGTCCCACTCCCGCGACGACCGCGCCCAAAGCGAATTTTACTTGGGGATATCGCAAAGAATCGGTGCGCGCGAACATGCCCGCCAGACCGATGGCGGAAAACGCGAGGGGATAGTCGAGCAAAAACTGCGCGGGGTGCAAAATATACGTATCCTGGAACGCCTGTAAAACGCCGTAGATCATACCCGCGAACACGCCTTTTTTGGTGCCGAACATATAAGAATAGAGCATCAGCGGCAACAGGCTCGCGAGCGTAATGGATCCGCCCTGCGGCAGTTTTACGATGCGCAGGTAGGAGAGGGCGAAACTCATGGCGATGCAGACCGCGGCAAAGGCGATGGAACGAGAATCGAATCCTTTTTTATCCTTGCGTCCGAACAGGAAAGCCAGCGCGACGACGGCCGCCAGCAGCACGGCTGCGAGCAGCCACAGGGCGAGCGTGTTCACAGTGCCCGCATCCTCGATGCCGTTATCCGTGACGGGGTCGCCTGTCGAAAAATGAACCATCATGCAGACCAGCGTGGCGATCAGCGCCGCGCCCGTCGCGATTCCCGCGGCAAGAAAGACCGCCTTGTCGCGCCTGAAATACAGGCACACGCCGCTCGCGCCCAGAACGAGGATCAATGCCAGAAGGGGATAAAATAGAATGGGCTTGATTCCGTCTTCCGCAAACGAAAGGGACAGGAACAAAACGCTCAGCGCCGCCACGTAAACGATCGTGACGATCAGGCTGATCTTCGCGCATTTTTTCCGCGTTCCGCCCGACGTCAGAAGCATTATGAGCGCGAAAACGATCACGAGCACCGCGCTCAGCCAGATAGCGATCGTGCGGCAGGCGTTCATCGGCGAGTCGAAACGGAACAAAAACCATTCGGCGCTCAACAAATTGAGTAACATGAGAAACCTCCTTTGTATTCCGCCGACAATATAAAAAGCGCTCCCGAAAAAGGGCGCGCCAAATCATCTCTTTGCTCTTTCGTTCAAGTGTTGCCTTGTCCGATTCAAAGGGTATAATCTCAGCTTTTTACAGCACCCCCGGCGGATATTAAATTTTCTTCGATTATAGAACAATTCCTTGCGAAAGTCAACTGTTTTATGATACAATAAAGCACGGAGAAAAACGTCATGTACAATTTTTACGCCTTTTTGGACAGAATGAAATACATCCGCCGCTGGTCGCTCATGCGCTCCTCGCGCGACGAAAATATCATGGAGCACTCCCAGCAGGTGGCGGTCCTCGCGCACGCGCTCGCCGCCGCGGACACCGAACTTTTCGGCGGCAAAGCGGATATCCCCAAAACCGTGCTTTACGCGCTCTATCACGAGGTGAGCGAGGTGATGACGGGCGATCTTCCCACGCCCATCAAATACTTCAACAGCGAGATCCACGGCGCTTACAAACAGTTGGAGGACAAGGCGGCGGATAAACTTTTGCATATGCTGCCCGAACCGCTTTCTCCCTATCTCGCACCTTACGTCAAGGCGGACGCCGCGTCCTACGAATATAAACTCGTCAAGGCGGCGGACAAGCTTTCGGCTTACATCAAGTGCCTCGAAGAGTTGAAAAGCGGCAACGACGAGTTCAAGCGGGCAAAGGAGAGCATCGAAAAAGAGTTGCGGGAAAAGCGTATGCCCTGCGTCGATTATTTCATGGAAAACTTTATCCCCGCGTTTTTATTGACGCTCGACGAAATGGAGGATCTGGAATGAACAAGGTCAGAATCACCGTTTTAAAGACGACGCTCGACAAAGAACTTGCAAAAGAATACGGCGTAGCGGGGCTGGGACCGTGCCCCATGCTGAAAGCGGGGCAGGTGTTTTATGCCGATTACGCCAAGCCGCAGGGGCTTTGCGACGAAGCGTGGAAAGCGATTTATCAATACGTGTTCGCGCTCGCGCACGGCGGCGAGCAACTCTTTTACTACGGCGACTGGATCCGCGAAAAGGGCGTCGCGATCTGCTCGTGCAACGACGGCATCCGCCCCGTTATCTTTAAACTCGAATGTACCGATATACAGGCGAAGGCAGGGGAGTGAATATTTGAATAAAAAATTTTAAGCCCGCGGAGCAATTGTCCCCGCGGGCTGTTTGATTGCATATTCAGTTTTAAGAGACACTCTTAAAGATTTTATTTTCCGTCAGAAATCGAACATAACAACGCAGATGCCTCCTGCCTGCAGCGCTATCGGCCGTCTGCCCGTCGCGGAATTTATCTTATCTGTCTGCCCCCTTGGTTAAATAGTACATCGGTCTATACCTCCTTAGCCAAGTTTTCTCAAAAAATCGGATTTGTACATAACAGTACCTCCTTTTTGATACGGGCAGAACCGATCTCGTTCCCCGATTGCTTTTTCCGGCAATCTATATCCCACGTGTGCGTGTATTTGGCAGGGAACCATTTTCGGCTCCGTTCTCCTTTCGTTCCGTAAAGAATTTTTACTCCTTCCGTGTTTTTTTGAACTTTGAACGGCTTTCACTTTTCCCGTGCACTTAGGATCCTGAAAATGATTGCCGTTTCGGAACGATCCGGGCGAACGTTGCCCTCTCCGTATTGAGATGTACTATCGGGAAATGTTTTATTTTTCCCTTTTGTACCTTTATTATAGCATAGATTTTTCGCTTGTCAAGGGCTTTTCGAAATTATTTATGAAAAAAAGTTGCCGTTTTTGTGAATTTGTGACAGACGTGTGAAGTCAGCGGAGTGTATGGAGTTTTACGCTGTACTCGGGATGCACCGCCTGCAGGATATCGTCTTTCATTTTTTCGTAGTACTTATAATTGTGGCGGTACAAACTTTGCTGCACGCCGTAAACGTCGCAGCCGCTCTCCATGCTCTTGGTATACACGTCGGAAAGAGTTTCGGTAATCTGTTTTTCCGCCGCGTCCAGAACCTTTTTCTGCACGATCTGCGAACGGGTGATATCTTCCACGCTCTTGGCTTTGCTCGCGTCTGTGATCTGCGCGCTGCACTTTATCATGACGGTGAACTTAGCGAGATCGTCCGTCACTTTCAGTTTTACGCCCTTGGATTCGGGCTTGATCTGCAAGATATAGGTGATCTCTTCTCCCTCTTCTTCCATGCGGATGGGAATGGTCGCCAGTTCCGTGTCTCCCGTCGTGACATTGAGCGCGAGCGTCTCGTCCTCGTTCAAAAGCCCGACCATCCTGCCCGCTTTGAAGAGCGCCGTCTTAGAGGCCTTGAAGATTTTCGGCTTTTGCTGCCCGCTCTTTCCGCTTCCGCCGCCGCCCGAACTTTCTTCTGCCGAAACGGGCAGGGGCGTTTTACGGAAATCCCACCAGCGGAAACGCAGCCTTTTGAGCCGCGCGAGCGTGTTGTCGAACCCCGCCGAATAGGGCAGGGTAAAGTTTGCGACCGCCGCGCTCTCCCCGCTTCCGCCGCTTCCGCCCGTCTGTCCGCCGCTCTGCTCGCCCGAATCCTTCATCTCGATCATAGGCAGAAATCCGCTTTGGGATGGAGAATAGTAACCCTTGGCGAAATCGCGCAGGTTGCTCACCGATACGGTGCCCGACTTTTGCGCCTCGGAAGAGAGCGTCTTGGTGATCGCCGTGGCGGACATATCGTTGATGGGCGACTGGCTGCCGAGCACCTCGTCGCACCGCCCGTCCACGACGGCGACGAGCGCGGTATCGGGCACGTAATCGCTGCGCAGGAAATAGTCGAGCGCGTCGAACACGTCGCGGTCGGTGGTGTCTTTCCCGAACAGCACCAAATTGCAGTAGACGAGGGTAGGGAACCAGCCCGTCTGCGAATTGATCTGCGCGACCGCCTCGCCGATGGTGTTGGTGTCGCGTATGGTGATCTCGCAGGCGGCCTCCGCACCCGACGTGCCCGCAGTTACGGGAATGGCGATCTGCGCCGTCACGTCGTATTTATCCTCCTGCTTTTCCGATTTGTCGATGCCGACCGCCACCACGATGGCGGTCTTCTGGATATCGATGATCCCGAAATCGTTGGAAAAGAACAGGAGCAGCAGCACGCAGGCGGCTACGATGAAAACTCTTGTCCACAGTCGGTTCATTTTTTCTTCTCCTTTCTCAAAAACCATGCAAGAAGCGGCACCACGTAGCAGAATAAGATAAAGAACAGCCCCATTTTCTGCGTCATGAACTTTTGCATTGCGTTGAACGAGCGGGTGAAGAGCATGACGAACAGAAACAGTATGCCGTTGACGGCGAGCGCGGGGTACAGCGCCTTGCATCCGATCGTCTTTTTCACGCAGTGCACGCACAGCACGAGCGGCAGCATCAGATAGAACACGAGCACGAGCGTCAGGGCGTAGATAAATACGAAATCGATCCTTCCCAGCGAGGAAAAGGTCGTCGTGTATTTGGAGATCTGCGAGAGCGTATATTGTTGGCGCAGGGCGATGCTGCCGAAAATGGCGTAAAACACGGCCAGAAAAACGAGCGTGAGAACGGCGCCCACGCCATAGGAGATCATCACTTTGAGCGTGGAACCCTTTTCATAGCGGTAGTGCCCCATGAAAAATAAGAGAAACACGCAGTCCGTGTACCAACTCAGCGAGGTATAGGACGAATGAAAAAGTTTTGACGGGGGCGTTGCGGAAAGTACAGGCAGGAGTTCGCCGAATTCCGCTTCGGGCAGCGAAAAGACGATGATCGCCGCGAACGATACGACGAAAATAGGCATCAGCACGTCCGCCATGCGCCCGATGCTCTTGATGCCTTTGATCGAGGCGAACAGGCTGAGCGCGAAAAAAGGCGCGAACGAGATGAACGAGGGAACGTTTTCGTAAAATACCGTCAGAACGAAACTTTTCTGCTCCATGATCGGCAGGGCGGCGGCGACGATAAAGAATACGGCGAACAGCCCGTACACGATGCGCGCGCCCACGTTTCCGAAGGTGTTTTCCACCAGTTCGAACAGCGTCTTATCGGTCTTTTTGGAAAGCAGCATCACGGAAAGTATGATGAGGCTTTCCGCGACGAGGTTGATGGCTGCGCTCCATAAAAGATCGTGCCCCACGTCGTAGACGAGCGTGGTGGGGTAGATGATCGTCTTCGTCAAGGGAAGCATACACGCGAGTATAAAGCAGATCTGTCTGATTTTGATTTTATCCATATTCGGTCTAATCCTCCTGCTCTTCTTCGTCTTTAATTGCAAGGCGTACTTTGTTTTGCCCCTGCAAAAACTTGGGGCGCATTTTGAGATTCAGGATATCCGCCTTTACGACCGAATCTTTGAGATCGCGCGTGATCAGCGGCGAGAAGGGCGCCAGCAGCGGCGCGCCGTAACTGTCGGACGTGACGAGGTATAAAAGTACCAGCCCCGTAAACAGCACGATGCCGAACGTGCCGAGGCTTCCCGCCACGATCAGAAAGGCAAACCGCAGCAGCGTCAGGCTGCCAGCAAGGTCGGGTAGGGTATAGGCGGCGATGCCCGAAAGCGCCACGATGATGATGGCGGAAGAGGATACGATGCCCGCCTTTACGGCGGTGTCCCCCAGGACCAGCGCGCCCACGACGGAGAGCGCCAGCCCCACGTATTTGGGCATGCGCACGCTCGCCTCGATGAGTATTTCGAGGATCACCATCAAAAAGAACATTTCCAGGCTCGGGGAAAGCGGCAGATCGCGCACGTTGCCCGAAATGGTCATCAACAGCCCCAGCGGCAGCAGTTGTAATTTGAACAGTTGCGCCGCAACGTAGTAGGCGGGCAAGAGCAGGGCGATGACGAGCGAGACGAGGCGCAAAAGGCGGCTGACGGTCGCGCGGTAAGGGGAAACCAGATAGTCCTGCACGCTCTGAAAATCTTCGACCAGAATATAGGGGAGCGTCAGCGCGATAGGCGAACCGTCCACAAAGATCCCGATGCGCCCTTCGAGCATTTTGGCTGCCAGAATGTCGGGTTTTTCCGTCGTGCCGACCTGTTTGAACATGGAATAGGGCTTTTTTGCGAGAAATTTCGCGATATATGAGGCATCGGGTATGCCGTCGATCTCGATCCGTTTGAGCCTGTCTACGATCTGCTTTTTGACTTTCAGATCGGAAATACCGTTTAAATAGCACACGGCGATCATGGACTTCGATCGCGTGCCCACCGTCAGCGTTTCGAATTGCAGATCGCCCGTTTTCAGCCTCTTGCGCAGAAGCGCCATGTTGGTCTTGATGTCCTCGATAAAGCCCTCGCGCGGGCCTTTGACGGCGATGGAGGTGGGCGGCTCGGTGATGGTGCGCACGGGGATCTTTTTCACGCCGATGATCAGCGCGCTGTCCAGCCCGTCCACGATGAGCGCGGTGTTTCCCGAAAGCACTTCGTCGGCGATCGCCTGAATGCTCTTTTCTTTCTTGACTTCGGGCGAGGTCAACTTTTTCGCCACTTCGTCGATGCTGTCGCCGCGTTTGTCCGAAGAGAGGGGACGGATGACCTGTTCTCCCAGAAGGTCTTTGTCGCAGATGCCGTCGGCGTAGATCGCGGCGCAGGCGGCGCCGTCCGTCGTTTCGAAATGAAAGACGAGAATATCTTCCGCCGACAATATATTTTTGACGGCGCGTACGTTCTTTTGCAGGTTGGCGTTCATTTTGTTCATTCGCGTATCTTCCTCATTTTTCCAACAGTATCCGCAAAAAAATAAAAAAATATCCGCGTCCCCGAAAAGGGAACGCGGATAAGCGGGGCTTATACGTTTTCGATGGTCTTAACCAGCCATTTCAACAAATTTTCCCGCTGCGAAGGAGTAAATTCGGGCAGATTCTCTGCGAGAAGTCCGCGCATTTTTTCCTGTCCGTCCTCCTCGCCCGCCAGCGCGCACAGGTTTTCCGCCAGACCTTCGGGCACTTCTTCGAAAAATCCCGCCAATATCTCGCGCACGCAGTCCGTCCGCACGGAAATTTCCGTCGGCGCGCCGCCGCGCAGAAACTGTTCGTACACCACGTGTATCACCGTGGCGGCGCCGCCCGCGGCGACGCCTTTCTGCAACGTTTCCTGTACGGGCGGCGCCTGCCAATGCGTAAAAAAGGAAAACGCCGCATACAGCAGAATCCCCAGAAGAAAGGGCACGAACGTCAGATACTTTTTGGGCGCCTTTTTCAAGAGCGTCTTTTTGAGTATCAGCGTCAGAACGTACGCGAGCGCGCCCAACGCGAGCACGTCCGCTCCGAACTTGTCGAAAATCGCAGCAATTTGCAGCCACTCCATGATTTACCGCCTTTTCAGGAGGCGAAAAGTTCGCAAAGGCTCTCGTACACGCCTTCGGCACGGTCTTGCAACCGCGCGTGAAACAAAAACACCGCAAACATCTTTCCACCTCCCGCCGTTTATTTTCCCCGCCGCATTCCCATTATACCGCGGAAAGACTGCAAAACCAACAGTGACCGACAAAAAAGGCGCCGCGCATTTGCGCGGCGCCCTTGGGGCGTTCCGTTTCAGTCGGTACTTTCGAAGATGCGCGCGGCGACCACGGTCATGTCGTCCACGGCGACGCCGCCGCACATATCGATCGCCTTTTTCAACAGTTCGTCGGCAAAGGTCTGCGGATTGAGGCAGGGCACGCTCTCCATAAAGGCGCAGATATCCGTACTGGAAGAGAATGCGGAAGTGATGCCGTCGCTGATGAGAACGACGGTGTCGCCCGCGCCGAGCGCTTCGCGCAGCACCGTGGGCTTTACGCTGTCCAGAATGCCGAGCGGCAGCGATTCGCTCTCCAAAACGCGGATCTTGTTTTCCGAGAGCACGAAGGAGAGGGGCGAGCCTATTTTCACGAGATCGGCGCAGCCCGTGTCGAGATCGACCGTCGCCACGTCGATGCAGGAAAAACTTTCCTCGCGGTTGAACGAGAGCAGTTGGTTGACGGTGGAAAGAATGGTGTCCGAAGGCATTTTCGCGCGGTAAAAACTTTCCACGAGCGAGATGGTGCAGTCGGAAATGCGCCGCGCGTACTCGCCGCTGCCCATGCCGTCCGAGAGTGCGAGCATAAAAGTGCGCTCGTCTATTTTGATGACGGAATGGGTATCGCCGCAGGCGATCTCCCCCGTCTTGGTCGCGGAAGCGATGCCGAACGCCGCGTCGTACGCGGGCTTAGGCTTTAAAACGTAACAGTATTTGTTTGCGGCGAGCGGCAGTTTTTTCGAGAGCGTCATGCGCCTTCCCAAAACCTGTTCGGCGGCGGAAACGAGTTTTTTCAGATCGTGCCGCCCGCTCACCGTCAAGGAAAGCGTCAGATCGTCCTCGCCGTACACCATGATCTCGTTGAGCACCACGCCCTTTTTGGCGACGAGGTCGCGGATGCGCCGCTCCGCGTCGGGGTTCATGGAAAGAGGGGAACTCTGTTCGAGCGCGAGGTTTTTCAAAATGGTGCTCACGCCGCGCGCCTGTTCGGCGAGCAGGCGCTTGCCCGCGGAGGCGTTTTCCGCTTCCAGCATGCTCTTGCGGTATTCGGAAAGCAGCGCGTTGAGCGTAAACATGATGCCCGAGGGGTTTACGCATTCGGCGGTCAGCCGCGCGGGCAGGTCGATCAGATTCACTTTGCCCTTGCCGCCGCCCACGGAAACGAGTTTCTGAATGCTCTCGCCCATGCCCTCGTTTCTGCACCGCTCGAAATTGGCGCAGCGGCCGCATACGTCCTCGGCGATCTTGTTGCAGATGAACTGCGAGGCGTCCTCCGCGGTCGCGCCCGATTCGTCCAGGCTGATGAACGTGTTTTCGATCTCCTTGAACACGGCCGCGATCTCGAACAGTTTTTCGCCCGTCGCGGAGCGGTTGGCGTTGATATTCAGCCTTGTCAGTTGGCGTTCCGAATACAGTTTTAATACGTTTGCCGCCTTTTCGTAAACAAATTCGGGGATGAGCAGAAAGAGAAAACAGGGCACGAGGGAAGTGAGCATGGTCAGATAAAAGGCGGAAGACACGAACGCATCCGCGCCCACGGACCAAAAATCCCGCGCATAGCGCACGAACACGTCGCTGAGAAAGATCGCCAGCGCGGCGGGCAGTTTTCCCGCGCGCAGAAAGCACAGCGCCGCGGCGGAATAGAGGATAAAGGCGGCGCAGGCGGATAAATCGGGCGCGCCCGCCTGCACGCTCATCGCGATGGCGCGGGGGATGGAGAGAACGAGCGCGACGTAGGCGGCGGAAGCGTTTTTGAGCACGGCGCAGGCAATGAGTATGAGCAAAATCGCCGCGCCGTCGTAGGCGTAACCGCCCGCGCAGTTGAAAAATCCCGTGCCGACGGCGACGACGGCGGCCGACAAAAAGACGAGTTCCTCCGCCGCGAGGCGGCACCGCCCCGCCTTGAACAGCACGCATTTGAGCGCGCTGATGAACACGAACGCGAGAATGAAAATGACGATCGCCACGATGGCGGCGCGGTAGATATCGGCGTAAATGTACTCGGCGTAGATCCATAAAAAGGGCGCGAGCGCGACGGCGAGAAAAATCACCGTTTCCGCGCCGGGTTTTTTGCCCGCGCGGTTGTAGAACCAGAACACGGCGAAAAACAACACGCCCGCGATCGCGTACACGGGAAAGGCGAGCAGGCTCACGGAAAAACTCAGCCCGCCCGCGAGCAGAAAAAGCCCCACGCTCGCCCAGATATTCAGGCCGCACACGAGCATCGCCACAAAGAGCGCGAGCGAAAACGGCTCGAACGCGGGCATGGTAAAGTTTAGGAACAGCATGCAGAGGAAGAGCGTGAAATACAGGATCACGTTTGTGTATCCGTATTTCAACTTGAATTTATCCGACATGATTTGTACTCCGAATGAAAATGATTTTATTCATTATATCACGCGCGCGCGTACAAAATTTGCCGCATTTTAGCGAATTTATGCCGATTTGGTCTTGCCGCTATTGCTCTTCGCGAAAAAACGATAAAAGGATTTTGACGTCTTCTTCCGCCTCTTCGAGCATTTGAACAGAAATTTTCACGCTTTTTTCGGCGGGACGGAATTGCGTGCAAAAATTTTTCTTTTCCGTATATTTTTTATGAACGGCACATACTCCTGCGTCCGCATTCCAAAAAGTATAAGTTACTTTCCAATAAAGCGGTTCATAAAACATGCAACGGCGGCAAACTTTATTCGTCATCGAAATTTTCCTCTTCATTATCTCGTAATACTTGTCGGATTGCCGAAATTTCTGCAAGGATTTCATTTAAAGCCATAGTAGCCGCTTTTTTACTGCTACGCCAACCTCTTTTTAATTGATACGATTTACAGGATTCAAAGTTTAATACAACTTTTTGTTGTACCGCACAATAACCGAATTTAGCCCTTTTAAAATCACGCGCCTTTTTTATGTAGTACGCGTCGAAATTTTCGCATCGAAAACATCTATTTTTTTGTTCTTCTTCCATAGTAAACCTCCGTATCTTAATATTACTACAAACAAGTTTGTAATGCAAGTATATTCACAAATATTTTTGTAGAATAATATTAGGTGTAGTATGTATGAAATCGGAGAAGAGTTGAAATACCATAGGGAAAAGAATGGATTCTCACAAAGTTCTCTTGCTACGGCAACAGGTATTTCTCAACAAAAAATAAGTTATTACGAAAGCGGCAAACATTCAATACCTATTGAGTTTTGCATAACGCTTGCAGACTTTTACGGAATTTCGCTGGACGAACTTGTCGGCAGAGATTTTATACAAAATCAAAAATAAAAGGCACGGGTTGAACCGTGCCTTTTTTCGCGATGTTTTTAAGAACGTAAAGAAAGATACACCATGAGAACGGCGATATCCGCGGGATTGACGCCCGAAATGCGTCCCGCCTGCCCGAGATTCGCGGGGCGTATCTGGTTGAGTTTTTGCCGCGCTTCCAGCCTTAACCCGTCTATCTTCATGTAGTCGAGGTCGGCGGGCAGTTTTTTGTCTTCCAACTTTTTCGCCTTTTCGATCTGTTCCAGCCCGCGTTTCAGATATCCTTCGTATTTCACGCCGATACACGCCGTTTCGATATCTTCGCGCCGCCGTCCCTGCAAAATGCCGAACGTCTCGATGATATCCTCCAAGGGGATCGCGCGGCGTATCATATCCGCATAACTTACGCCCCCGAACAGTTCCCCGAATCCGTGCGCTTTCATGAACCCGTCCGCATCTTTGGGCGATACGCGCCCGTCCAATTCCCGCAAGATCTCTTCCACGGCGCGCCGCCGTTCACAAAACCTTTGGTAGCGCTCTTCGCCCGCAAGTCCCGCGTCGTACCCGATCTGTGTCAGTCGGAAATCCGCGTTGTCCTGCCGCAGATGTATGCGGTGCTCCGCGCGCGAGGTCATCATGCGGTAAGGCTCGTTGGTGCCCTTGGTCACGAGATCGTCGATCAGAACGCCGATATACGCCTCGTCCCTTCGCAACACGATCTGCGGCTTGCCGCGCAGTTTCAAAGAGGCGTTCAGCCCCGCGATCAGCCCCTGCGCCGCCGCTTCCTCGTATCCGCTCGTGCCGTTGATCTGCCCCGCGGTGTACAACCCCTCGATTTTTTTGAATTCGAGGGTGGGGAACACGTCCAGCGTATCGATGCAGTCGTATTCGATGGCGTAGGCGTAGCGCATGATCTTCACGTGTTCCAACCCCGCCACGGTGCGGTACATATCCCGCTGTACGTCGTGCGGCAGCGAAGAGGACATGCCCTGCACGTACACTTCCGCGGTGTCCGCCGATTCGGGTTCCAAAAATATCTGGTGGCGCTCCTTATCGGCAAAACGCACCACTTTGTCCTCGATGGAAGGGCAGTAGCGCGGCCCCGTGCCCTTGATGACGCCGCTGTATAAGGGCGAGCGGTGCAGATTGGCGCGGATGATCTCGTGCGTCTTTTCGTTGGTGTAGGTGAGATAGCAGGGCGTCTGTTTTTGCGGAACGCCGTCCGAAAGATAGGAAAAGGGATAAATATCCGTTTCCCCGTCCTGTTTTTCGCATTTGGAAAAATCGACGGTGCGCCCGTCCACGCGGGCGGGGGTGCCCGTCTTGAACCGCCTTACCTTAAATCCCAACGAAATGAGATTTTCGGTTAGTAAGTTTGCGGGCGCGAACCCGTTGGGGCCCGAACTTTGCTTGGTTTCGCCCACCACGATCTCGCCTTTGAGATAGACGCCCGTCGCCAGGATCACCGCTTTGGCGGTCAGAATCTCCCCGACGGCGGTCCGTACGCCCGTCACTTTGCCGTTTTCGGTCAGAATTTCCGCCGCCTCTCCCTGTAATATCGAGAGGTTTTCGGTATGTTCCAGCGTCTTTTTCATCTGCGTATGGTAGGCGTTTTTGTCCGCCTGCGAGCGCAGGCTCTGCACCGCGGCGCCTTTGCCCACGTTGAGCATCCGTATCTGTAACGCGGTCTTGTCCGCGTTGACGCCCATTTCGCCGCCGAGCGCGTCGATCTCGCGCACGAGATGCCCCTTGGCTGTGCCGCCGATGGAGGGATTGCACGCCATGAAAGCGATGCTGTCGAGATTCAAAGTGAGCATCACCGTCTTGATGCCCGTGCGCGCGAGGGCGAGCGCCGCCTCGCAGCCCGCGTGTCCCGCGCCCACGACCACGGCGTCGTATTCGGTTGTATAGAAGCGATTTTTGACCATAAGAAATTTCCGTTTACAAAATCCGTTTCAAAAATTGAAACGGATTTTCCTTCGTTACTGTTTTAAAATGATATTTTTGATATCGTTCACTTCTTTCGCCACGCGGTCGTTCACTTTCAGAAGGTTGTTCACCTTTTCCCGCGAATGGATGATGGTGGTATGATCTCTGCCGCCCATCGCCTCGCCGATGGAAACGAGGGGAATGTTCATGATATCGCACATGAGGAACGCGCAGATCTGGCGGGGCTGTACGAGTTCTTTTTTCTTGCTCTTGCCCAAAAGGTTTTCGCGCGAAATTTTATAAAAAGCGCAGACGCTGGAAATGATCTTATCCGAAGTCACCGTTTCGTGTTCTTCTTCGCTCACCGCCTCGTTGAGCGCGTTTGCGGCAAGTTCGAGCGTGATGGGCTGTTCGTGCAGTTTGCTTGCGAAAATGACCTTGGTGAGCCGCCCTTCCAGCGTGCGCACGTCGGTGCCCGAATCGCGCGCCAGAAAATCCAGAACGTCGTTGGAAATAACGACTTTGCGCTCGTAGGATTTTTGTTTGAGAATGGCGATCTTGGTTTCGGTGTCGGGCGGCTGAATGTCCGCGATCAGCCCGCCCTCGAACCGCGTTCTGAGGCGCTCCTCGAGCGTTGCGATCTCCTTGGGCGGCACGTCGGACGTGAGCACGATCTGTTTGTTCTGCGATTGCAGTTCGTTGAACGTGTGGAACAATTCTTCCTGCACCGCCTGCTTTTTGGCGAGGAACTGCACGTCGTCGAGCAACAGCACGTCGCAGTTTCTGTAGCGGCTCCTGAAACGCGCCTGCTTGTCCCTGCTGTTTCCGCCCTTGTTGAGGTAAATGGAATCGATGAGTTCGTTGATAAACTTGTCGCAGGTGGTGTAGATGACGCGAAGGGAAGGTTTATGCAGATTGATATAGTTGGCGATGGACTGCAAAAGGTGGGTTTTGCCCAGTCCCGAAGCGCCGTATATGTACAGGGGGTTGAAATTCGCCGCGGGGTTTTTGGCGACCGACTGCGCCGCCGCGAACACGAAATCGTTGCTCTTGCCCGCCACGAACGAATCGAAGGTGTAGCGCGGGTTCAGATTGCCCGCAACGTCGTCGTCATCGTCGAAATCTTCTACGCTCGTAAACACCACGTCGTCCTTGCCCTCGACCATCAACTCGAAATCGGTGATGCCTGTGTTTGCTTTGCGGATGGCGCTTTTCATGGTGTCGGCGAGTTTCGTTCCGATATAGTTCGCGAAAAATTCGGTGTCCGTTTTCAGTACGATCTTAGTCTCTTCGATATCCACGGGAACGAGTTTGGAAATGTACATCTCGTAGGTGATGGGGGAGATCATTTCCTGCATAACTCCTTGTATTTGTTTCCATAAAAATTCGAATTGATTGTTTTCGGACATTATAAACCTCGAAACACTTTCTCTTTTTCCGCAAATTTGGTATAATAAACCCGCAGCCGATAAGGTTTTTCTATTATAATACAAATTTCGAGGAAAAGAAAGTATTTTTTGACCATGCGCATAAAAAAATTATTGTTAAAAAATTTCAGAAATTACGGCGAAGAGGTTTTCGGGTTTGACGAAGGGCTCAACGTGCTGTACGGGAAAAATGCGCAGGGAAAGACCAACTGCGCCGAAGCCGTGTTCTATCTGTGCACGGGCGCTTCGCCGCGCGCCAAAAAGGACAAACAACTCATCAAGAGCGGCGAAGAATCCGCCTATATCCGCGCCGAGGCGGAAGGGCGCTACGGTTCGGTGACGATCGAGGCGAACGTCTACGAAAACAAGCGCGAAGTGCGCGTCAACGGCGTGAAGATCTCCAAAAACGCCGACCTTCTGGGCAATATCAACAGCGTATTTTTCAGCCCGGGGGAACTACGGCTCATTCAGGACGGGCCCGAAGAGCGCAGAAGGTTTCTGAACGTATCCAACTCGCAGATGTCGAGAAGTTATTATACGGCGCTCATACGCTACAATAAAATTCTGGAACAGCGCAACGCGCTCCTAAAAAACCGCGATATCGAACTGATCTACGAAACGCTGCCCGTCTGGGACGCGCAGTTGGCGCATTACGCGGCGGAACTCGTCGATAAACGCAAGGAATATCTGGAAATGCTCGCGCCTCTGGCGCAGGAAAAGCACGCGTATCTGACGGATAACGCCGAAAAACTGGAAATTTCCGCGGAAAAGTGCTACGGCAAAAACGCGATGGAAACGGAGCAGGCGCTGTTTGCGGAATTTTCCTCCAACTACGAGCGCGACATACGGCTGGGATTTACCGCGTCGGGACCGCACCGCGACGATATCAAGGTGCTGATCGACGGGGTGGAAGCGCGCGTGTACGGCTCGCAGGGGCAGACGCGCACGGCGGCGCTCGCGGTGAAACTTGCGGAAGTGGAAATTTTCAGACAGATTTCGGGCGAGTATCCCGTATTGATCTTAGACGACGTGATGAGCGAACTCGACCTGTCACGCCGCAAAAAACTGATCGGCAAGATCGACGGGATCCAGACCATTCTCACCTGCACGCACACGGAAAAGGTGCTCTACGGAAAAGAATGCAACAAAATACGCATCGCGAACGGGAAGATTATTTCAAGTTCACGGAAATGATTTTGAGACGTCAAAATCATTTCCGTGATTGCAGGGTTCCGCCCTCTTCGCGGCGCTTTTTCGGGGCACGCCATAATTACGCGCCGCGAATTCACCCGCTGAGGCGGCAAAGCCGCAAATCGGGGTTCGCCGCGCAAAAGCGTGGTTTTGCTTGCGAAAGCGAATATAAATAAAAACGCTCTCCGAAAACGGAGAGCGTTTATTCTGTTCTGCCGAGTAAATAATCGGCTGAAACGTCGAAATAATCTGCAACTAAAATGATATTGTCGGCGGTCGGCTGCTTTTTACCATTTATCCATTCGGAAACTGTCGCTCCAGATACTTTAATCGCGCGAGATAATTCTGCTTGATTTTTTCCTTTTAAAATAAGTTGTTCTTTTATTCTTTCAGCAAATTTATTTATCATAATTTTATTATACACTAAAGTTAAGAAAATTGCTTGACAATTCGCTTTAGCTAATATATAATTAACTAAAGCGAATTTATGGAGGATAAAACAATGCGAACAATCGTACAACAGTTGTTGCGGGGAAAACCCGTCGAGATGTCGGAAGAAGCGAAAAAAGAAGCCGAAAAAGAAAAAGAGAAATATTTGTCTTTATTGCCGCAATTCCGTGCGTTATTAAGCGAAAAGGAGTTCGACGCCCTTAAAAAGCAGATGGAAGATTATGCGCGCATCGATCCCGTGATCTGCGAGGACTATTACGCCGAAGGACTGCGGTTGGGCGTTTTGCTGGGCATGGAAACCGTTCGCTCCGCGTCGAAGGACAATTCGGCGCTCGAAAAGCTGTTTTACAGCGGGCTATGCCATTATGAAAATTTCCGTTTCAGCGAAAAATTACGAGATTTGCGTGCCCGCCAATTTCGCGACGAAAAATTTTGGCATACAGTCGTTCAAAATGATTTAGTGGGGGAATACAACGATCTCGACAGGACGGCGGCGGAAGTTTATGCGTACGGTCACGAGGAGTTCTTATACGAAGGGTTCCGCATCGGGCTGATATTGGGGTTCGAGGCGGCGTCCCTTTTGCGGCGGGAAAACGCGTGAATATTTTACCAGCGGGCGCGGGGGCATGATTGTTTCCGCGCCCGCGCATACTGGTAAGAAAGGGGAAACGGGTATGAAACGATGGGGAAAAATCAGCGTGCTTTTCGCGCTGTGCGCCGCGCTGTGGCTGGCGGGCAGCGCTTTTGTCGCGCCTTTCCGCTACCGCGGCGGCACCGTAGACGGGCTGGAATTAAAAGGCCTAACGCCCGCCGCGGCGGAGCGCGTGCTGCGCGAAAGATACGTGCGGGAATTACAGGGCAAAAAATTGTTCGTCGAGGCGGCGGGCGACGAATACGAGTTTACCTATCCCGAGATCGGATATTCTTCCGACCTTGCCGAAGTTCTGAAAGCCGCCCGCGATAAAAAGGGCGATTATATCGTTTCGCGCAGGTTTTTTCTTTTGCGCGAGGAAGAAACGCTCGGCGGCATCTGCGAAAACTATGCGCGCCGCGCCGTTTCCGCGCGCGTGCGCTTTACGGGCGACTACGATAAGCCTTTTGAATATACCGAGGGGAGCGGCGCGCATTTCATCGACTTCGAACAGTTGCAAAAGGACGTGCGGCGCTCGCTGGAAACGAATTTTTCGGCGGTGGTCGCCAAGACCGTGTACGCGCCCGAGGCGTGCCGCCGCGCCGATCTGGAAAAGGAGCGCGCGAAACTTTCTTCGTTCACCACCTGTTTCAGTCCCGACAAAACTGCGCGCGTGCATAACATCGCCCTCGCGGCGGAAAAAATCAACGGCTGTATCCTCGCGGACGGCGAAGAATTTTCTTTCAACGGGCGCGTCGGCGCGCGGACGGAATCGAACGGCTTTCTTTCCGCGCCCATCATTTTAGAGGGCGACTTCGTCGAGGGCGTGGGCGGCGGCGTCTGTCAGGCGAGCACGACCGTCTACAACGCCGCGCTGCTCGCGGGCATGGAGATCACCGAACAGCACCCGCACAGCCTGCGCGTGGGGTACGTGGAGCCGTCTTTCGACGCCATGGTCAGCGGAAAAACGTGCGATCTGAAATTCCGCAACACGAGCGGAAAGGATATTTACATCGTCTGCAAAACGACGGGAAACAGTATCTCCGTCGGTTTTTACGGGTTGGATAACGGCGTGAAATACGTCAGAAAGAGCGTCGTGAAAGAGGAAATTCTCCCTCCCGAACAGGAAGTCGTCGCGGGCGACGAGGACAAAGTCTTGCGCGCCGAAAAAAAGGGGCTTGTGAGCGAAGGGTATCTCATCGCCTACCGCGACGGAAAACCCGTGTCCACGCGCAAGATACGCAGGGACAAGTATACCGCCGTGCGCGGCAAAGTACAGAAGAGCGAAAAAATTGTTGCATAATCCGTTCGATTGTGATAGAATAGTGATGTTAAACGCAATATACAAAAGGAATTTTCCATGATAGAAATAAAACAAGTCGGATCCAAAAAAGATTTGAAGGCTTTCGCACGGTTCGCCGTAGACGTTTTATACCGCGACTGCAAACTGTACGTTCCCTCTCTGTACGCGGACGAACTGTCCGTTTTGAACCCGAAAAAGAATTTTAGTCTCGAACACTGCGAGGTGCGCTGTTTTCTCGCCTATAAGGACGGAAAGATCGCGGGGCGAATCGCGGGCATCGTGCAGAACAAGTACAACGAAATTTCCGGACGCAAATGTATCCGCTTTTCCCGTTTCGACTGTATCGACGACGCGGAAGTCGCCAAAGCGCTGCTCGCCGCGGTGGAGGCGTTCGGCAAGGAAAAGGGAATGGATACCATGCACGGGCCCTGGGGGTTCAACGACCAGGACCGCGAGGGGCTTTTGACCTACGGGTTCGACCGCCGCGCGACGTACGTCACCAATTATAACTACGAATATTACGAAAAACTCGTCAAAGACAACGGCTTTACCGACGAATCGGAATGGCTGGAATACGACTTCACCGTACCCGAAGAGGTAGACGAGCGCATCTCGCGCATTTCCGAGCGTATCAAGGAAAAACTGGGCGTGCGCGACCTCGCCGAATCCATGAGCATGAAAAAGATGGTCAAAGAGTACGGTTACGAGGCCATCGAAATGACCAACGCGGCGTACGCGTCGCTCGACTGTTACGTGCCCGTCGAGGGGCGCGAGGTGGAAAATATTTTCCAGCAGTTCGTCACCATCATCAACCCGCGGTATTTTTCCCTGCTCGTCAACCGCGACGACGAGGTGGTGGGCATGGGCGTTATCCTGCCTTCGGTCGCGAACGCGCTCATCAAGAGCCGCGGACGGCTGTTCCCGTTCGGCATTTTCCGTTTGCTCCATGCGATCTCCAGGCCCGACGAACTGGAAATGGCGCTCATCGCGGTGCGCCCCGATTACCAGAAACTGGGCGTCAATTCGCTGATGATCGCCCGCATCATGAAAAACATCATCGAGGACGGCATACACAAGATCGAATCCAACCCCGAACTCGTGTCCAACGTCGCCGTGCAGTCGCAGTGGACGAGCCTCGAACGGCGCGTCATCAAGCGCCGCAAGACTTTCGTCAAACAAATCTGAGTCCGACGCGTACCCCGCAAGGGTGCGCGTTTTTTTGATTTTTCGACAATTTAATACTTGATAAATTTCGTATTTTTTGGTACAATGGTTAGAACATATTATAAATGCGATTTTAAGTTTGAGGATAAAGGTATGAAAAGAACTTGTTTTAAAGAGATTTATCGCGACGTTTCCCGTTTCGACGGGAAGGAAGTCACCGTCTGCGGATGGGTGCGGACGCTGCGCGACAGCAAGGCGTTCGGGTTTATCGAACTGAACGACGGCAGTTTTTTCAAGAACTGTCAGATCGTGTTCGAGCGCGAAAACCTGTCCAACTACGAAGAGATCGCAAAACAGAACGTGGGCGCGAGCCTCATAGTTACGGGCGTCGTCGTCGCCACGCCCGAAAACAAACAGCCTTTCGAGATCAAGGCGAAGACGATCGCGGTGGAAGGGGCTTCCTCGCCCGAGTACCCCCTGCAGAAAAAGCGCCATTCGCTGGAATTTCTGCGCGAGATCGCGTATCTCAGGCCGCGCACGAACACCTTCAACGCGGTGTTCAAGATCCGCAGCGAGGCGGCGTTCGCCATTCATAAATTTTTCCACGACAGAGGGTTCGTCTACGTGCACACGCCCATCATTACGGGCAGCGACTGCGAGGGCGCGGGCGCGATGTTCCAGGTGACTACCTTGGAGATCGACAAGATCAAAGGGCAGCCCGACTATAAAAAGGACTTTTTCGAAAAGAAAGCGAGCCTGACCGTTTCGGGGCAGTTGAACGCCGAAACGTTCGCCATGGCGTTTTCCAACGTGTACACGTTCGGGCCGACGTTCCGCGCCGAGCGGTCCAACACGGCGCGCCACGCGGCGGAATTCTGGATGATCGAGCCGGAAATGGCGTTTGCCGATTTGGCGGACGACATGGACGTGGCGGAGGCGATGGTCAAATCGGTCATCGCGCACGTCATGGAAAACTGCGCGGAAGAACTGGAATTTCTGAACAGTTTTGTGGATAAAGGGCTTTTGGAACGCCTCAAAAACGTCGCGGAGAGCGATTTCGTGCGCCTGACGTATACCGAGGCGGTTTCCATTCTGGAAAAGGTGAAAGATACGTTCGAATATCCCGTTTACTGGGGCTGCGACCTACAGAGCGAACACGAGCGGTACCTCACGGAAAAAGTGTACAAAAAACCCGTGTTCCTAACCGATTATCCCAAAGAGATCAAGGCGTTCTATATGCGCCTCAACGACGACAAAAAGACGGTCGCGGCGGCGGATCTGCTCGTTCCAGGCATCGGTGAGTTGATCGGCGGCTCGCAGAGGGAGGAGCGCGAGGACGTATTGATCGCCAAAATGAAAGAGATGAATATCGATCCCGCCGATTACAAATGGTATCTGGACCTGCGCCGTTACGGCGGCACCGTGCATTCGGGATTCGGCCTCGGGTTCGAGCGCATGATCATGTACCTGACGGGCATCGCCAACATCCGCGACGTCCTTCCCTTCCCGAGAACGGTTTCCAATCTGGAATATTGAGGAGATTTATGAAAATTATTTTAGACGGAATGGGCGGAGATCACGCGCCCTGTGAGATCGTCAAGGGCGCGGTCATGGCGCTCGGACAGGATAAAGATTTAAAAGTCGTCATTACGGGCGATCGCGAACAGATCGAATCGGTCTTGAAAAGCGGCGGCGGCAGCGGGCACAACGCCTTGCCCCTCGAATACGATAAAGAACGTCTGGAGATCGTGCACTGCACGGAAGTCATCACCAACGACGACGCGCCGACCCTCGCCATCCGCAAGAAAAAGGATTCCTCGCTGGTGGTCGCCTTGAAACTTTTGAAAGAGGACGAAGAGGCCGTCGGGCTCGTTTCCGCAGGTTCCACGGGCGCGGTCCTTACGGGCGCGCTGCTTCGCGTGGGCCGTATCCGCGGCATCACCCGCCCCGCGGTCTGTCCCGTCCTTCCCACCGCAAAGGGCGGCAACGTCGTTCTGGTGGACGCGGGCGCGAACGCCGAATGCAAACCCGTCAACCTGGTGCATTTCGCGATCATGGGCACCGCTTATGCGCGCGCGAAGTTCGGCGTGGAAAAGCCGCGCGTGGGGCTCGTTTCCAACGGCACGGAAGAGCATAAGGGCGATCCTCTCCATCAGGAAACCTACCGCCTTTTGAAAGAACTCGACTGCGTCGATTTCGTGGGCAATATCGAGGGGCGCGACATCATGGGCGGCGACGTGGACGTCGCCGTGTGCGACGGCTTTTCGGGAAACGTGGCGCTCAAAACGACCGAGGGCACGGCGCTCGCGGTGATGAGCATTTTAAAAGAAGGCATCGGATCGTCTTTTATGGCGAAGATCGGCTATCTTTTCATGCGCAAGGTGTTCAAAAAACTCAAAAATACCCTCGATTATTCCAAGCACGGCGGCGCGGTGCTGATCGGCATCGACAAGGTGGTCGTCAAGAGCCACGGTTCGAGCAAGGCTGCGTCCGTCTGCGCCTCGCTGCTGCAGGCGAAGGAAACCGCGGAAAATAATCTGGTGGGCTCCATCAAGGAACTTTTGTCCGAAGTCGATCTGGAGGCGCTCGCCGATGAAGCCTGAAAACGTTTCCCGCATCGAACAAAAGATAGGATATGTTTTCAAGGATAAAAAATTATTGAAAGTATGCTTTTCCCATTCGTCGTACACCAACGAGCACGGGGGAGAAAACAACGAGAGACTGGAATTTTTGGGAGACGCGCTCCTGGGCGCGTTCGTGGCGGATTTTCTCTTTCAGACCACCCGCGACAACGAGGGAAAAATGACGGAAAAGCGCAAGGCGCTCGTGGCTGCGGCGCCGTTAAAGACGGCGATCGAGCGGATGGGGCTGCAAAAGTTCATCCTCGCCGGCGGCGACGGGCAAAACGTAGGGGAAAAAGCGATATCCAGTCTGTTCGAAGCGATCGTGGCGGGGATCTATGTGGACGGCGGCGCGGACGCCGCGAAAAATTTCATCAACGACAAACTGCTGTCAGTCACAGACACGCACGACAGCAATTATAAGGGAAGATTGCAGGAATTTCTGCAATACCGTAAACTGGAAAACGCGCGTTACGAACTCATCGCGAAATCAGGCGAAGAGCATGCGCCCGTCTTTACCGTGCGCGTGTACGCGGCGAACGTGACGGGCGAGGGCAGCGGCAAGCGCCAGCGCGACGCCGAGCACGCCGCCGCGAAGGACGCGCTTTCCAAACTCGAACGCCATGGGGAGAAAAACGCACATTGAATTTCAAGAAAGTCGAACTCAACGGTTTCAAGTCCTTTGCGGACAAAACCGAAATAAAATTCGATAACGGCGTGACCTGTATCGTCGGGCCGAACGGCTGCGGCAAGAGCAACGTGGCGGATTCCATCCGCTGGGTGCTCGGCGAACAGTCGGCAAAGACCTTGCGCGGTTCCAACATGCAGGACGTCATTTTCGGCGGCACGCAGACGCGCAAATCGCAGTCTTTCTGCGAAGTCACGCTCACATTCGACAACGCCGGCCGTATGTTCGATCTGGATTTCGCGGAAGTGGCGATGACGCGCCGCCTTTATCGCAGCGGCGAAAGCGAATATCTCATCAACAAACAGCCCTGCCGCATGAAGGACATCGTCGACCTTCTGCACAGCGTGGGCGTGGGCAAAGAGGGGTATTCCATCATCGGGCAGGGCAAGATCGAGCAGATCATGAACGCCAAGCCCGAGGACAGGCGCGCCATTTTCGAGGAAGCCACGGGCATCATCGTCTTTAAAAACCGCAAGCAGGAGATCGAGCGCAAACTCGGCAATTCCTATAACAATCTGAATATTTTCATGCAGCGCATGGGCGAGGTCGAGCATATGCTCGCGCCCTTGCAACGGCAGGCGGAAAAGACGAAAAAATACCGCGAATTATACGACGAACTGAAAGAGAACGAGATCAATCTCTACATATACAAGCACGATACCGCCGAATCGTCGAAAAGCGCCATTCACGCCGTGTTGGACGATCTGCACAAACAGATCGCCGAAGGGCGCGAGCAGGCGGAAAACCTCGAACGCAAATACGGCGACGACAGGCGCCGCATCGCGGAATCGGACGAGTTGTTGCAGCGCCTCAACGAGGAAATTCTGAAATACACCCTCGATCTTCAAAAGAAAGAGGGGGACGTCAATCTCATCCGCGAGCGCATCAATTTTTACCGCGAACAGCGCGAAAGCGACGAAAAATTCCTTTCCGACGGCGCAAAACGGCTGGAAGAGATCGCCGCGGAACTTTCCGCCGCGGAAAGTTCTTCCAAGGAAAACGGGGGGAAAATGCGCGAGGCGCAGAAGGAAAGTTCCACCCTCGGCGCGGAGATCGCCTCGCTCAACGAAAAACTTTCCGAATACGAAGAACTCAACGACAAGTCGCAAAAGAGCGTCATCGACTCCATCGAAAACCTTTCGGAGATCCGCCAGAACATCGGAACCCTCTCCGCCAAAAAAGAAGCGGTGGAAGAGCGCATCGCCGAGATCGCCCTCGAAGCGGAAAAGAGCAAAGGCGTCATCGCGGAACACCGCAAGGCGCTTTCCGATTGCGTGGACTGGTACGAGGAACTTTTGGAATACGTTTCCCGCGAAAAGGAACTCAAAGACGCCAAGGAAGAGGAAATTTATTCGATCAACGCCGAAACCGACGCGGTCAGCGAAAACATTTTCAACTGCAACGCGAAAATCGCCGGATTGCAGGACAGATACCGTTTTTATTCCTCGGTGAAAGACGGGTTCGAAGGATATAAATTTTCCGTCAAAAAACTGATGAGCGACAGCAAAAATCAGCCCGAACTTTCCCGACGCATCAAAGGCGTCATCGCGGATATCGTCAAGTGCGACGAGAAGTACGAGACCGCCGTCGAAACGGCGTTCGGCGGCGCCATGCAGAATATCGTCACCGCCACTTCGGACGATGCGCGCTACCTCATCGAATACCTCAAACGCACTAAGGGCGGCTCGGTCACGTTTTTGCCCGTCGCCTCTTTAAAGCCGCGCTACGAAACGGATTTTACCCGCCGCGCGCTCAAAGAACGCGGCGCTTTGGGGCTTGCGACCGAACTCGTGCGCTACGACAAATATTACGACAATATCATCTATAATTTGTTGGGCAACACCCTGATCGTGGACAATATCGCCAACGCCAACGAAATTTCCAAAAAATTTCCGCACGCGTTCCGCATGGTCACGCTCGACGGCGATATCATTTCCACGTCGGGCTCGATGACGGGCGGCTCGCGCCGCGCAGACAGCGGCAATCTTCTTGCCAACGAGCGCAATATCGAAAAGGCGCTCGCCGATATCGAAGAGGTGCGCAAAGAAGTTTCCGCGCTCTCCAAAAAGAAAACGCTTTTGGATGAGAAAAAGGCGAAGACCGCCGGGGAAATGGAAACGCTGCGCGAGAGTTTTCAGGAGGCGCGCGCCAAGATCGCCGCGCTTTCCGAAAAGAAGGGCACGCTGGAAAAGGCGCTTGCCGAGAGCGAACAGGCGCTGAAAACGCAGGAAAACACCCTCGCGGTGCTCTACGAACGGGCGCAGCATCTGGACAGCGAGTTTTCCTCCTCTTCCGAGGGCGAAGAAAAGATCACGAAACTCAAAAGCGACGCCGCGGACGAGACCAACCGCCGCAAGGGCGAGTACGAAAAACTCAAATCCGAACGCGACGAGCGAAACCTGCGCTATAACGTGCTGCAAGTGTATATCGCGCAGTACCGCGCCGCCGCGGATGCAGACGATGCGGAAACGGCGCGCCTTTACAAAGAGCGCGAGGAGTTGAACGGAAAGATCTCCGATACGAAAAAGAATATCGAGAATATCGCAGCCACTATTTCCGAATTGGAAGAAATGGCGGAAAAGACGGCGCTCACGCCCGAACAGCGCGAAAATCTGAACGCGCTGCGCGCGAAAAAGGAAGAGGCGACGCGCGAAAAGGAATCGCTGAACGCGGAACTTGAAAACATTCTCGGCGAAAACCGCGCCGTGAACGAGCGCATCGAACAACTTTCCGAGCGCCGCCACGCGCAAGAGATCGAACTGACGAAAATAGATTCCGAACTGGAAAATTTGCAGGCGCGCATCGACGAGGAGTATCAGGAAACCTACGAAAGTTGTTTAAATTATAAGGACGAAAATTTCGATCCCCGCGCGGGCCAGACGGCGATCAACCGTTTAAAGCGCGAGATCGGCGCGCTCGGCGCCATCAACCACAACGCGCTTGAAGAATTCGAGGCGCTCAACGCCCAGTACACGGAAATGTGCAGCCAGCGCGACGACGTGCAGAAGGGCATCGACGACACGACGGAAGCGCTCAATAAACTCAAAGAAGAGATGCAGACGCAGTTCGACGACGGCTTTAACCAGATCAACGAGAATTTCAAGCGGCTCTTTAAGGAACTGTTCGGCGGCGGCCGCGCGGAATTGCAGATGGACTACACCGACTGCGACGATCCGCTCAACGCGGGCGTGGAGATCGTGGCTTGCCCTCCCGGCAAAAAACTGACGAAGATCTCCCTGCTCTCGGGCGGCGAACGCGCGCTGACCGCCATCGCCATTCTGTTCGCCATTCTGATGCTGCGCCCCATGCCTTTCTGCGTGCTCGACGAGATCGAGGCGGCGCTCGACGAGGCGAACGTCGATAAATTCGCGCAGTTTCTCAAAAAGTTCGCCAAAGAAACGCAGTTTATCGTCATCACCCACCGTAAACCGACCATGGAAAAAGCGGATTCGCTGTTCGGCGTGACGATGGAAGAAAAGGGCGTTTCAAAGATCGTTTCCGTCAAACTTTCCGAGGTGGAAAGCACGCTCGGCGGCGATACGGTGGCGTAAATACCGAAATTTGGTTTGGAGGCACTATGGGAATATTCGGCAAAATTTTAGGCGCGTTAAAAAAGACGAGGGACAACATTTCGGGCAAACTCAACGCGCTGTTTTCCAAAAATAAAATCGGCGACGAGTTTTACGACGAGTTGGAAGAGATCCTCATTTCCGCGGATATCTCCGTCGCGACGGCGATGGACATCGTCGAACAGATCCGCGCGGAGGCAAAGACGGAAAAACTCAAAGACAAGGAATTCATCGTCGATTTGCTGAAAGACGTCATCGAGGATACGCTGTCCGAAGCGGAGGCGCCCGAACTCGAATTTCCCGCCGTCATCATGCTCGTGGGCGTCAACGGCGTGGGCAAAACGACCACCATCGGCAAACTCGCAAATTATTTCAGCCGTCAGAACAAGTCTGTCACGGTCGCGGCGGCGGATACCTTCCGTGCGGCGGCGGCGGACCAACTTTCCGTCTGGGCGGACCGCGCGAAAGTGCGCATCGTCAAACACGAGGAGGGCAGCGACCCTTCCGCGGTCGTGTTCGATGCGGTCTCTTCCGCAAAGGCGAAAAAGACGGACGTGGTCATCGTGGACACGGCGGGGCGCCTGCACGTCAAGGCGAATCTGATGGAAGAACTCAAAAAAATGGACCGCGTGGTACACCGCGATTATCCCGAAGCGCATTTTTACAAACTTCTGGTGCTCGACGCGACGACGGGGCAGAACGCGCTCTCGCAGGCGAAACTGTTCGACGAGGCGGTCGATCTGGACGGCATCGTTCTGACCAAACTGGACGGCACCGCCAAGGGCGGATTCGTCGTTTCCCTGTGCGGCGAACTGCACGTTCCCGTGCTGTTCGTGGGGACGGGCGAGAAGATGGAAGATCTGGAATTATTCGACGCCGAGGAGTTCACCGAAGGCATTATTTAAAAGTTTATTGTGCGAAACGCTCTGTCCGAAAGGATGGGGCGCTTTTTTTTACAAAAAAAGTTGGTAAAAAATGGTAAAAATATTGACGAAAAAAGTCTTTGGTACTATAATATTGTTATAAAAAACTGAGGAAAAACAAAATCATGGAAGAAAGAGAAAAATTAGCGGCGGCAAAAAAGTATCTGGACGATCTGGCGAACGGCGTCGATCCGCTTACGGGGCGGATTCTGCCCGAAGACAGCGGCGTGAATAACGTGCGGGTCAGCCGGTGCCTGTTCTACGTGTCGTCCGTGCTGGAAAAAGTCATCGAAAACGGCGGCAGCGTGGGGGCGCGCGTGAAAAAACCCAAAAAACTGATCTTTTCCCTTTCCCAAACGGAAAAGGATGCCATCGAGATCACGGAAACCCCCGTGCTCCTTGCCGATTTTGTGGAGCGCGTAAACGCCAACGTGGATCTCAACGTGATGAAAAAGGTGAGCGCCAAGGCGTTTACCGACTGGATGATCGCCAACGGGATACTCGAAGAAAAGTTTATCAAAGACAAAAACCGCAAATTCCCCACGCTTTTGGGCAACAATCTCGGCGTCATCACCGAAGAGCGGCAGGGGCTATACGGAAAATACGTAGCCATTTTGTACACCAAGACCGCGCAGGAATTCCTCGTGGACAATCTCGACGAGATCGTGCAGGCCTATTACGGATAAAAATTCGTCTGTCAAGTAAAAATGCTTGACAGACGTTTTGTTTTTCTTTATAATGAATCCATGAAAGATCTGAGGTATTTGCAACTTTGGGACGCGTACGGCCCGTTGCTCACCGAACATCAGCGGGAAATCTGCGAACTGTATTATATATGCGACCTGTCTTTGACGGAGATCGCCGAACAGAAGGGCGTTTCCAAGCAAAGCGTGTCCGACGCGCTCTCGAAGAGCCGCGCTATTCTGGACGAATACGAGAGCAAACTGCATTTCAACGCGATCAATCAGGAAAGCATGCTGGAAATTTCGCATATGCTCACGCGCACGATGCGGGCGCTGGAAGATTTTAAGGCGGCGCATCCCGATTTTTCCGGGGATATCGACAACATTCTGTCGCTGATGACGATCAGCGGGGAACGCGTTTCCACCGTTACGGTGGAAAGCGAAGCGGATTAGGGGAGGTCATATGGCGCTTTTTTCCTCTCTTTCGGAGAGACTCAATCATATTTTTTCCAAACTCACCAAACACGGAAAACTGACCGAATTAGAGATCAAAGGGGCGATGCGGGAAGTGCGCATCGCGCTTTTGGAAGCGGACGTCAACATTTTCGTCGCCAAAAAATTCATCGCAGACGTTTCGGAAAAGGCGGTGGGGCAGGAGATCTTGCAGAGTCTTAATCCCACGCAGCAGGTCATCAAGATCGTCAACGACGAGTTGTGCGCGCTGATGGGTTCCACCAACGCCAAACTGGAAGTTTCCGACAAACCGCCGACAGTCGTCATGATGTGCGGCTTGCAGGGCGCGGGCAAGACCACGCTGTGCGGGAAACTAGCCTATCTTCTCAAAAAACAGGGCAAAAAACCCTTGCTCGTCGCGTGCGACGTCTACCGCCCCGCGGCGATCAACCAGTTGCAGATCGTGGGCGGCAAAGCGGGCGCCGAGGTGTTCGAAAAGGGCACGCAGAACCCCGTCAAGACCGCGAAACAGGCGATCGAGCACGCGCGTTCCATGGGCTACGACACCGTCATCATCGATACGGCGGGACGTTTGCACATCGACGACGCGCTGATGAAAGAACTGGAAAACATCAAAGAGGAAGTGCGCCCGAACGACATTCTTCTCACCGTCGATTCCATGACGGGGCAGGATGCGGTGAACGTGGCGGAAACCTTTAATAAGCGGCTGGACGTCACGGGCGTGATCCTCACAAAACTGGACGGTGATACCCGCGGCGGCGCGTGCCTGTCCATCAAGGCGGTCACGGGCAAACCCATCAAGTTCATCGGCGTGGGCGAAAAACTCACCGATCTCGAACCGTTTTATCCCGACCGCATGGCATCGAGGATCCTCGGAATGGGCGACGTTCTCTCCCTCATCGAAAAGGCACAGGACGCGGTCACCGAAGAGCAGGCGAAAAAACTCGAACAGAAACTCAAAGACGCGTCGTTCACGCTGGAAGATTATCTCGACCAGTTCGAATCGCTCAAAAAAATGGGCGGCATCGCCTCGGTCATGGGCATGATGCCAGGGATGAACAAACTCAAACTCAAAGAGGGCGATATCGACGAAAAGCGGATCGAGCGGCTCAAAGCGATGATCCTTTCCATGACGAAAAAAGAGCGCGACAATCCGTCGATCATCAACTCTTCGCGCAAAAAACGCATCGCGGCGGGCTCCGGTACGAGCGTGCAGGAGATCAATCAACTTTTAAAACAGTTCGAACAGACGAAAGTCATGATGAAACAGTTTAAAAAAGGCAAAAGAATGCCGTTCGGCATGATGTAATAGAAAATCAATTTTCGGAGGTATTATACAATGGCAGTAAAAATGAGACTTACGAGACTGGGCGACAAAAAGTCCCCCTTCTACCGTATCGTCGTAGTCGACAGCAGAAAGGCGAGAGACGCGGAGTATATCGACAAAGTGGGACATTACAATCCTACGTCGCAGCCCGTGGAACTGGTCATCGACAAAGACAAGGCGAAAGACTGGCTCTCCAAAGGCGTGCAGCCCACCGAGACCGTACGCAGTCTGTTGGTGCGCGAGGGCGTCATCGAAAAGCCTACGAAACTTTCCGCGCCCAAGACCAAGACGAGAAAAAAGAAATAACGCGGGGTTTTGATTTATGTTGGATCTGATCAAATATATCGTGAACAGTTTTGCCGAGCATACCGACAAAATCGAGTATATCGTCAACGAAACGGAGAACGCTGTGGACGTGACCGTCGTTCTGGAAGAATCGGATATGGGCAAAGTCATCGGAAAGCAGGGCAAGATCGCAAAGGCGATGCGCACCCTGGTCCGTTGCGCTTCCCAGAAAGAAGGCAAAAAATACAATATCGAAATCAAGGAAAGAGATAAAGCCGAATAATTTTCGGCTTTTTTCTTCTCAAAGGGGTTTTTATGCAGGGCACCATCATCATCGGCGAAGTTTTAAAACCGCAGGGCGTGCGCGGCGAGATCAAGATCAAGCCGTATATCGACGATTTTGCGGACATCAGGAACTTTAAAACGCTTTTCATCGCGGGCAAGGAATATAAAGTGCTCGCCTGCCGTACCGACCCTTCCGCCGCCTATCTGGCGCTTTCGGGCATCGCCGACCGCGACGCCGCCGAACTTTTGCGCGGAAAAGAGGTCGAGGCTTTGCGGAGCGAGGCGCCTGCGCCCGCCGAGGGGCGCTATTATATCGTGGACGTCATCGGCTGCCGCGTATATACCGCGGAGGGAAAAGATCTCGGCGAGATCGCCGACGTCACGAGCGCGCATACCGATATCTACGAACTGCGCGCGGGCGATGCGGTATATTTATTTCCCGCCGCCGAGGGCGTCATCGAAGAGATCGACGTGGAGCGGAAAAAGATCGTTGTGGACGAAAAGCGGCTGCGCGAGGTCTGCATCAAACAGGATTAAAATTCATGAAGATGAGAATGGACGTTTTGACGCTCTTCCCCGAAATGTTCGAGCCTTTGCGGCTGAGCATTTTAGGGCGGGCGCAGCGCGACAATAAACTGACGATCAACGTGCACAATATCCGCGACTACTCCGAAGACAAGCACAAAAAATGCGACGATTATCCCTTCGGCGGCGGCGCGGGCATGGTCATGACGGCGCAGCCCATCGTTTCCGCAGTAGAAGCCATCGATCCCGAGCATCGGGCGCGTCGCATCTTTCTTTCGCCCAAGGGCGAAACGTTCCGACAGCAAAAGGTTTTCGAGTTGTTGGAACGGGAATGGCTGATCCTCTTATGCGGCCATTACGAGGGCGTGGACGAACGCGCGATCGAGATCTGCATCGACGAGGAGATCAGTATCGGCGACTACGTGCTGACGGGCGGCGAACTTCCCGCCATGGTGGTGTGCGACTGCGTCGCGCGCTATGTGGACGGCGTGCTCAATACTTCTTCGCTCGTACAGGAAAGTTTTTCGGAAAACAGACTGGAATACCCGCAGTACACCCGCCCCGTGGAATTCCGCGGCAAAGTAGTGCCCGAAGTCCTTCGCGGCGGCAATCACGCGCTTATCGATCAATGGCGGCGCGAACAGAGCGAGGCGGTCACTTCTTTAAAGCGCCCCGATTTGTTGAACGGTAAGGAATAACAACGATGAAAAAGTGGTATGACGAAGAATACGAGTTCACCGTCGAAGTGATCGGATTTCTGCGCGGCGATCATACGGAGCGCTATTGCCGAAACGGCGAGGAGATCGGAGATGTTTACACCTGCACGTACGGCTGTCCCGTCAACCGGGACGGGCAGGGCATCTGTTCCAAGACGATGGGCGTGCTGTTCCCGATCATGGAAGCGGTGCGCAGCGGCGGCGATCTTACGAATATCGGCGGCGACGGCGAATACAGCAAGACCGTCGTCTGTCCCGACGGCTGCGTCATGTTCCGCCTTACCGCGAAAAAACTCGGCAACGAAAACTTTTTCAAGGGCAAATTTTACGAGCCGCTTTGATTTCCTGAATTTAACGGAAAAATATCGGTCTTTTTCGGATAACTTTATGCTATAATGTTCTTCAAAGGAAAGATCGACGGAGTTTAGCAATGAAACACATTCAGTGGTTCCCGGGGCACATGACCAAAGCCATGCGCATGATGGAGGACAGCGTCAAGTTGTGCGACGGAGTGCTCGTGATCCTTGACGCGCGCGCGCCCGCGGCGACCTACAACAAAAACCTGAAAAAACTGTTCGGCAATAAGCCGGTCTTATACGTTCTCAACAAGAGCGATCTGGCGGACGAGGGGCGGGCGAAAGGCTTTTGCGCGCTCATCGAGCGCGGCGGCGCGTACGCCCTTCCGCTGTGCGCGACCGATTCTTCCGCCGCAAAGCGCGTGGGGGCGAAGATCTCCTCCATGCTTTCCGAAAAACACAGAAAGGACGAGGAAAAGGGCATGCGCCGCCCCGACAGGCTGATGGTGGCGGGCATACCCAATACGGGCAAAAGCACCGTCATCAACGCCCTCAGCGGCGCAAAACGCGCGATCACGGGCGACAAGGCGGGCGTCACGCGCGGAAAACAGTGGATCCGCTGCGCGGGTTTCGAACTTCTGGATACGCCGGGCACCATGCCGCCCTCCTTTGAAAATCAATATCTGGCGCGCCATCTGGCGTTTATCGGCTGTATCAACGACGATATTCTCGATTTCGGCGACCTGTCGATCGAACTTCTGGGCGAACTTTCGCGCCTGTGCCCCGAAAAACTGACCGAGCGTTACGGCATTTCCGATTTTTCGGCGCCGCTTGCCATGCTCGAACAGTTATGCAAACGCCGCGGCTTTATCCTGCGCGGCGGCGAGTTCGATTACGAGCGGGGCGCGAAAGCGCTCGTCGACGATTTCCGGAAAGGGCGCATCGGGCGCATCACCCTGGAATCGCCCGAAGAATACGAAAATTTCGGGGTGTGATATGCAAAAGAATGCGAAAGATAAATTGCAGTTCGAACGGCAACTGCAAGAGGAAGGCATACAATACATAGCGGCGCTCGACGAAGTGGGGCGCGGACCTCTGGCGGGGCCCGTGGTCTGTGCGGCGGTCATCATGCCGCTCGAAGAGGAATTGCTCATCGAAGGCGTGGACGACAGCAAAAAGGTAAAGGAAGCGGAGCGCGAGCGGCTTTCGAAACTGATCATAGAGCGCGCCGTCGCGTATAAGATCTGCGAGATCAGCCATACCGAAATAGACCGCCTCAATATTTTAGAGGCGACAAAACTGTGTATGCTCAACTGTCTGGCTGGGCTGAGCGTCATGCCCGACGCCGTGCTCGTGGACGGCAATTTCCGTCTGGATATTCCCTTTCGGCAGAACAACATCGTCGGCGGGGACGCGCTCTCTTACAGTATCGGCGCGGCGAGCATCATCGCCAAGGTGTACCGCGACCATCTCATGTGCGAGATGGACAAACTCTATCCGCAATACGGATTTGCGCAGCACAAGGGCTACGGGACAAAGGCGCATCTGGACGCCATCGGAGAATACGGCTTATGCGAAATTCACCGCAGGACCTTCACAAAAAAATTCTGGGAGAACAGGGAGAGCGGCTCGCTCGAAAATATCTTGTAAAGGCGGGTTATAAGATCGTAAAGACCAATTACAGAACGCCCGCGGGCGAAGCGGACATCGTGGCGAAAGAGGGCGCAACGCTCGTGTTCATCGAGGTGAAAACGCGCACGGGCGATTCGTACGGCAGCGGCGCGGATGCCGTAGACGGGCAAAAGCGGCGGCGCTACGTCAAGATCGCGCAATTTTATCTTTTGCGGGAGAAAATAAGCGATACGGACGTGCGTTTCGACGTGATCGAAGTGCAGAACGGGCAAATTCGTCACATAATTTCCGCTTTCGGCGCATAAAAACCGTTGACAAGGCGCTCTTGTTTATGGTAAGATAATAAATGACTTCGGGCGGTCCTCTTGCCTTTTGGGGCAACGAACGCTTAGTACAATGGAGGTAAAGTCGATGAAAGGATTGATTGAAGCAATCGAGAAAGAGAATCTCAAAGAGACCGTTCCCGCGTTCAACGTGGGCGACACGGTAAAAGTTTCGGTGAAAGTCGTCGAGGGCACGCGCGAGAGATTGCAGGCGTTCGAAGGCGTAGTGATCGCGAAGAAAAACGGAGGCATCCGCGAAACGTTTACGGTAAGAAGGCTTTCTTACGGCGTAGGCGTGGAGAGAACGTTCCCCGTACATTCCCCGAAGATCGCCGATATCAAGGTGATCAAGAAGGGCAGCGTGCGCAGAGCGAAACTCTACTATCTGAGAGGCCGTACGGGCAAAGCGGCAAAGATCAAAGAGATCAGATAACTTTTTGTTTGAAAACCGTCGGGAATTCCGACGGTTTTTTCGTTTTTTTCGAAAAGTTATTTACATATTTTTCGGAATAAGGTATAATGGACTCTGCGAGATCCAAAGAAAATTAAGGAAATTGAAAGCACATGAACAATCACGATACGGTGCGCGGCAAAAAGCCGTTTGCCGCTCTCTCCAAATTCAGTCTGGCGGCGATCATCTTAATGCTCGCCTTCTTCGTCGTAGGCGCATCCACCATGGGGGTGTTCAACTCGCCCGGCAGAGCCTATCACGCCACGAAGAGCGACGCCGCTTACTTTTATCTCGATTACGACACGAACAACCAGTCGGGGCTCGCCAATATTTACGTGAATATCGGCGCGGCATACACAGAGATCGGCAAGGACGCGAGCATCACCATGCAGTATTCCACGGGCACATCTTCCAGCATCGCATGGAGTTCGGGCACGCGCATGGGCGCGCGCAAGTTCGCAAACGTCTTTACGTCTTCGGAGGACGTGCCCTCGGGCGTGAATTATAACTGGGTCAACTTATATAATATGGAAAGCAATACGCTTTCCACGAGTTACCGCCTCATCAAATTGACCGTCGCGCAGGAGACGATCGTCAACGAAGTGGTGTTTTTCGATAAAGAGGGGAAAGTGATCCCCGCCTACACGCAGTTGGATCAAAAAATCGGCGAAACGACTCTGGACGGAAAATTGAAGAGCAAGTATTCCGACGAGCAATACACCAAGGTCAAAGAACTGTTCCGCAAAAATGCGAACGACGCGAAAAATCTGACCGACCGTCAGCACAACGTTTCCAAGGGCGAGAGTTGGCGCGAAAATTTCACCGAGGACGAAATGTATACGTTGATGCAGATCGACAATCTTCTCCTCGGGGACAAAGCCGAAGAGGGCAGCGTTTACAACGGCGATACCGATTTCGGCTCGCTCTCCGCGCTCGTTTTGTCGCTGGGCGTTCTTATTTTCGGCAAGAGCACGTTCGGTCTGCGGTTCATACCGCTCCTTTGCACGGTTCTTCTCATCGGGCTCGTCTATCTGTTCATGCGGAGGATCTTCCGTTCGGACGGCTACGGCTTTTTGTCCGCGCTCCTTCTCGCATTCGGCGGCATGGCGCTCACGGCGGGCAGGCTCGGGCTGGGCTTTTCTCTGCTCGCGCTGCTGCTCGTCGGGTGTTATTATCTCATGTACCGCTTTTTCGAAAAGGGCGTCGACCCCGCGCGGCCCGTTCATTCCGCGCTCAACGTCTTATTTTCGGGTCTGTGTTTCGCGGGGGCGTTCGCGGTCTGGGCAAACAGTTGGATCGTCGCGCTCGGCGCCGTTGCGCTGTTCGTTCTCGGCGTTCTGAAAATGCGCAGAAAGCAGGAGGCGCAGTCGCGCGCAGTCGCCAGGGAAACCAACCGCGTCAACGCCGAAGAGACGGACAAAGAGGTCATGCAGGCAAATCTGGACGAGTCGGAACGTATACAGGCGCGGCAGGCTGCCGCATGTGCCTATCATACGCGCGTTTCCGTCGTGTTCTTTCTCGCCGCGTTCGTGTTCGGCACGTTCCTCGTGGTGATCCTTTCCGTGCTCCCCGCGTATTATTCTTACGTGCGCCTGTACGATAACCCCGCCGCGCCGCATATGAGCTTTTTCGCGCTCGTATCCGAAATGGTGAATAACACGCGGAACGTGAGCAATCTCACCTCGCTCACCGACGCGAACGCGATGAACGCGTTTTCCTGGCTATTGGGTCTGAAAGGCGCCACGGCTTTCACCGCCTCGTCGGACAATATGTACGTCGCGCTGAACGTCCAGAACAATATCGCCATGACGCTCTCCGCGCTCGTGGGCTTTATCGTCAGCACGGTTTACGTCATCGTATACTTTGCCGCGGGCGGCAAGGATAATCCCGAATACCGCAAAAGTTTCCGCCGCATCGGGCGCGCCTATCTCGTTCTGACCTCGGGCAGTTTTCTGACGCTTTTGGCGTGCGCCGTGGTGCCCTCCATGAGCGTCATGTACGGCTTGCTGTTCTACGTGTTCTTTACGGGCTATATCCCGCTGCTCGTGTATATCGCGAACGCGCACGACGCGTCGGGAAAGACGGTCGTCTGCAAAAAATACGAGATCAATCATACGATGAAAGTCCTGTTCATCGTGCTCGCGGTGTACGCGCTGATCTTCGTGGCGAGCCTGCCCATGCTCTTCGGATTCGGCGTGCCCGCGCCGCTCGCGCACGGACTGTTCGGCTGGACTTCCATCTTCAATAACGGATTTTACCGTTAAAACCCGCCATAATTTCCGCTTGTTTTGCAGGCGGAAATTTTTGCTAATGAACAGCCGGGAAATTTGCGTATAAAGGAGGAAAATCATGCTGTCGAAAGTGACGAGTTTCGCGCTTTGCGGGCTGGCGGGGGTGCCCATTTCCGTGGAAACGGACATCAATCACGGCCTGCCCGCGTTCGAGTTGGTCGGGCTTGCGGACGCGGCTGTCAAGGAATCCAAAGAGCGCGTGCGCTCCGCCGTCAAAAACAGCGCCAGAAAATTTCCCGACAGGAAGATAACCGTCAATCTCGCCCCCGCGGATATCAAAAAGGAAGGCGCCTTCCTCGATCTTCCCATCGCGATCGGGCTCTTGAAGGCGAGCGAACAACTCGTGGGAGCGGAAACGGACGGCACGTATTTTGGGGCGAACTGGCGCTCGACGGGGCACTGCGTCCGGTAAACGGCGTTCTGCCGCTTCTCATATCGGCGAGGGACAAGGGCTATACGAAGTTCATTCTGCCCCGCGCCAACGCGGAGGAGGCGGCGTATATCGGGGGGACGCAAGTTTTTGCAGCGAATAATCTCATCGAGGTGATAGACCATCTGAGCGATCTTGCGCCGATCGCGCCCGTGGCGCATAAAACGTACAGTCCGCACGCGGCGGCGCGCGAAAGCGTCTTCGACATGGCGTACGTCAAGGGTCAGCCCGCCGCAAAGCGCGCCGTGGAGATCGCGGTCGCGGGTTCGCACAACATTCTGCTCATCGGCCCGCCGGGCACGGGCAAGACCATGCTGGCGCGCTGTCTGCCGACCATCATGCCCGACATGACCTTCGAAGAGGCGCTGGAAGTGACCAAGATCCATTCGGTGGCGGGCCTTTTGCACGGGCGGGGCGTGGTTTCGCAGCGTCCGTTCCGCACGCCGCACCATACCGCCAGTACCGTTTCCATATGCGGCGGTGGCAACCGTTTCATCAAACCAGGGGAGATCAGCCTCGCGCACAACGGCGTCTTGTTTCTCGACGAGATGCCCGAATACAACCGTTCGGCGCTGGAAGCGCTCAGACAGCCCCTCGAAGACGGCGTCATCACGATCACCCGCGTGGGCGGCGCGGTGGAATATCCCGCCAATTTCATGCTCTGCGCGAGCATGAACCCCTGCCCCTGCGGCAACTACGGCTCCGCGGACAAGCCCTGCACCTGCACGCCCGCGCAGATCCATAAATATCGCGCCAAGATCAGCGGACCGCTCCTGGACCGCATCGATATTCAAGTGGAAGTGGACAGCGTCAAGTACGACGATCTTGCGGGCGACGCCCTCGAAGAGAGCAGCGCGGAAGTGAAAAAGCGGGTGGAAGAGGCGCGGTATATCCAGAGAGAACGCTTTGCGAAATCGGATATCTTCACGAACGCGGATATGGGGGAGCGGGAAATGAAAAAATTATGCCCGCTCGACAAGGAGTGCGACGATATCCTGCGCATGTCCTTTGCCGCTTTGAAACTTTCCGCCCGCGCGAGGAGCCGTATCGTCAAGGTGGCGCGCACGATCGCAGATCTCGCGGGCGAAGAGAAGATCAAGCCCGAACATATATTCGAAGCGGTGTCTTACCGAAAATACGACAAATTTATCTGATAAACCACGGCATAGCGCCCGATTTTTCGGCATAAAAGATAAGAGGAAAATATGGAGTACACGCGCGAAGAAAAATTTTTGATCTGGCTGGACAGTTTTTTATCTCTCGATTACGCGCGCAAAGCAAAGATCGCCGCGCTCTCGGAGGGCGGCGGCGCGGATCTGTCCCGTATGCAACGCATCGCGGGGGAAGAGAATTTTGAGGAAATGAAACGCCGTTATTCTGCGCGCTATATCGAAAAAATACTGGGCGAGTATGAAAAAAAGGGGATATCCTGCGTCACGCACGCCTCTTCGCGCTATCCCGAACTATTGAAACAGACTTCGCAGCCGCCTCTCGTTCTGTACTGCAAGGGAAACGCGCGGCTCTTGTCCGACTGGCGCAAATTCGCCGTAGTCGGCTCGCGCCGCACGCCCGCGAATATTTTAAAACTGACCGAAGAATTTTCGAAAAGACTCGCCGAGGCGTTCACGATCGTGACGGGGCTCGCGGACGGCGGAGACAGCGCGGCGATCCGCGGCGCGCTGGAAAGCGGAAAACTCATTTCCGTATTGGCGCACGGGTTTGATCACGTCTACCCCGAATGCAACCGCGATCTTTTGTCAAAAATTATGGAAAAGGGACTCGCCGTCACCGAATACCCGCCTGCGGTCGCGCCGCAAAAATACAATTTTCCTTTCCGCAACCGTATCATCGCGGGACTTGCGGACGGAGTGCTCGTCGTCAGCGGGGGACTGAAAAGCGGAACCCGCCATACCGCGCGCTACGCCTTCGAATACGCGCGCGACGTGTTCGCCTTTCCCTACGGTATCGGCGTCGCAGCGGGCGAGGGCTGCAACGATATTATTAAAAACGGCGGGAAATTAGTGGAAAATTTAGTTGACATAACCGCCTCGTTTGGTATACACTTGACCGAAACGGAAGAGATCGGTTTATCTTCGCAGGAAGAAAATCTGTTGGAAATTCTGCGCGGCGGCGAAAAACATATTTCCGAACTCGCCGTTCTTAGCGGCAAAAAGCCGTATGAATTGCGGCCGCTGCTCGTTTCGCTGGAAATGAAGAACCGCATCGCGGACTGCGGCGGCAACCGTTACTGCGCGGTCAAATGAAAGGTAAGGATAAGAAAAATATGGACTTAATCATCGTAGAATCGCCCTCCAAGGCAAAGACCATTGCAAAATATCTCAAAGGAAAATATAAAGTGGACGCGTCGGGCGGGCACGTGCGCGACCTTCCCGAAAAGCGCCTCGGCGTGGATATCGAAAAGAATTTCGAGCCGACCTACGTCATCACGCCCGAAAAAAAGCAGGTCATCAAGCGCCTCGCGGAAGAAGCGGGCAAGGCGGACAACGTCTATCTCGCGACCGACCCGGACCGCGAGGGCGAGGCCATTTCCTGGCACTTAAAAAACGTTTTAAAACTCAAAGACGGCAAAAATTACCGCATCGAGTTCAACGAGATCTCTCCCGCAGCGGTCAATCGCGCGCTGCAAAATCCGCGCGACATCGACTATAACCTCGTGGACGCCCAGCAGGCGCGCAGGGTGTTGGACCGCCTTGTGGGCTACAAACTTTCGCCGCTACTTTGCAAGCGGATCCAGACGGGGCTTTCCGCGGGGCGCGTACAGTCGGTTGCGCTCAGGCTCATCGTGGACAGAGAGCGCGAGATCACCGCGTTCGTGCCCGAGGAATACTGGAACATCACCGCGGAATTGCAGGATCAGCCCAAGCGCTATTCTCCGTTCAAAGCGCTTTTGTCGGAAAAGAACGGCAAAAAGTACAAACCTTCCAAGGCGGAGGAAGCCGCGGCGGTCGTCGCGGCGCTCGAAGGCAATCCCTATATCGTCAAGGATATCAAAAAGAGCGTCACAAAGTCGCACGCGCCCGCGCCGTTCACCACGAGCACCTTGCAGCAGGACGCCTCGAACAAATTCGGCATGACCTCGCCCGAAGTCATGCTCGTCGCCCAGCACCTCTACGAGGGCGTGGATACGGAAAACGAAGGGCATATCGCGCTCGTCACCTATATCCGTACCGACTCGGTGCGCGTATCGGCGGACGCACAGGCAAGCGCGCGCGAATTTATCTCCCAAAAATTCGGCACGGAATTCATTCCCGAGAAACCCAATTTCTATAAATCCAAAAAGGACGCGCAGGACGCGCACGAATGTATCCGTCCCATAGATTTGTCGCGCACGCCCGAAAGCGTGAAAAACAGTCTTGATAAAAAGCACTACAACGTGTACAAACTCATTTACGAGCGTTTTATGGCGTCGCAGATGAGCGAGGCGAAGTACAACAGCGTGCAGATCAAGATCGAAAACAGCGGCTACGGTTTCAAGGCGAGCGGCAAAACGCTGCTCTTCGCGGGCTTTACCGCCGTGTATCAGGAGATCAAAAAGGAGGACGACGAGGACGAAAGTTCCAAACTTCTGCCCGATCTGAAAGAAGGGGAAGAACTCGACCTTATCAAACTCGCCTCCGAACAGAAGTTCACCAAACCGCCTCTTCGCTATACCGACGCGTCGCTCGTCAAGGCGATGGAGGACAAGGGCATCGGCAGACCTTCCACCTACGCTTCCATCATCTCCGTTTTAAACAAGCGCAAATACGTGAAAAAGGACGGAAAGTACATGGTGCCTACAGAGGTATCGTATAAAATCACCGATATGCTCATGCAGTACTTTACCGACATTATGGACGTTTCCTTCACCGCCCGCATGGAAGATAAACTGGACGATATCGAGGAAGGGGGCGTGGACTGGCATAAGATCATTTCGGATTTTTACCCGCCTTTTGCTGAAAAACTGGTATTCGCCGCCAACGACGGCGACGAGCCGACGGATATCCTCTGCGAAAAGTGCGGACATCCCATGGTGCGCAAAGCGGGGCGTTACGGAAAATTTCTGGCGTGTTCCAACTATCCCGCCTGCTCAAATATCAAGAGCGAGGGCATGGAAGTTTCCGCTACCAAATGCCCCAAATGCGGCGCGAACATGGTCGTCAAGAGCGGCAAGTACGGAAAATTCCTCGCTTGCCCCAACTATCCCGAATGTTCCACCATTCTGCCTTTCGAGAGCGAAGTTTCCACCGAAAAATGCCCCAAATGCGGCGAATTCATGATCTACCGCGTGGGCAAATACGGCAAATATCTCAGTTGCGCTAAGTGCGGCACCAACAAGCGCATGGCGGAACTTGCGGGCACCTGCCCCGTGTGCGGCGCGCCCACCCAGCGCATGAAGAGCAAGGCGGGAAAAATTTATTACAGTTGTTCCAAATATCCCGAATGCAAATTTATGAGTTGGGATCTTCCCACGGGTGAAAAGTGTCCCAAGTGCGGCAAATATCTCGTGAAAAAGGGGAAGAACCAGATCAAGTGCACGGGCTGCGACTATACCGCGCAGGCGGAGGAAGAGAAAAAAGAAGATGAATAACGCGCGCGTCAAAATCATAGGCGCGGGGCTTGCGGGGTCCGACGCGGCGTACTTTCTCGCAGAGCGCGGCGTCAAGGTCGAACTTTGGGAACAAAAGCCCGAAAAGCGATCTCCCGCGCATCACTCTTCGGATTTTTGCGAACTCGTGTGCAGCAACAGTTTAAAGAGCGACGACGCGTTCGGCAACGCCTGCGGGCTGTTGAAAGAAGAGATGCGTACGCTCGGCTCGCTCGTCATCGCGGCGGCGGACAGGACCAAAGTCCCCGCGGGCGGCGCGCTCGCCGTAGACAGGGATCAATTTTCCCGTATCGTCACCGAAACGCTCAAAAAACATCCCAATATCGAGATCGTCGAAAAAGAGGCGAAGGACTTTCCTGCAACGGAATATACGATTGTCGCAACCGGCCCGCTTACGAGCGATGATCTCGCGGAAAAGATCGCCGAAAGATTCGGCGGCAATCTGTATTTTTACGACGCGGCCGCGCCCATCGTCACGGCGGAGAGCATCGATTTTTCCAAAGCGTTCATCGGGGACAGGTACGGCAAAGGCAGCGGCGATTACGTCAACTGCCCCTTGAACCGCGAGGAATACGAAGCGTTCGTCGAGGCGCTCGTCGGCGCGGAAAAGGCGGTGCAGAAAGATTTCGACAAGCGCGACGTGTTCGACGGCTGTATGCCCGTGGAGATCATGGCGCAGCGCGGAACGGATACGTTGCGTTTCGGTATGCTCAAACCCGTCGGACTGTACGACGCGGAGGGGAAAAGGCCGTACGCGGTGCTGCAACTGCGCAAGGAGAACGCGGAGGGCACGGCGTACAATCTCGTCGGCTGTCAGACCAATCTGAAATTTCCCGAGCAAAAGCGGGTGTTTTCCATGATCCCCGCGCTCGCGCACGCGGAGTTCGCCCGCTACGGCGTCATGCACCGCAATACCTTTTTGAACGCTCCCGCCGTTCTCAACGCCGATTATTCGGCGAAAGAAGACCCGAATTTATATTTTGCGGGACAGATGACGGGCGTGGAGGGGTATGTGGAGAGCGCCGCCAGCGGATTGTGCGCGGCGATCAATCTGTTTTTGAAAATCAAGGGCGAATTGCCCGCCGCATGGGATGCGGAAACGGTGTGCGGCGCGCTGTCGCTGCACGTTTCAACCCCGCGGGAAAACTTTCAGCCCATGAACGCCAACTACGCGATCCTCGCGCCTCTGTCCCAAAACACGCGGGATAAAGCGCTCAAAAAACGCCTGTACGCCGAGCGCGCCCTGGAAAAAATACAAGAATTGCGCGCCCGCATCGATAAGATATCATAAAGGAGAATCAAATGCCTGAATTTCACGGAACAACCATCTGCGCCGTCAAGAGAGACGGCAAAACAGCCATTGCGGGAGACGGGCAGGTCACCATGTCCGAATCCATCGTCTTTAAAAACAACGCGGTCAAAGTGCGCCGCATCTACAACGGCAAAGTCATTTTAGGCTTTGCGGGATCGGTCGCGGACGCCTTTTCGCTGACGGAAAAGTTCGAGGGGATGCTCAATAAATTTTCGGGCAATCTCATGCGCTCGGCGGTCGAACTTGCGGAACTTTGGAGAAACGACAAGGCGGTCAGAAAACTCGAAGCCATGATGATCTGCGCGGACGAAACGACCATGCTCATCGTATCGGGCAGCGGCGAGGTCATCGAGCCGGACGGCGGCGTCTGCGCCATCGGCAGCGGCGGCAACTACGCGCTCGCGGCGGCGCGCGCGCTCGTGCAGGAAACCAAGTACGACGCCGAAAAGATCGCCGTCAAAGCCCTGAAAATCGCGAGCGAGATCTGCGTCTTCACGAACGACCACATCACGGTGGAAACCGTTTAAAATCGATTAAGGAGAACATTATGGATCTTTCACCCAAACAGATCGTCAACGAACTGGATAAATATATCATCGGGCAGCACAGCGCAAAACGCGCCGTAGCCATCGCCCTGAGAAACCGTTACAGAAGGAGCCGCCTGTCCGACGAGGACAGGGAGGAGATCACCCCGAAAAACATCATCATGAAAGGCCCCACGGGCGTTGGCAAGACGGAGATCGCGAGAAGGCTCGCAAAACTCGTCAAAGCGCCCTTTATCAAAGTGGAAGCGACCAAATACACCGAAGTCGGCTATGTCGGGCGCGATGTGGAAAGCATGATCCGCGATCTCGTGGAATGCTCCGCGCGCCTCGTGCACGAGGAAAAGATGAAGGAAGTCGCCATCAAGGCGGAGGCCGTCGCCGAGCGCAAACTCGTCAACGTGCTCACCGCGATGAAAAAGGACGAGCGCGGCGAACTTGCAAAGGAAGTATTCGAAACGCAGATCCTCGAAGATCTGCGCGCGGGAAAATTCGACGATCTCGCCATCGAGATCGAAGTGGTGGACGCGCCCAAGAGCATGGAGATCGTGCCGGGAAGCGGCGCCGAGATCAATTTAGGCAGTATATTCGGGGATATCCTTCCCCAAAAGAAGAAAAAACGCAAGATGAGCGTCAAAGCCGCCATGAATCAGATCATCGCGGAGGAAAGCGAAAAACTCATCGATAAGGACAGCCTCAACGCCGAGGCGCTTTCCCGCGCCGAGGAACAGGGCATCATCTTCATCGACGAGATCGACAAGATCGCGGGCAAAGCCAACCAGAGCGGCGCGGACGTGTCGCGCGAGGGCGTGCAGCGAGATATCCTTCCCATCGTGGAGGGCAGCACGGTCATGACGAAATACGGCCCCGTTAAGACGGATTTTATTCTCTTTATCGCGGCGGGCGCCTTTCACGTTTCCAAGGTGGAAGACCTCATCCCCGAATTGCAGGGGCGTTTCCCCATCACGGTCGAATTGCAGAGCCTGAGCAAAGAAGATTTTAAAAATATTCTGACCCAGCCGCAGAACGCCATCACCACGCAGTACGCAAAACTTTTAAAAGTGGAAAATATCGATCTGGTGTTCACCGACGACGCCATCGACGCGGTCGCGCAGATCTCCGCGGACGTCAACTCGACCAGCGAGGATATCGGCGCGCGCCGTCTGCATACGGTCATGGAGCATCTTTTGGAAGATATCTCTTTCAACGCGGGCGGCGATTATCCCGAATTTACCGTCACTATCGATAAAAAATACGTGGAAGAGCATTTGGAAACCATGATCCGCAACCGCGATCTGAAAAAATACGTGCTGTAAAGGGGTCCGCCGCATGAGAGAACGCGCCACCGTCGTCAAAACCGCGGGAAAGATCGCCACCGTGCGCATCGTTAAGAACCCGCAGTGCGAATCGTGCCGCGCGTGCGCCTTTAAAAACGGCAAGAGCACGGTCAACGTCAAAGTGAAAAACGAGATCGGCGCCGCCGTCGGCGACAGCGTGACGGTCGCCTGCGAAAAGGATAACCGCACGCTCGCCTCTTTTCTGGTCTATATCGTGCCCGTGCTCTTTGCGGGACTGGGCGTTTTGATCGGGTTTTTCGTCTTCGAAAAGGAAGTATATACCGTTCTGCTCTGTCTGGGAATGCTGGCTGCGGGTTTTGCCGCGGTCGTGATTTTCGACAGGATTTTATCAAAAAGCAAGGGCTTCGGTATGGAAGTCGTTGAAATAATCAATACTGAACAACAGGAGGACAATCACAATGGTACGTGAAATGAATACCGACGATTTTCGTGCGGCATTGAAAGAAGGAAAGACGCTCGTCGCCGATTTTTGGGCGGCGTGGTGCGGCCCGTGCCGTATGCTCGGCCCCGTTCTGGACGCGTTGAGCGAAGATTACGGCGAAAAAGCGGACTTTGTCAAGGTGAACGTGGACGACAATCCCGACATTGCCGAAGAGTACGGCATCATGAGCATCCCCTGCGTAATGGTGTTCAAAAACGGCGAACTTTCGGGCAAAAACGTGGGCTTTGTTCCCAAGGAAACCATGCGCGAATTCATCGATAAAAATATCTGAACCGCGCAAGGCGGCGCCGAAATTTTTCGGCGCCGCCTTTTTCTTGACGGGCGGAAAGAAAATGAAAGGCAGGGCGCTCAAATCGATTGAAAAAAAGCGAAAACTGTGCTATGATAAAACCGAATAAAAATACGCACGGAGAAAATACCATGATTGATTTAACGACCATTCGAAATGCCGACGCCGAAGTGTATGAGGCGATGAAACAGGAACTCGACCGCCAGAGGAACAATATCGAGTTGATCGCGAGCGAAAATTTCGTTTCCCCCGCGGTGATGGCGGCGGCGGGCAGCCACCTGACCAATAAATATGCCGAAGGTCTGCCCGGCAAGCGCTATTATGGCGGCTGTCAGTACGTGGACGTCGTGGAAGACCTGGCGCGCGAGCGCGTCAAGCAGTTGTTCGGCTGCGATCATGCCAACGTCCAGCCGCACAGCGGCGCAAACGCCAATACATGCGTGTATTTTGCCATGTTGCAGCCGGGCGATACCATTCTGGGCATGAATCTTTCGCACGGCGGACACCTCACGCACGGCAGTCCCGTCAATATTTCGGGAAAATATTTCAAGATCGTCCCTTACGGCGTTTCCAAAGAGAGCGAAACCATTGATTACGACGAGTTGGAACGCCTTGCCGCGGAAAACCAACCGAAAATGATCGTCGCGGGCGCGAGCGCGTATCCGCGCATCATCGACTTTCCGCGCCTCCGCGAGATCGCGGATAAAGTCGGCGCGTATCTGATGGTGGATATCGCCCATATCGCGGGACTCGTGGCGGCGGGATTGCATCCTTCGCCCGTGCCGTACGCCGATTTCGTCACCACAACCACGCATAAAACGCTGCGCGGGCCGCGCGGCGGCGTCATCATGTGCAAAGAACAGTACGCCAAAGCCATCGACAAAGCGGTGTTCCCCGGAATGCAGGGCGGGCCTTTGATGCACGTCATCGCGGCGAAAGCGGTCGCCTTCAAAGAGGCGCTCTCGCCCGAATTCAAAGAGTATCAGCGTCAGGTCGTCAAAAACGCCGCCGCCATGGCGGACGAATTCACGAAATGCGGCGTGCGCCTCGTTTCGGGCGGCACGGACAACCATCTGATGCTCGTGGATCTACGCGATAAAAATATGACGGGCAAAGAACTGGAAAAAATGCTCGACGAGGTGAATATCACCGTCAATAAAAATACGATCCCCTTTGAGGAAACCAGCCCGTTCGTGACCAGTGGTATCCGTCTGGGCACGCCTTCGATCACTTCCCGCGGCTTTACCGAGGAAGATGCGCGCACGATCGCCCGCCTGATCACGAAGATCATCGACGAGCGCGAGGCGGCGTTCGAAACCGTCCGCGCCGAAGTGAAAAGACTTTGCGACAAGCATCCCTTGTATCAGGACGATATTCTGTAATTTACGCGTCGCTGCCGTCGAACATTTCCATTGCGAGCCGAAATCCCGTAAAAAAACCGTCACGATAAAATTCGAATACGCTTCGGGCGTGCGTCTGCATTTCGGCGTCGCCGAATTCGGAAAACAGTTTTTTCAATTCCGCATTGTCTTCAAGTTTTTCAAGAAGAATTTTTTCTTTTTCGATCAGGATCTGCGCAAGGCGTTTATATTCTTGGCTCAAAGGAACTTTTTCGCCGTTGCATTTGTTTTGAAAATAAATTTGTTCGAATATGTTTTGCATTTGTTGCCTGCCAAAAGTATTTATTTGATACTATTATAACTCATAAAAATAATTTTTTCAGTATAATTACCAAGTGTTTATTTGTATAGAAAAAGTAAGGTTAATTGTTGACAAAATCCAAAGTTCGTATTATAATAGCGACAATCAAATAAATTCTTTGGGGCGGGGTGAAATTCCCCACCGGCAGTAAAGTCTGCGAAAGGGCAGTTTTGTCCTCCGAACGGGTGCGATTCCCGTACCGACGGTATAGTCCGGATGAAAAAAGAATTGTTTTAAATGTTCGGCGTACGTATTCTCTGCGCGGAAACTTTAAAATGCAGCCCCGTTTTCGAACGGGGCTTTCTTTCACCCCTTGGAAAATATATTTTTCGAGGTATTTTTATTATGCAGGAAGAACACCTTCACGCGGCCGCGCCCGTCGAAGAGCCCCCCGCGCGCAAAGAAAAGTTTTTCAGCGCCCGCCGCATCGCGAAGATCGCGCTTTTGTCCGCGCTCGCCTATGTCGTCACCTTTTTGGAATTCCCGATTTTTCCCGCGGCTCCCTTTCTGAAGTTGGATTTTTCCGCCGTCTTTGTCCTTTTGGGCGGATTTATGTACGGGCCCGTCACCGCCGTCGTCATCAGCGGCGTCAAGGAACTTTTGTCCCTTCTCGATACGCAGACCGCGGGCGTGGGGGAACTTGCGAACTTTCTTCTCACCTTTTCCTTCATCATCGTGCCTACGTTCGTCTATCGTTACAAAAAGGGCATCAAGACCGTTTGCATAACGCTCGCCGTCGGCTGCGTCCTTTTAAACGCCGCGGGGCTCGTCGTAAACCGCTATATCAATTTTCCGTTGTACGCGCAGTTTCTCAGCATGACCGCCGCCGAGGCTTTTGCGGTGCTTTGGTGGTATATCGTGCTTTTCAATCTCGTCAAGGGAATTGCCGTATCTCTCGTGACCGTCCTTCTGTATAAGAGAATTTCTCGGCTATTCAATAGATTTTAATTGCAAAAGCGCGCGAAATGTACTATACTGTTGATATGGTTACCGACAGCGAAGAACAAACGATTGAATTTGCCGCGCAGTACGCCCGCACCCTCAAAAAGGGCGACGTGGTGCTTCTGGGCGGCGAAATGGGCGCGGGCAAAACGGTTTTCGTCAAGGGAGTCGCTAAGGCTTTCGGGATCGAGGACGAGATCGTCAGCCCCACCTACGCGTACATGAACGACTATCAGGGGAAATTGTACCATTACGACTGTTACCGCCTGCAAAACGGCGGCCAGGCGGAGGCGTTGGGCTTGACCGATTATTTTTATGCGGACGGCGTATGCCTCATCGAATGGGCGGAAAATATCGAGAGTGTTCTTCCCCCGCACTGCAAAAAGGTGACGATTCGGAAAACAGAGGAAAACAGACGGGAAATCACGGTAGAATGAATTATCTTGCAATCGATACGAGTTCCAAATATTTAACGGTGATCGCGTGCAGAGAGGGGACGGAAAGCGTTGTTTTCGCGTCCGATTGCGCTTTGCAGCATTCCGTGCGCTTGATGGACGCAATCGAAAACGCAATGGCTCAGGCGAACCTCGGCGTTTCCGATTGCGATTTTTTCTGCGCGGTCACGGGGCCCGGTTCTTTTACGGGCATCCGCATCGGCGTGTCCGCCGTCAAGGGGTTCTGTTTGGGGACAAGCGCTCCCGCCATGGGGGTAACCTCTTTCGAGGTGCTGGCATATAATACGGAGAAAGCGTGTCTTGCGGTCATAGACGCCGCCCGCGGCAACTATTACGTATGCGGGTTTGACCCGAATAAGCAGATCGATATCGCGCCCCGCTATGTTTCCGAAGCGGAACTTTTGCCGCTCATGCGGGGAAGGGTGGCCGTTTCCGCGGACGAGTTGCCGTTCGCATATACGAAAGCGGACGTTGCGGCAGGGTTGTCCCGTGCGGTGCGGGCGCGCGTTCTGAAAAAAGATATGGGTGAGATCGCCGCTTTTTATCTGAAAAAAAGTCAGGCGGAAGAGGAGAAAAAATGATTTTCAGGGAGTGGAAATACGAGGACATCGCCGCCATCTCCGAACTGGAAAAGGCGTGTTTTCGCGATCCGTGGAGTTTTCAGATGCTTGCCGATTCGTTTATGGGCGGCCGTTTCCGCACGATCTTGTGCGAAGAAGACGGAAAGATCGTCGGTTACGGCGGCGCGATCGTCGGCCTTGACGAGGCGGATATCGCCAACATTGCCGTAGACGAGGCGCATCGCGGCAAAAAGATCGGCAGAAAACTTGTCCGCAAACTGGAAGAGAATTTGCAAAAAGAGGGCATGAAGCGCGTCTTTCTGGAAGTGCGCGTTTCCAACAGCGCGGCGCTCGCCCTGTATTTGAAATGCGGTTTCTGCGGAAAATTCGTCCGCCCGCGCTACTACGGCGACGGCGAGGACGCCGTCATCATGGCCAAAGATCTGACGTAAAAATAAGGAGGTAAAAACTTGTCCGAAAGCGAAGTTTCGCTGATTCAGGAGGGCGCGGGCGAAGATCTCGTGCTGCTGCACGGGTATCTCTCGTGCAAAGAAAGTTTTTACTGGCAGATAAAATATTTTTCAAAGTACTTCCGCGTCACCGCCTTCGACTTCTGGGGATTCGGCAAGAGCCCGCCCCTCACGGAGCCGTGGTCGGTGGACGATTACGCGGCGCATACGCTCGCGCTTTTAGACGAACTGCATATCGGCCGCGCGCATCTTCTGACGCATTCGTTCGGCGGCAGGGTGGGGCTGAAACTTCTCGCCGCGCACGGCGAACGCTTTTTGAAAGCCGTGTTTACGGGCTGCGCGGGCATTCCGCCCAAGCGCGGGATCTCGTACCGCGCAAAGGTTTTTTCCTACCGCGCCGTGCGCAAGATCGCGCCCCGCTACGCCGAAAAACATTTCGGTTCGGCGGAATACAGAACGCTTTCTCCCGTCATGCGGGAAAGTTATAAAAAGATCGTCAACGAAGATCTGACGCCCTGTCTGAAAGACGTTCGCAATCCCGTTCTGTTCGTATTCGGGCAGCAAGATACCGCCACGCCCCTCTATATGGGCAAAATTCTGAGCGAAGGCGTACGGGACGGCGCGCTCGTCACGATGCGCGGCACGCATTTTTGTTTCAGCGAAGATCCCGATTCATTCAACAGGATCGCGGGGGAGTTTTTGCGCTGAAACTTCATTTTTTGCAGGAAGGTGACTTATGTTTTCATTACCGAATATCGCGGAATATTTTCTCATATCCCTCGCCATGGCGGCGCTGTGCTGTCTGTGCACGTTCAAGTTGTTGGGCGGATTGCAGCAGTTGGGATACGACGGGAAAAAATACGCCGGATGGCTGACGAAAAAGGGGAATATGGCATGGTCGCGCCTGGCGCTTCTCGGCTTTCTCGCCGCGCTCTCCTCGGCGGTGCTCGCGGTCTGTTTTGCCTTTACGGGCAAGGCGGCGGCTTACATATCTCTCGTTCCCTTCCCGCTCTTTTTCGGACTGTATTTCTATGCCGATAAGCGCGCTCTGAAAGTGCCGCTCGTTCCCACGAACCGCGTCAAGCACATTTATCTTGCCGAATACGTTCTCTTTTTGCTCGCAGGCGCGGCGATCGTTCTGGCGGTCAACGCCGCGGCGCACTATTCGGGCATCGGGATCGTGCGGGATCTCCGCTACGTGCCTCTCGCGCTGTTGCCCGTTCTTTTGCCGCTGTTGGTAAGAGCGGCAAACTTTTTCGACAGTCTGTACGAAAATCCCAAGAACGCGCGCTACGTCGCGAAAGCCAAACAAAAACTTGCGGAAAGCAAAGCCGTCCGCATCGGTATCACGGGGAGTTTCGCCAAGACGAGCGTGAAAAACATTCTCGCCGCCATGCTATCCGAAAAGCATACGGTGCTCGCCACGCCCGCCTCGTACAATACGCCGCTGGGCATAGCGAAATTCATCAACGGGACGGACCTCGACGGCTGCGAATATTTCATCGCCGAAATGGGCGCGCGGCACGTGGGAGATATCGAAGAGTTGTGCAAACTGGTCGAGCCCGACCACTGTATCCTCACGGGCATCTGCGGCCAGCATCTGGAAACTTTTTTATCCCTCGAAAACGTCAAGTGCGCCAAGGGCGAGATCTTAACGGGCACCAAAGAGGGCGGATTTGCCGTATTCGGAGAGGATGAAAACGTGCGTTCGCTCGCCGAAAACTGCGAGGGGCTTGTCAAAGTGTTCGCGGGCGAAGGGGGCGAAGTGTGCGCAAAAAACGTGCGCACGAGCCCGGACGGCATCGATTTCGATTTAATGTTCGGAATATTGCGGGAAAAGGCGCACTGTAAACTGCTCGGCGCGCACAACGCGCGCAATATCGCGGCGGCGGCGGCCATGGCGTGGAAACTGGGCGCCACGCGGGAAGACATCGTCGCGGCGATCGGAAAACTCGAATTCGTGCCGCACCGCCTGCAAAAACTGGACGGGGAGGGCGTGACCATTCTCGACGACAGTTACAATTCCAACATCGAGGGCGCGAAAGCCGCGATAGACGTTTTGTGTGACTTCGGGGGGACGAAATTTGTCGTGACGCCGGGGCTCGTGGAAATGGGCATTCTGGAAGAATCGGCAAACGCCGCGCTGGGCGAAAAACTCGTCGCGGCGGACCGCGTTATCTTGGTCGGCGCAACGCTTGCGGGCGAACTGAAAAACGGGTATCTGAAAGCGGGCGGCGAAAAGGAAAAACTGACGCTCGTGCCCACGCTCGACAAAGCGAAAGAGATCCTCGCCGCCGAGTTGAAAACGGGGGATACGGTCTTGTTTTTAAACGATCTGCCCGATATATATTGAAATTTCCAAACAAAAGAAACACCAAAGCGGAAAGGGCATAAAAATGCCAAAATAAAGCGGAGGTGTTTTTTTCATGCGCAAAAACGTAATCGTCGTTTTCGGCGGAATGTCTTCGGAAAACGAAATTTCCGTTATCACGGGCACGATGGTATCCAACCTCGTGGACGAAGAAAAATACGGGGTGTATCCCGTCTATCTCAACACGGACGGCGAAATGTTCGCCGACAAGCGCCTCAGGGACGTTTCCTTTTATTCCGATCCCTCTTTCCGAAAAAAAGCGGGGCGGGCGCTGATTGCGGACGGCAAACTGTATCGGCGCAAGGGCAGCCGCCTCAAAGAGTTGTGCAAGGCCGACGTGATCCTGAACTGCTGTCACGGCCGCGGCGGCGAGGACGGCGCCGTCGCCGCAATTGCCGACCTCAACAAACTCGCCAACGCCTCGCCAGATCTTCTCGCCTCTTCTCTCTTTATGGATAAGGCTGCGACGAAACTCGCCGCCCGCGCGCTGGGCGTCAAATGCGCCGATTCCTTTAAGATCTGCAAGCGCGATTACGACAAGCGCGGCAAAATGGCGATCAAGTGCGTGGAAACGCGCCTGAAATATCCCGTCATCATCAAGCCGTCGCGGCAGGGCTCGTCCATCGGCATCATCGTGGCGCACGATAAAAACGAACTTGTAGGCGCGCTCGAAACCGCTTTTGCCTACGACGACATCGTGCTCGCGGAAAAATTTTTCGCCGAAAAGCGGGAGATCAACTGCGCCGCTTACCGCAAAGGGGGCGACGTGATCGTTTCCGAATGCGAGGAGCCCGCGCTCAAACGGGAGATTTTGACCTTTCAGGATAAATACATAGAGGGCGGCAAGGAGCGCACCGCGGCGTTTCCCGCCCGTATTTCCAAACGCGACGAAACGCTCATCAAGGGCTATACCAAACTTTTATATAAGCGGCTGGATCTGCGCGGCATCGTGCGCGCCGATTTTCTCATCAGCGGCGGCGAAGTGTATTTCAATGAAATGAACACCGTGCCCGGTTCGCTCGCGTATTATCTTTTCTGCGAGAAACTCGGCGATTTTAAAGAAGTTCTGACCGACGTTATCGAGCAGGGGCTTGTTGAGCGCGCCGTCAAGGACGGGCAGAAAGTGGCGCTCTCGTGCGGCGTCATCAACAAAATGCCCGCCGCTCACGGCAAACGCTTGTAATTTTTGCATAAATTTGATACAATACAGAAGAAAAACGAATCAAGAGGTGTACCGCAATGCAAAAGATCCGAATGAAGACTCCTCTCGTCGAGATGGACGGCGACGAAATGACGCGCGTGCTGTGGCAGTGGATCAAAGAGATCCTGATCATGCCCTACGTGGATTTAAAGACGGAATATTACGATCTGGGATTGGAAAACCGCGACGCGACCGACGATAAAGTGACCGTGGACGCGGCGAATGCCAATAAAAAATACGGGGTAGGCGTCAAGTGCGCCACCATCACGCCCAACGCGCAGCGCGTGGAAGAATATAAACTCAAACAAATGTGGAAGAGTCCCAACGGCACCATCCGCAAGATCCTGGACGGCACGGTATTCCGTGCGCCCATTCTCGCCAAGGGCATCACGCCCTATATTCCCACATGGACGGCGCCCATCGTGCTGGCGCGTCACGCCTACGGGGACGTGTATTCGAGCGTAGAGGCCGCGGCGGAACAAGGCGACAGCGCGTATCTGAGCGTAGTCGGCGCGGACGGCAAGGAAAAAGAAAAGATACTCGTTCATTCTTTTGCAAAGAGCGGCGGCGTCGTGCAGGGAATGCACAATACCGATGAGTCTATCTCGGGCTTTGCGCGCTCGTGTTTCCAATACGCGCTCGATTTGAAATTCCCGCTGTGGTTCGCCACTAAGGATACCATTTCCAAAAAATACGATCATCATTTCAAGGACATCTTCGAGGAATTGTACGAAAAAGAGTACAAAGAGAAATTCGAGGCGTCGGGTATCTATTATATGTACACGCTGATCGACGACGCGGTGGCGCGCATCGTGCGCAGCAACGGCGGCGTGCTGTGGGCTTGCAAGAACTACGACGGCGACGTGATGAGCGACATGGTAGCGACCGCGTACGGCTCGCTGGGCATGATGACCTCGGTGCTCGTATCTCCCGACGGCAATTACGAATACGAGGCGGCGCACGGCACCGTCACGCGCCATTATTACAAGCATCGAAAAGGGGAAGAAACTTCCACCAATTCGGTGGCGACCATTTTCGCCTGGACGGGCGCGCTTGCAAAGCGCGGAGAACTGGACGAAATCCCCGAACTGACGGCGTTCGCCAAAAAACTGGAAAAGGCGACCGTCAAGACCATCGAGGAAGGCAAAATGACGGGCGATCTTGTGCCTCTGTTCAAGGCGGAAGGGATCGCGCCGCAAAAACTGAATTCCCGCGAATTTTTACAAGCGATCGCGGAAAAATTATAAGACAAAACGACGGGGCCCGACATGCATTGCAAGGCTCCGTCTTTTTACAAGGGGGGATTTATGAAAAAAGTTTTTGCGTGTTTCGCCGCGCTCGTTCTGGCGCTGGCACTCGCAGGCTGCGCGCCCAAGACCGAATACGACGATAAGGAACTCGTTAAAATCGAGTATCACGGAGGTGACGGCATGGGGCTGTGGGGCATAAACGACTACCGCGTTTTCGATTTTGAAAAAAATATCGTCTACGATATTACGATTGCCGAAGAGGAAGCGCTGCAAGAAATGATAGACCGTGCGGAAGAAGGACAGGCAGAAGAGATCTTGCAGCAGTACAACAACCCGAAAACCGTCGCCACGTTTACTGAAGAGCAGGAAGAGGCGTTTGTTTCGCACATCCGCAAGGCGGGCATATACGGTTGGAAAGATTCTTACAAAACCGACGAAGTTATCTACGACGGCGCGGGATTCTCGCTGGAACTTACCTTTTCCGACGATTCGGTAAAGAGAACGGATTTCTATTATAAATACCCACGCAATCTGAAAAAGATACAGTCGTATTTTTTAAGCGACCTCGGCGCGGATATGCGCCATAACAGATAAGTAAGGAGCCCCCGAAATTTCGGGGGCTCTTTTTTATATTTTTTCAATTTGAATTCTGAATTTTTTTCATCGTTCAGCATATCGATATCGATATGATTTTGATGAACGGGAGAAATTTTTGCGATCCATTCTTCGCTCAATATCATTCGAACGAAATTCATCAGTTCTTCCGCGGTGCTTGTTTGTGAGTTGCTTTTGTTTTCCATGTGAGTAAATCTCCTTTTTGTTATTGTACTTATATTATAATACGTTTATTATTAGGTCATCAATAAAATCTGATGAGAAAAATCTTCGAAAAAACACTAATTTAAACATTATTTGTCGAAAACTACGTCTATATTTAGGTCATATAAAATTATTGTTCTAAAAATAGACATAATACTGTCATAGTAACTTTTTAGGGTAAATTATGACAGATAACTTTGTGGAAAGATTAAAAGAGTTGATGGAAGACTTAAAAGTTTCGGGCAGAGGCTTGGCAAAGATACTGAATATCGGTTACACAACAGTCGCTTGTTGGGTGAGTGGAAATACAAAACCGCGTTACGATAAATTGATTCAGTTGGCGGAATTAAACCACAGTTCCATTGATTATATGTTAGGATTGACTGATAACGATAAATTAACTTTAAGCAAAAATCCAAAATCATTTCATGAAAGGTTTATTATTCTTTCGAAAATAAGCGGTTTAAGCGATTATAAAATTGCGCAGGCGTGCGGAGTCGCGCATTCCTCAGTTTCGAGATGGAGGCATGAAGGAACGATACCCGACACGAATGCGCTTATTAAATTGGCGGAATTGTTTGATTGCTCGGTAGAATATTTATTGGGCAGAACAGACTAAAAGAGAGGTCCGAAAGACCTCTCTTTTTAAACCGATTGTTTTTCGTCAGCACGAAAAAATTTGCGTGAATGTACATTTATTTCACGAGCAGCGCGAGCGCCGCTTTGTTGAGGTGCAGGCGGTTTTCCGCCTGTTCGTAGACGATGGACTGCGGGCCGTCGAGCACTTCTTCCGTCACTTCCTCGCCGCGGTGCACGGGCATACAGTGCATGAACAGCGCGTCGGGTTTGGCGAGCGACATCAGTTCTTCGGTCACGCGGTAGCGGCGCAAAACCCGTTTCTTTTCCTCCGATTCGGCGTCGCCCATGGAAATAAACACGTCGGTGTAGACGATATCCGCGTTCTGCACCGCTTCCCGCACGTCCGAAGTCAGTTGAATGTCGGCATACTGCATGGCGCGTTCCAGCATGGATTCGGAAGGGCGGTAATTGTTGGGGCTGGCGAGCGTAATATTCATATCGCACTTTGCGCAGCCCATCAAAAGGGTATTGGCAATGTTGTTTCCGTCCCCGATATACGCAAGTTTCAGATTTTCGAGTTTCCCTTTATGTTCCCAGATCGTGAACAGATCGGAAAGGATCTGCAACGGATGAGCGTTTTCGCTGATGCCGTTGATGACGGGCAGACCGCTGTATTTTGCGAACGTTTCGATCTCTTCCGTGGAGAACGCGCGCAGGATCAGCGCGGAAAAGCCGTAGCGCTTGAACATGGCGGCAGTATCGCGGATGCTCTCGCCGCGCGAAAGTTGCGTTTCGCCTTTGGGGAGAAAAAGAAAATCTCCGCCTAACTGGCGGATGCCCATTTCGAAAGAGATGCGCGTGCGGGTGGAAACGTTGCCGAACAAAAGCGCGATCGTCTTATGTTTCAAAAGAGCGGGATTTTCTCCCGCGCGGTACTTTGTTTTGAGCGCCTTGGCGGCGTACAGATATTCGAAAATGTCCTCTGTGGTCAGCCTGGAAAGGTTGATCAGGTTGGGCGAAGACACCTTAAATTTCGGTGAAAATTTATTGATATCCATAAAATGACCCCTTACGCGCATGTGCGCGGTCTGATTGAAACGATATCTGTATTATAGCAGAAAATATGTAAAAGTACAACAAATTTTCCGAACGTTGGGCAATGTTGACACAATCTTATTGATTATTTGTAATATTTGCCCATTGTTTTTTTGCTTGAAATCGTGTAAAATAGATAATAGATAAATTTGTAGGGAGGAAGTGTATTCATGGCAAGCCTTTTTTTGAAAGGAATTTATAAGGTGTATCCGTCGGGCGTGACCGCGGTTACCGATTTCAATCTGGAAATCAAAGATAAAGAATTTATCGTTTTCGTCGGACCTTCCGGCTGCGGAAAATCCACGACTCTTCGTATGATCGCGGGCTTGGAGGAAATTTCCAAGGGCGAACTGTATATAGACGGCAAACTCGTCAACGACGTCGTCCCCAAGGACAGAGATATCGCGATGGTGTTCCAGAACTACGCTCTGTATCCCCACATGACCGTTTACGATAACATGGCGTTCGGCTTGAAACTGAGAAAGGTTCCCAAGCAGATCATCGACGAACGCGTAAAAGAGGCTGCCGCCATCTTGGGCATCAGCGACTACCTTACCCGTAAACCGAAGGCTCTCTCCGGCGGTCAGAGACAGCGTGTCGCGCTCGGCCGCGCCATCGTCCGCGAACCGAAAGTCTTCCTTTTGGACGAACCTTTGTCCAACCTCGACGCGAAACTCCGCGCCCAGATGAGAACGGAAATTTCCAAACTGCACGCAAGACTTGCCACCACCTTCATTTACGTCACGCACGACCAGATCGAGGCGATGACCATGGGTACCCGCATCGTCGTCATGAAAGACGGCTTCATGCAGCAGGTGGACACCCCGCAGAATTTGTACGATTATCCCATCAACCAGTTCGTTGCGGGCTTTATCGGAACGCCGCAGATGAACTTCTTCCCCGCGACGCTCACCAAATCCAAAAACAAGGTGTATGTAGAATTCACCAACAATAAGATCGCTCTTCCCAAGACGGTAGAGGCGAAGATCATCAATATCGACGATTACGTGAATACGGGCAAACCCATCATGCTGGGCGTGCGTCCCGAAGATATTCACGAGGAAGAGAGATTTATCGCTACTTCTCCCGACACCGTCGTAAAAGTGTTTACCGAAGTCGTCGAGAAACTCGGCGCGGAAACGCTCATTTACTGCAAACTCGACTTTAAGGAAGGACAGGAGATCGAGACCATCATCGGCGATTCCAACAACATGATCGCCAAAGTCGATTCGAGAAGCACCATCGGCAGGGGCGAAGTGGTCGAACTGGCGTTCGACGCGAATCACATCCACCTGTTCGACGCGACCACCGAAATGTCCATTCTCGCCAGAGACGAGGGCTATGAAGTTACGCCCGAGAACGAGTCTTCTTCCAACTTCATTCCTCTGACGCCCGCCGAAATGCAGGCGATCATCGAGAAGAACAAGGTCGTGACCAAGGAAGAAAAGGCCGCGATGCGCCGCGAAGCGAGAGCCGCCGCCAAGCGCGACAAGGCCGACGCGAAAGCAGCCGAGGCCGCCGAAGAGGAAGGCGCCGCAAACGACGAGCAGCCTGAAAATCCCGACGACCAGAACAAAGCAGAATAAGTACGGATCCCTCCGCATAAACGCGGAGGGATTTTTCTTTTGTGTTAAATCGATAAAATTTTATTGATAAATTTTTATCGATACCATTGAAACCGTTGACAGAATACGGGGGAAGTGATAAAATATGTTCGGAAAAAGGGGAGCGGCAGTTGAACCGTTCCCGAAAATTTAAAAAAACGGAGGCATTCAAAAATGGGACGTTTTACGTTACCCCGCGATCTGTATCACGGCGAAGGTTCTTTGGCGGAACTCAAAAACTTAAAAGGCAAAAAGGCGGTTCTTGTACTCGGCGGCGGCAGCATGAAGAGATTCGGCTTTGTGGATAAGGCGGTCGGCTATCTGAAAGAAGCGGGCATGGAGGTGCGTTTTATCGAAAACGTCGAGCCCGACCCCTCGGTGGAAACGGTGATGAAGGGCGCCGAGGTCATGCGCGAATTCCAGCCCGACTGGATCGTGGCGATGGGCGGCGGCTCGCCGATCGACGCGGCGAAAGCCATGTGGGTGTTCTACGAATATCCCGAAACCTCGTTCGAGGCGATCATTCAGCCTTTTTCGTTCCCCTCGCTTCGCACCAAGGCGAAATTCTGCGCCATTCCCTCTACTTCGGGAACGGCTACCGAAGTGACCGCGTTCGCCGTGATCACCGATTACGCGAAGGGCATCAAATACCCGCTCGCCGACTTCAATATCACGCCCGACGTGGCGATCGTCGATCCCGCGCTCGCGGAGACCATGCCCGCCAAACTGACGGCGCATACGGGCATGGACGCGATGACGCACGCCATCGAGGCGTTCGTTTCCACGCTGCACTGCAATTATACCGACCCTCTGGCATTGTGGGCGATCAAACTCATTCACGAAAATCTGAAAAAGTCCTACGACGGCGACGCGCAGGCGCGCGCCACCATGCACGACGCGCAGTGCCTTGCGGGCATGGCGTTCTCCAACGCGCTCCTCGGCATCGTGCACTCCATGGCGCATAAGACGGGCGCGGCGTTTACGGGCGGCCATATCATTCACGGCTGCGCCAACGCCATGTATCTGCCCAAGGTCATTCAGTATAACGCCAAAAACGCCGAGGCGGCGGAGCGCTATGCGTACATCGCCCGCTATATCGGTTTGGAAGGCGATTCCACCGATGCGCTCGTCAAGGCGCTCGTCAAGGAACTGCGCCATATGAACGACGAGTTGGATATCCCGCAGTCCATCAAAAATTACGGACAGGGCGGCGTGAAAGCGGAAACTTCGATCATCGACGAGAAGGAATATAAGCAGAAACTGAAAGAGGTCGCGCGGCTCGCCATCAGCGACGCGTGCACGGGTTCCAATCCCCGCCAGCCTTCGCAGGAAGACATGGAAAAATTGTTGCTCGCCGTGTACAACGACGAAGATATCGATTTCTAAAAAACCGAATTCGACAAAAAAATGGCGGTTCCGCAGCGGAGCCGCCTCTTTTTTACGCCGCTGCGGGCTCGCTCCGTTGACAAACTGTCTGCGCCGTGATATAATTTCATTATTTCAGGGGAAACGGGTAGTTTATGACGGATATCATTGTCGACGCGATCGTCGACAGCCTAAAATTATTCCCGTTCCTGTTTCTGATCTACGCAGTCATCGAGGTCCTTGAACACAACACCGCCATCGGCAAGAAGGGCGGCGTGTTGCAGGGGAATCTGGCGCCTCTTCTGGGCGCCTTGACGGGTATCGTTCCCCAATGCGGGTTTTCGGTGATGTCCGCCAAACTGTATGACCGCAAACTGATCCGCACGGGAACGATTCTTTCGGTGTTCATCGCCACCAGTGACGAGGCGATCATTATTTTGTTGTCCGACGGTTCCAAAGCGCTCTCCGTGCTGCCGCTCATCGGATTGAAACTTCTGCTCGCGGTCGTCGTCGGCTATGCGGCGAACGCCTTTTTAAAGCATGAAAGGCTCGACAGGACCGAAGAACCCATCGGCGCGTGCTGTGAGGAATGCGACGACTGCGCCCGCGTAGGCAACGGATTTATCGAGCGCTATATCCTCACGCCCCTGTACCACTCTTTAAAGATCTTTTTCTTTATCCTCGCGGTCAATCTCGTATTCGGCGTGATCTTTTATTTTGCGGGAGAGGAACAGATCTCCGCGTTTTTGCAACGCGGTTATGTGTTCCAGCCGTTTCTGACCGCGCTCGTGGGCCTGATACCCAACTGCGCCAGCAGCGTCATCCTCACGCAGACATACATTTTAGGCGGCATTTCCTTCGGCGGGCTGTTCGCGGGGCTGTGTTCCAACGCGGGGCTGGGGCTGGTCGTGCTCTTCAAAAATCCGAAAAATCTCAAAAAAAATTGTCTGATGGTGCTCGTGCTCTATACCGTGGGTACGGCGGCGGGACTGATCATAGACCTGTTTTGCCGTTTGGCAATGTAAGGGCGGGAAATTCCCGTCCTTTTATTTTGACCGAATATCTTGAAAACGCGCGCGTTTTGTGGTATGATAGAACAAAGGAGTTACATAAAATGAAAATCAAGGATGTTGTTCGGCTTCTCAAAGCCGAAATATTATGCGGGGAAGATCATCTGGACACCGATATCCATACGGCGTGCGGTTCGGATATGATGAGCGATGTTTTGGCATACGTGAAAGATCAATCGGTGCTTCTGACGGGGCTTTTGAATCCGCAGGTCGTGCGCACCGCCGAAATGATGGATATGCTCTGCATCGTGTTCGTGCGCGGCAAGCGTCCGGAATCGGAGGTCGTCGAACTCGCGCGGCAAAAGGGCATTGTGCTTCTTTCCACCGAAGAGCGGCTGTTTACCGCCTGCGGCATACTTTATACCAACGGTCTGGGCGGCGGTGAATGAAATGCAATGCGTAAAACTCGGTTTTGACGTGGACGGCGAGAATTTTTCTTCCGCGGGCAACGCCAGCGAGAGCGTCAAGCGCACCTTGAAACAGATCGGCATAGCCCCCGCGTCGGTGCGCCGCGTCGCCATCGCCATGTACGAAGGGGAGATCAACATGGTCATTCACGCGCACGGCGGCAGGGCGGAGGTGGAAGTCTATCCCGACCACGCCGATATCTGGCTCAAAGACAGGGGGCCCGGCATCGCGGACATCGCGCTCGCCATGAAAGAAGGGTACTCCACGGCGTCGGAAAATATCCGCAGCCTCGGATTCGGCGCGGGCATGGGCCTCCCGAATATGAAAAAATACAGCGACGAAATGCGCATCGACAGCACGGTCGGCGTGGGTACGACGGTGTTTTTACGGGTGAATTTTTAGCGGTAAGGGTGAAGAAATGGTAACGCTCAAAACGGTCGTTTTAGACGACGAAAAGTGTATCGGCTGCATCACGTGTATGCGCCGATGTCCTACCGAAGCGATCCGTATCGTCAACGGCAAGGCGAAAATACAGTATGAGAAGTGCATCAACTGCGGCGAATGTATCCGCAGTTGCAAGGGGGGCGCCAAGCGTCCCGTATACGACAGTTTCGATCTGGTGAAGAGTTATCCTTATAAGATCGCGCTGCCCTCGCCGTCGCTGTTCGGGCAGTTCAATCATCTGGACGATCCCAATTACGTCATCGAGGGGCTTTTGGCGCTCGGGTTCGACGAGGTGTTCGAAGTGGGACTAGCGGCGGAACTCGTCACCGACTGTTCGAAAAAACTCATGGCGGAGGGGAAATTGCCCCGTCCCGTCATCAGCACGGCGTGCCCCGCCGTCGTCGAACTCATCTTAATGAAATTTCACGAACTTGCCGACCATATGCTCGAAGTGTACGCGCCCGCCAAGATCGCGGCGAAACTCGCCAAAAAACGGGCGATCGGGCGCGGCATTCCCGCAGATGATATCGGCATTTTCTTCATCTCGCCCTGCCCCGCAAAGGTATACTCCCTGCACAAAGAGGAAGTTTCCAACGAAAAATACATATCGGGCGTGCTCTCGCAGAGCGACGTGTATTTCCGTCTGGTCGAAAAGATGAACAAGATCGAAAAGCCGCGCAAATTGGGCAAATGCGGTCATTTCGGCATCAACTGGGGCTCTTCGGGCGGCGAAAGCAACGGGCTGGGACTCGGCAATTATATCCATTGTTCGGGGATCCGCAACGTATTGGGGCTTCTGACCGAGATGAGCGACGGCAAACTCGACGGCGCCGATTTCGTGGAAATGAACGTCTGCCCGGGCGGCTGCGTGGGGGGCGTTCTCAACGTGGAAAATCCCTTCATCGCGCGAAACAAGATGCGCCAACTCGCCGAAAAGATGAAAACGCCGCCCGCCACCATGGAAGAATTCGGATTGACGACGGATTTCTTTTTATGGGATAAGGAGCCCGAGCCGATCACCTCTTTCCGTTTTGACTCCGACGTGTTCGCGGCGATGGAAAAGATGATGCTGGTGGAAGAATACTTGAAAAAACTGCCCGGCATCGACTGCGGCGCCTGCGGCGCGCCCTCCTGCCGCACGCACGCGGAGGACGTCGCGATGAGCGGCGGCATCTTGAACTGCGTGAAACTCAACGAAGTAAAATAGGTGGAAATATGACGGTCAAAGAATGGTGCGCCCGCGCGGGCCTCACGGTATTTTGTTTGGGGAATCCCGACGCGGAGATAAAAAACGGCTATTGCGGCGACTTTTTGAGCAACGTGATCAGCCGCGCGCCCGACGCGTGCGCCTGGCTCACTGTGATGAATAACGTCAACGTGGCGGCGGTGGCGACGCTCGTCGACTGCGCCTGCGTGGTCCTGTGCGAGGGCGTAGCGCCCGACGAACCGCTTGCAGCGCGCGCCAAAACGCAGAATATCAATCTTTTGGGGTGTTCCAAAGACGTATATCAGACTGCAAAAATGCTTTTCGAAGCGTGCGGCGTATGAATATCTATTACGATTTTCACATTCATTCGTGTCTGAGCCCTTGCGGCGACGACGACAACACGCCCAACAACATCGTCAACATGGCGCTTATCAAAGGGCTGAACGCGATCGCGCTTTCCGACCATAACACGGGTAAAAACTGTCCCGCGACGATTGCTGCGGGTAAGAAAAACGGCCTGGTCGTGCTGCCCGCCATGGAACTCACCACAAGCGAAGATATACACGTTTTGTGCCTGTTCGAAAAGTACGAACAACTCGCCGCGCTGGAAGAATATATTGCTCCCCGCCGTTTGCGGATCAAAAACCGCGAGGAGATTTTCGGCAGACAACTCATTATGAACGAGTTTGACGAGTTGATCGGGCGGGAAGAGGATCTTCTCATCGTGAGTTCGGGCGTATCGGTAGAGGACGCGGCGGCGCTCGTCGAATCGTTCGGCGGACTCGCGGTCGCGGCGCATATCGACAAGCAGTCCAACGGTCTGATCGGCGTTTTGGGCGCGTTCGACTATCATCTCGGATTCAGACTCGTCGAAAGCCGCACGGGGAGCGGGGTGAAATTGCCCCGCCTCGTCGATTCCGACGCGCACCGTCTCTGGGAAATTTCCGAAGCGGAAAACGTACTCGACGTCGAAACGCTCTCCGCGCACGGCGTATTCGCCGCGCTCAAAAAACTGAGCGAAACGGAGGTTTGAAATGAAAAAGTTTATTGCTTTAACTATTATTTTATTGCTATCGGTAACTGTTTTATGTGGATTTAGAGCTTGCGGAAGTATTAAAGAAGATTTTTTCGATGACGGAGATTTTACTTATTACTATGCAAGCGATAAGGATTGTTACGCAATCGTCGATACTACGAAAGAGGGACGTAAAAAAGACACTTTGATCGTACCGGCGTATTATAAGGGAAAAGAGGTCCGTTATATTACCTATATAGATCATTCGCTTGCGCAAAACCGATATTTTATTTATACCCGTAATGCGAATAAATTATATTTGTCATATTTGCATGAAATGAGAGGGGACGACTATTTCGTAGATATATTGCCAAAAAAAGTTTACTTTGTTAAAAACGATGAAAGTTATGTAAACAGCATGTTAACATATATTAGATCTGGTGGTGGTATCAAAGCCTATGTTACGCCTTTGTTCTTTAATTATGCTATATGCTTGCTGAAAACAATGGATCATTATATTATTGAAAAAGAAACTGATAATTATTTTACGTATTACACGAAAGCTGCTAATATGACTAAAGGAGAAGTTCAAATCGCTAACACTTCATACCATTTCAACTACGAGGGAGCGCCGAACAATGGTTATTTTTTCATCGATGATTTTGCGAGAGGTGGAAAGATAGAAAATACGCCGTATGAACCGCAGAGAGAAGGCTATAATTTCGCGGGTTGGTATAAAGAATCCGAGTGCGAACATGTATGGGATTTTGCCGAGGATACATTACCAGCGGCGGAGTACGACGAACAGGGAAATCTGATTTTTACGGAAACGAAGTTATTTGCGAATTGGACGAAAAGTTAAATATAAATGTGTGGACGGCGCATATGCGCCGTCCGCGTTTTTGCCGAAAAAGGGCATTGTTTGTCGTACGGGGCGCGCGCGGCCGAGATTACTTGACAAATGAAAGTAAAAATAGTATGATTTTCGATGAAAAAGGACGGTAACATATGAAAAGTTTTTTAAGCCGCACGGCGCGCGAGATCGAGCCTTATACCGCGGGGGAACAGCCCGCCGATAGACGCTACGTCAAACTCAATACCAACGAAAATCCCTATCCGCCCTCGCCCGCGGCGAGAAAGGCGTACGAAACGTTTGATTTTTCTTCGCTCAATCTCTATCCTTCCCTGACGATGGACGCGCTGAGAGAAAATATCGCCCGCGCCGAAGGCGTTGCAAAGGAAAATATTTTCTGCGGCAACGGCAGCGACGAGATCCTCGCGCTGTGTTTTCCCGCGTTTTTCGACAGCGACGGAGAAGGCGCGGCTTTTGCCGAGATCACCTATTCCTTTTATCCCGTGTTCTGTGATTTTTTCAAGGTGAAGGCGCATACGATAGAGATGGAAGAGGACCTTTCTCTCGATCTTGCCAAACTGACCGCCGCAAAAGCGCAGGGCGTGCTTGTGGCGAATCCAAACGCGCCGACGGGCATCGGCATTCCCCTTGACGAAATGGAAGCGTTTATCCGCGCGAACGCCGCGCGCGTCGTCATCGTGGACGAGGCGTATATGCCGTTTTTCAACCAGTCGGCGGTATCGCTCGTCAAAAAATACCCCAATCTCGTCGTCGTCAAGACCTTTTCCAAGGGCTATTCCCTGGCGGGCATGCGCTGCGGCTACGCCGTTGCCGACCCCGCGCTCATTGACGGACTGGAACGCGTGAAGGACTGTTTTAATTCTTACCCCGTGGACCGCGTTTGTCAGGCCGTCTGCGCGGCGGCGATCGCGGACAAGTCCTATTACAACGAAAGGAACGCGATCGTCGTTTCCGAGCGCGAACGGGTGAGCGAAACGCTTGCAAAAAAGGGATTTACCGTTCTTCCGAGCAAGGCGAACTTTGTCTTTGCCGCGCATAAATGCCTTTCGGGGCGGCGCGTTTACGAAGAACTGCGCGCGCGGGGCGTGCTCGTGCGCCATTTTACAAAACCGAAAATCGAAAATTTCTGCCGCATCACGATCGGTTCACCCGAACAGAACGACGCGCTGTTTGCGGCGCTCGACGAAATTTTATAAAAATTCGAAAGCACAAAAGAGAAGGGAAAGAAAAATCGAGGAGTCTTTATGTGCGCTTTGAATTTACAAAAAAATGAAGCGGCCGATACGGATATCGTTTTCGGACCGCTCTGCGACGTCGCGAAACTCTTGCGCGGCTACATACCCTGCGGGAAAGTGGCGCTGATCGCCGACGGCGAATCCAACTTCCCCGCCGTGCAGACCATCCGCGCGGCGCTCAAAGGATTCGAATGTTTCTGCGTCGTCGCGGGCGAAGGCGACAACGCCTCGGGGCTTTTTTCCCTTCCCGACGACGTGCGCGCCGCGATCGCGGTGGGGAAAGGCGCGTTTTGTGCGGCGCGGTATTTTTGCACCCTCAGGGGCGCGTACTGTATAGTCGTGCCCGATCATGCGGATCTTTCCGCCGCGTTCGAAAATCCCGTGCGGCTGTTCGTGAGCGGCGGCTTTTCCCGCTATCCCGCAGATGCGCCCGACGCGGTCTATTGCGATCTTTCGCGTATCGGCTCGTACGACGCGGCGTACGGAAAGCTGTGCCTTTGCGCGCTCTCCGCATTCGACTGCGAGGCGCATTCCGTCTTTGCGGGCGGCGGCGACGCCTCCGCGCCGTATCACAGGTTCTTCGAGGACGCCGTGCGGCTCGCCGATTTCACGGGGCAGAATTTTCAAAGAGAACTGCTGTCATTGTCCGCGGATCTCGCGCTCTTTCTGAGCCGCAGAAAAAAACGCACCGCCGCGGAAATTTTTTCGAGGTTGCTCTGTAAAAAATGCGGCTGTACGGGCGGTTCGGCGGCGCTTTTTTCCTTTTGTTATCTCTTGGAGCGATACCGCCATTTCTTTCAGGCGGCGAAACCGCGCGCCTTTTACGTGCCCGATTACGCGCGCCGTATCCGCATTGCGGCGGCATACGCGGGAGAGGATGAACGCGCGCTCTTTCTCAAAAACAAAGTCCCTACGGCAAAGCGCACGGACGCGCTCGCCGAGGTGTTTACGGAGAGCCGCGCGGTATTTTGCCGCAAGGCGCAGAGCGTTGCGGTCTATACCGAACGGGTAAAGAGCGGACTCTACGCCCTGGGCGCAAAGGCGCCTGCGATCGACGCGGTGCGCGCGCACGAGGCGTTTTCCGCGGCGGCGGAACTTTCCGACATGCTGTCCGTTCCCGCGCTCATGCGGGATTTCGGATTGCTTACATAAAAATGCAAGGATAGATTTACTTATGAAAAATGAAAATCTTGCCCGTATCGCGCGGGAGTGCGACGTATTCCTTCTGGATATGGACGGCACCGTGTATTTGGGCGAGCGCCCGATCGGAGATATGCAAAATACCCTGCAAAAAATGCGCGGGGCGGGGAAATCCATCGTCTATCTCACCAACAATTCTTCTAAAAGCGCCGAAGAATATATACGCAAACTCGACCGCCTGCACTTTTGGGACGAGCGCGACAGCGTCTATACCTCCGGGATGGCGGCGGCGGAATATCTCAAAGAAACCCACGCGGGAAAGCGCGTGTACCTTGTCGGCACCGAGGCGCTGCGCGAAGAATTTTTGCGCGCGGGCATTGCGCTCTGCGAGGAATCGCCCGACGTCTGCGTGCTCGCCTACGACACGGCTCTCACCTTTGAAAAGATCCGCAAATGCAATGAATTTCTCGTCAAGGGCGCGTTTTACGTCGCCACGCACCCCGACGCGGTGTGTCCCGCCGACGGCGTTTCCTGGCCCGACGTGGGATCCTTTCTGAAATTGTTCGAAACTTCCTGCAAACGCCTGCCCGACGTGATCTGCGGAAAGCCGTACACCGTCATGGGCGACTGCGTGCGGCGCAAACTTTCTGCGCCCAAAGAGCGCATCGTCATGGTGGGGGACAGGCTGAATACCGATATCCGCTTCGGCGTCAACAACGGGTTCCGTACTCTTTTGGTTTTAAGCGGAGAGGCGACCGCCGAACAGGCGGAAACTTCCTGCGACCGCGCCGAGGCGGTGGCGGAAAGTTTAAACGAAATCGCCGAATATTTGTGATCAAAAAAAGCGTTCCGCATGATTTTTGCGGAACGCTTTTTTTATTGATCGAGTTTTCTCGATTCCAAAGGAACGTATTTCTGCCGCTTGGCGACTGCCTGATATCCCGGACGGATGATCTTGCCGCCGTTGGTCAGTTCCTCGATGCGGTGCGCCGACCAGCCCGCGATGCGCGCCACGGCGAACAGAGGCGTATACAGTTCGCGCGGCAGCCCCAGCATATCGTATACGAATCCCGAATAGAAGTCTACGTTGGGACTGACGCCCTTGTATATCTTGCGCTTTTCCGCGATCAGTTCGGCGGCGATATCCGCGACCGACTTGCGCATTTCGTATTCTTTCTCCATGCCCTTTTCCACGGCGAGTTTTTCCGCGAATTCCTTTAAAATGTCCGCGCGGGGGTCGGAAAGCGAATAGACTGCGTGCCCCATGCCGTACACGAGACCCGTTTTGTCGAACGCCTCCTTGTCGAGGATCTTAGCAATGTAATCCGTGAGTTTGCCGCGTTCGAAATCGGGCACGTTTTCTTTGATGGCGTCGAACATCTCGCACACTTTGATGTTGGCTCCGCCGTGTTTGGGTCCTTTGAGCGAGCCCAAGGACGCCGCCACCGAAGAATAGGTGTCCGTTCCCGAGGACGTGACCACGTGCGTCGTGAACGTGGAGTTATTGCCGCCGCCGTGTTCGGCATGCAGAACGAGGCAAAGGTCTAAGACCTGCGCTTCCAGTTGGGAAAACTTCATGTCGTCGCGCAGGGTGTAGAGGATGGTCTCCGCGGTGGAAAGTTCCTTTTTCGGCTTGTGGATGCAAAGCGACGCGTCGCTGTTGTTGTAGTTGTACGCTTTCTGCGAATAGACGCACAGAAGCGGGAACTGCGCGATGAGATGGAGCGACTGGCGCATCACGTTGCGGCGCGAAGTGTTGTCCGCTTTCGGATCGTACGAATAGAGGCTGAGAACGCAGCGCGCGAGCATATTCATCATATCCTTGGAGGGGGCCTTCATAATGATATCCCGCACGAAATTGGGATGCAGCACGCGAAGATCGCCCAAAAGTTCGCAAAAACGTTCGAGATGCTCCTTCGAGGGGAGATGCCCGAATAAAAGAAGATAAGTCGCCTCTTCGAATGCGAATCTACGGCCCGCCGCGCCCTTGACGAAATCGCGGATGTTCACGCCCCGATAATAGAGTTCTCCGTTTACGGGCACCTTGTTGCCTTCCGCGTCCTTGCCGAACGCGGTAATTTCGGATATTTCCGTCAGACCGCAGATCACGCCGTTGCCGTTGATGTCGCGAAGGCCGCGCTTCACGTCGTACTTTTCGTACAGTTTGGGGTTGATCACGTCGCTTTTGGAAGCGGCTTTCGTAAGTTCTGCAATATCCTGACCGTATTTTTTGGTAAGATATTCCATGTACTCGGTGTAGTTCATTTGATTCACCTCCTTTGGAATTGAAACGGGCGGAAAAAATACTAAAAGTCTCGCCCGTATGAAAGTCCTTATAGAATAACACAATTTTCACGATTTGTCAAGCCGTTGAAAAATTGGACGGCGCGGAGCAGAGTTTTTGCGTAAAAAACGAACGCCGAAAAAAATTTCGGCTTGTTTTTTTGTCGGAACGTGCGGAATTTTGGGAAAAATTATATTTTAGAAAACGGCAAGATATATTGAAATTTTTTTCGGAATATGATAAAATAAAAGCATTGAATAAAATGGGCGGATTGTCTTTTTCCATCCGCCGCAAAAATCGGAGGTAGATGAGGTTGGCTAAAAAAATCGACGTGCCCTTCAACGGCACGAAAGAGCAGGAAGAGTGCTTGAAAAGCGAACTCGCCGCGCTCAAAGAAAGCGGCGGCGAAGGGCTTTTGATCGCCGCCCTGCAAAAGGCGCAGGAGATCTACGGATATCTTCCCGAAGCCGTGCAGCAGATGGTCGCGGACGCGTTCGACGTATCATTGGCGGAAGTTTACGGCGTCGCCACGTTTTACGCGCAGTTTTCGCTGTACCCCAAGGGCCGCTATAAAGTGGGCGTTTGCCTGGGTACGGCTTGCTACGTGAAAGGTTCGGGCGAAGTGTATCAAAAGGTTTGCGATTCGCTGAAAATATCGGGCGGGGAATGTACGGACGATCTGAAATTTTCTTTGGACGCCACGCGCTGCATCGGTTGCTGCGGGCTTGCGCCCGTCATGACCGTCAACGACGACGTATACGGCAAAGTGACGGTGGACGAAGTGGAATCCATCCTCGCGAAATATAACGACTGATGCGCGAACTTGCTCTCAACGTGCTCGATATCGTGGAAAATTCGCTCGCCGCGGGCGCGAAACTCGTGAAAGTTGCTCTGACCGTGCGGTTATGCGATGATTTTCTTTCCATTTGTATCGAGGACGACGGCTGCGGCATGGACGAAACGACGCTTGCAAAGGCCTGCGACCCCTTTACTACCTCGCGCACGACGCGAAACGTGGGATTGGGGCTGCCGCTCTTCCGTTTTTCGGCCGAGAGCGCGGGCGGCGCCTTTTCCATCGAATCGAAAAGGGGCGAGGGCACAAGGGTAGAGGCGACCTATCGCATCGGACATATCGACAGAATGCCGCTGGGCGATTTCGGCGGCGTCGTTTTGCAGATGGTCACGATGAACGAGCGGGTGGACTTTTATATCACCGTTTCCGACGGGGAACAAACGGGCGTGCTCGACACGCGCGAGATCAAAGAAATTTTGGGGGATATCTCCTTAACGGATCCCGAAGTGAGAGCATATCTCAAAGAGTATATTCAGGAAAATTTAGTCAGTGTTTACGGAGGTAAGTTATGAAGAGTTTGGAAGAACTCAAAGCCCTGCGCGATAAAATGAAATCGGCCACGGACAACCGTGCCGTCGCGGGCGACGACGAAGTAGTCGTCAAGGTCGGTATGGCGACCTGCGGCATCGCCGCGGGCGCGCGCCCCGTTCTCGGCGCGCTTTTGGACGAAGCGGATAAACGGCAACTGCACAACGTCAGCATTTCGCAGACGGGCTGCATCGGGCTTTGCAGGTTAGAGCCCATTGTGGAAGTATTTAAGAACGGGGAAAAATATACGTATGTTTTGATGACTCCCGAAAAGGCGCGAAGAGTCGTTGCCGAGCACGTCGTCAACGGCAACGCGGTCAAAGAGTTTTTGATCGCGGAGAAATAACGCGGAGGAGTTTTCATGTTCAGGACACACATTTTGGTTTGCGGCGGTACGGGCTGTACCTCCAACAATTCTATGAAAATATACGATAAACTCGTGGAGGGCATCAAACGCGAGGGGCTGGAAAGCGAAGTGCACGTGACGAAAACTGGCTGTTTCGGACTTTGCGCGCTCGGTCCCATCATGATCGTCTATCCCGAAGGCGCCTTCTATTCACAGGTGAAAGTGGAGGACGTGGACGAGATCATCGCCGAGCATATCGTGAAAGGGCGTATCGTAACGCGGCTTCTCTACACCGAAACGGTGGGGGACGACGGCAATATCAAGGCGCTCAACGATACGCAATTCTATAAAAAACAGATGCGCCTCGCCCTTCGTAACTGCGGCGTGGTCAATCCCGAAAAAATCGAAGAATACATCGCCTACGACGGTTATCAGGCGCTAGGCAAAGTGCTCACGGAAATGACGCCCGAAGAAGTCATCGAGGAAATTTCCAAGTCGGGCTTGCGCGGCCGCGGCGGCGCGGGCTTCCCCACGGGGCGCAAATGGCAGTTCGCCAGAGCCTCCAAGGGCGATAAAAAATACGTCTGCTGCAACGCGGACGAGGGCGATCCCGGCGCGTTCATGGACCGTTCCATTCTGGAAGGCGACCCGCACGCCGTCATCGAGGCGATGGCGATCGCCGCCTACGCCATCGGTTCCGACCAGGGCTACGTATATATCCGCGCGGAATATCCCATCGCGGTGCAGAGATTGACGATCGCCATTCAGCAGGCGAGAGAGTACGGGCTTTTGGGCAAGAACATTTTCGGAACGGATTTCTGTTTCGATCTGGATATCCGTCTCGGCGCGGGCGCGTTCGTCTGCGGCGAAGAAACGGCGCTGATGACCTCTATCGAAGGGCACCGCGGCGAGCCGCGTCCCCGTCCCCCGTTCCCTGCGGTCAAGGGACTGTTCGGCAAACCGACCATTCTCAATAACGTGGAGACCTACGCCAACGTGCCGCAAATCATCTTGAAGGGCGCGGATTGGTTCTCCTCCATCGGCACGCCCAAGAGCCGCGGCACAAAGGTGTTCGCGCTCGGCGGAAAAATACACAATACGGGACTCGTGGAGATCCCCATGGGCACCACGCTCAGAGAGATCATTTACGATATCGGCGGCGGCTGCCCCAACGGCAAAAAATTCAAGGCGGCGCAGACGGGCGGCCCCTCGGGCGGCTGTATCCCCGCGCACCTCATCGATACGCCCATCGACTATGACAACCTGATCGCCATCGGCTCCATGATGGGTTCGGGCGGCCTCATCGTCATGGACGAAGACAACTGCATGGTCGATATCGCCAAATTCTTCCTCGAATTCACCGTGGACGAAAGTTGCGGTAAGTGCACGCCCTGCCGCGTGGGTACCAAGCGCCTTTACGAACTTTTGTGCAAAGTGACCGACGGCACCGCGACCATGGAAGATCTGGATAAGATGGAAGAGTTGTGCTATTATATCAAAGAAAATTCCCTTTGCGGCCTCGGCCAGACGGCGCCTAACCCCGTGCTCTCCACCCTGCATTATTTCAGGGACGAGTACGAAGCGCACGTCAAGGAAAAGAGATGTCCCGCGGGCGTCTGCAAAAAACTGTTGCAGTACCGCATCGTCGCGGACAAGTGCAAAGGCTGTACGCTCTGCGCGAGAAACTGCCCCGTGGGCGCGATCTCGGGCACGGTGAAAAATCCTCACGTCATCGATACGGGCAAGTGCATCAAATGCGGCGTCTGCATGGAAAAATGTAAGTTCGGCGCGATCGTAAAGGCGTAAAGGGGGAGAAAAGACAATGGTTAATTTAAAGATCAACAATATTCCCGTGCAGGTCAAAGAGGGCACCACGATTCTGGACGCGGCTAAGAGCGTAGGTATCAATATCCCCACCCTGTGCTATTTGAAAGACATCAACGAGATCGGCGCGTGCCGCGTGTGCGTCGTCGAAGTCAAGGGCGCGAGAAGCCTCGTCGCTTCCTGCGTGTATCCCGTCAACGAGGGCATGGAAGTTTTCACCAACACCGAAAAGGTGAGAAAGTCGAGAAAGACGACTATCGAACTTTTAATGTCCGACCATAAAAAGGAATGCCTGTCGTGCGTGCGCAGCACCAACTGCGAATTGCAGACGCTTTCCAACGAATACGGGTGCGACGCCGCCGCTTTCCAGGGCGAGCGCAACCTGTCCGAACCCGACGAATCCACTTCCTATCTCGTGCGCGACAATGAAAAATGTATTCTCTGCCGCCGCTGCGTAGCCACGTGCAAGAGCGTGCAGCAGGTCGCGGTCATCGCGCCCAGCCGCCGCGGATTCAAGACGCATATCGGCTGCGCGTTCGAAAGCGACCTCGCGGACGTTCCCTGCGTCGCCTGCGGTCAGTGCATCGCGGTGTGCCCGACGGGCGCGCTGCACGAGCGCGAGGAGATCGACAACGTGCGCGAAGCGATCGCAGACCCCGAAAAGGTTGTCGTCGTGGCGCCCGCGCCCGCCGTCCGCGCCGCTATCGGCGAAGAGTTCGGCAACCCCGTAGGCACCAATACCGAGGGCAAAATGTTCACGGCGCTCCGTATGCTCGGCTTCGACAAGGTGTTCGACGTCAACTTCGCCGCCGACCTCACCATCATGGAAGAGGCGAACGAACTCGTCGAGCGCGTCAAAGAGGGCGGCAAACTGCCCATGTTCACGAGTTGCTCGCCCGGCTGGATCCGCTATGTGGAATATTACTATCCCGAACTGATCCCCAATCTCTCTTCGTGCAAATCGCCCATGCAGATGTTCGGCGCCACGGTCAAGACCTATTACGCGCAGAAAGAGGGCATCGACCCCAAAAATATTTACGTGGTCGGCGTGATGCCCTGCACAGCGAAAAAATTCGAGCGCACGCGCGACGATCAGTCCGCGAGCGGCTATCCCGATATCGACGCGGTGCTCACCACGCGCGAACTTGCGAAAATGATCCGCACAGCGGGCATCTTGTACAACGAACTTCCCGACGGCACCTTCGACAACCCTCTGGGCGAATTCACGGGTGCGGGCGTCATCTTCGGCGCGACGGGCGGCGTGATGGAGGCGGCGCTGCGTACGGCGGCGGAAACCATTACGGGCAAGAGCCTCGACGCGGTCGATTACAAGGCTGTGCGCGGTATGCAGGGCATCAAAGAGGCGGAATACGACCTCAACGGGCTCAAAGTCAAAGTGGCGGTCGCGTCGGGCCTCACCAACGCCAAAGCGCTGTGCGAGAAGATCAGAAAGGGCGAATGCGACTACACTTTCGTGGAAGTGATGTGCTGCCCCGGCGGCTGCATCAACGGCGGCGGACAGCCCATTCAGAGCGCGTACACGCGCCGCACCGTGGATATCAAGGGCAAGCGCGCCAAAGCGCTGTACGACGAGGACAAGAAGTCCGATATCCGCAAGAGCCACGAAAATCCCGCCGTCAACAGTCTTTATAAAGAATTTTTCGGCGCTCCCGGCTCCCACAAAGCCCACGAGATACTCCATACAAAATACGTAAACCGTAAAAAATAACGGACGGAAAGCCCCGCTCGAAAAGAGCGGGGCTTCTGCAAAAAGGAAAATAGGGGGGATATAAATATGTTTCAATGCGAGCATTGCGGCGCGGAACTGGAAAAGGACAGCAATATGTGTCCCGTCTGCGGATACGACAGGGCGTTGGCGAAAAATTTGCGCCTGGAATACGCGGAAAAGACGCTCGACGTCTTGGAAAAGTACGGTGCGGCGGATAAGCCGCGCCAGAGCGCGTCTTCCGTCGTGGGATTCATATTGGGGCTTGCGTCCTTTTTCTGCGGCTGCAATATCATACTTGCGATCATGGCGATCGCCTTTTCTTGCGAGTCGGGACAAAATTTAACGACGCGCAAAAATGCGTTTTCCCGCGCGGGACAGATATTGGGCGTTATTTCGATCATATTGTTCGTCATCGCGCTGATCCTGTACTATGCCGCGCATATCGACATTTACAATTACATACGCTTATAAACAAGGAAAAGAGCGCGATAACAAACGTCCCCGCAAAAGCGGGGACGTTTGTTATTTTAGATTTAAAAGATCCTGCACCACACATTTGATATGTGAAATTTCTTTTTCGTTCAGTCCTTTTACATTGATTGTTTCTGAAGAATCTAAATCTAAAAGATTGTCCGTCGTGACATTAAAAATTTGCGCAAGTTTTACGAGCATTTCAATAGAAGGAAGCACGTTGTCGTTTTCCCAATTCGATACGCACTGCTTGCTTACCCCCAATTTTTTTGCCAATTCTACTTGACTGATTTGAAAAGAAAGGCGCAGCCTTTTTATATTATCGTTTAACATTGTATTTCTCCGAATTGACTAATATAACAATACTATTATATATAAATACTTGACTTTTTAAAAATACTATAGTATACTAAATGTGGACAAGAAAAATAACGGAGGATATTATGAAAATTTGTAAAGAATGCGGGGAAGAGTTGGAGGAAGACTGTTTGGTTTGCCCTGAATGTTTACATGAAGTAGTGTCTATGGAAGATGTGATCATTAAGGAACAGTCGCAGAAGGATTCAAAAGAAGAGGATAAACGCACCGAGACTTCTCAAGTGGATAATAACAGTCAAAATGAAAAGAATGCGAACATTTATGGGTTGGTCGGCATGATAGTGGGAATCGTAGCGTTTCTGATCGGTTGGATTATGATTTTGGCGGGCATTGTTTTGGGGGTAATAGGTATAGTATTTTCCGCATTAGGTATAACAAAACGGCAAGAATGTACAATGAATGCTTTTGCGATTGCTGGTATCTCGGTAAGTATTGCTACGGTTGCATTTCTAATTCTATTTTGGATAATTACAGCAAGTAATATAGGTATTTAAAAGGAAAGGGCGCGAATTTACATTCGCGCCCTTTCCTTTTATGGATTTATAGAAGAGTAGGGGTTAACGGTTGAAGGAGATCTCGATATCTCCGAGGGCGGTGTGAACGTAAAGCGACTTGGCGCCGTCCGTGCGGTTCGAAAGATTATTGTCGCCGAGATCCGTCTTGGCGTCGATCTTGAAATCTTCCGCCGCGCCCTCGATACTGCCGCTCACGTCGCCGTACGACGAGGTCAGCCTGATCGACTGCGCGTCCAGATTTTCGACTTCGATCTCGCCCAGATCGGAATGGAGGTCGATTTCGTATGCCTGTACGCCGTACGCCTCTATGTCGCCCATGTGCGTGTTCGCGACGAGTTTTTTCGTTATGTCGGCGTCGTTGATCTTTACGTCGCCCGCATCGGTCTTCAGGGTCGCCGCATCCGCAACAAATCCGCTCGCTTTCACGTCGCCGCACGACGTTTCCAAAGAGAGCATACCGTACGAACCGCCCGCAAGCACGACGTCGCCGTAACTCGTCTTGACGTTGATATCGACAAAAGCGGAGGAGGGCAGAGTGATCACCGTCTGCGGCGATACCCAATTCAGGTTGAACGCGTGATCCGCCCAGTTGTAACGGCTCTCTTCCCGCAGGGTGAGTTTGCCGCCTTCCGCAGAAACGGTAACGTCGGTTTTTTGCTTATCTGCTCTGTCGAAGGTGAGGGGGTAGGAAATCGTAATTTTCTGCGCGGTTTCGGAAATTTCCACGCGCACGTTCGTCTGGTCGAAATCCACGAAAATCGAATCGATTTCATCGTTTTCCGCCTCGTACGTGCGGTACTCGTAACGGAAGGTGCTCAGTTGCTTGAAATCCCAATCGATGACGGACATTCCGTAAATAAAGAGGGCGGCGCCCAATAACAGAATAATTACGCCGAATACGGCGAGGCCTTTGCCCGCGCCCGATTTTTTCTTTTCACTCATGCTTTCACCGCCTTTTTGCCACGGATATAGCGGAATGTGGCTCTGAATATTTTACCTACGCTGACGAGGATGATTTTGGTGAGTTTGAAACAGGGCGCGACGAAGATGAAGCCGAGCCCGGCGACTGCAAGCCCGGCGCCGATGAGCGCGAGGGTAGAGGCGGCGTATCCCGCGATGCCGATCTGTACCGCCCAATAGACGGCGTAGACCAGTCCGCCCGCCATCATGGCGATGCAGGAGAACGCGAGCGCCAGCCCGATCGCCGCGAGGCTTAAGATGACCGCGATGACGGGAATTCCCAAAAAGAGGTATAAGACCAACATGAAAAGGAATCTGCCGAATTTCCCCGAGGAACTCTTTTCTTCGCGCGGCGCGCTTTGGCTGAAATCCGCCGTCTGGCGGGGCGCCTCTTTCGGCGCGGTATAGGCAGGCGCGGCGGGTTCGCTTTCGAAAACGGGCTCCGCCTTTTTTTCATCCCTTTCGGGGCGGTCGGGGCGGAATCTGGGCGGACGCACCGTTTCGTAATCCTCGTACCGATAATCGGATAGGATCTTCTGGGCTACGTCGAAGGGGTTGCCGAATTCATAGATGATATCTTTTTCCTGCATGCCCGCCTCGATGCGGTCTTCGAAGATCTCGCTGTAATAATCGAATATTCTCGCCTGTTCGTTTTTCGGGAGCACGGCGATATGTCTTTTCAGCTCCCGTTCCCATTCGTACTTGGTCATTTTCGTCCTCCGCTCAATATGAATTGATAGATCTTGTCGAATTCCTTGATATCCTCGATAAATTCTCTGATCTTCTGCTTTCCTTTATCGGTGATCATGTAATACTTTCTGAGCCGCCCGCCGTGTTCTTTGCTCCGCGTCGTGACCGCGCCCGTCGCTTCCAGCCTCTTTAAAATGGGATAGAGCGTCGATTCCGATATTTCTATGTACGGCGCTATGTCGGATATGATCTTATATCCGTACGACTCCTCCCGTCTCAAAACGGACAGAACGCATACGTCCAGCAGCCCTTTTTTTAACTGTGTATCCAATGCCGCCTCCTTTGCAATACTGTCTTATGCGTTATACTATACATTGCATAGTATTATTTGTCAAGCGTTTTAAAATATATTTTTTAAAAATTTTTCGGGGAAATAAAACCAAAAAAAGCGGAGCCTGCATAGAGGCTCCGCTTATGAACGGCAAAAATTATTTCAAAAGATTGCTTTGGTTATAAATTTTTTCGAGCAGTCCGTCGGATATCACGTTTCTGTAACGGCCGATGAATACGAACACTTTGGAGAAAAACTCGCGGTTGTCGCCGCCCACCTGGTACATGGGAAGGCGCTTGTTCTCGCCGTAGATGCGGGAAATGAACAGGCGGTCGAACTCGTCTTTTTCCTGCGGCGTCAGGCTGTTGATGAACGCGTCGGGCAGATAGGGCACGGCGCCGCCGAAATAGGGCATGCCGTAATTTTGCGCGAACTGCTGTGCGTAGCCCTGTCCGTAGGTGTAGGGCGCCTGCTGCTGATAATTGTTATAGCCGCTGTTCGGCTGCTGTTGTTGCTGCTGTTGATAACCCGCGAAACCTCCGTCCGGCTGCTGCGCCTGCCGGTCGTTGTTCGGCTGTTGCTGTGCCTGTTCGCGGGGCGTTTCCTGCGCCTGTTCTTGTCTGCGCGCGAAGTCCGCGTATTCGCGGTTGAACTGTCCGTCGTACTGCGCCTGTTCGAAGTTGAACGGCTTTTCTTCCTGCGGTTCGCCCTCGTAAGCGGGCTCTTCTTCCAGGGGTTCGATTACGGGTTCGGGCTCTTGCGCCTCGTCCAACGGCTCGGCCTCCGCCGCGCTCGCCGCGGTCTCCGTTTCCGCCTGCGTTTCGTTTACGATATCCTCGATGGAGATCTGCGCCGCGTCGTCGAGCGCGCTGCTCGCTTTGGGCGCTTCTTCCGCGGCCTGCGGTTCGGTCTCCGCCGCGGGCTCGAAGCCCTTGATCGCCATCTGGTCGTTCTCGTCGAAGACGAACGCGCCGTCCTCGCTCTCGCGCCGTTGCGCCGCGCGCTTATTGAGCGCGTTGACGATGATCACGACGATGCCCTGCAACGCGGCAAGGCCCAGGAAACAGATGGTCCCGAGATTATCGGAAATATCCTTAAAGGAAGTCAACACCGCGAGCATGACGAACGCGAATGCCGCGATGATGAAAAATACGATGGAACGGATGAGATCCAGAGCGCCTGTTCTGGGGATGATGAGGTCGAGCCCCGCAAGCCCCGCGTTGACGACAGCGCCGAACGCGAGCGCCATAAACGCGTAACTCGCGATCTTTTCGCTGGTTTTTGCGCCGAGATCGAGCCCGAACGTGAACAGGCCGCTAAGTTTCAGCCCGTTGACGAATACGAAGGAATAGAACGCGAAGAACGCCGCCGCAATGAGAAAAAGCAGGCATTTGACGATGCCGTAGCGCCCGTACGCCGAGAAGTTGAGCACGACGACGTAGAGGACGGCGAGCGCGAGCGAGAAGAGCACCGCGTTGACATCGGTCAAGATCGCCGCAAATCCCGCGGTGCCGTCCTGGCGGAGCGCTAAGGCGAACAGCGCGAACGCGAGTACTGCCAAGACCGCCTTCATGTAGTTCAAAACGAGCGCGCCTTTCCCCTTGACGAAGAAAGAAACGACGGTCAGAACGATGAGCGCGGCGTAAAAGCCGAGCACGCCGTACATGGCCGCGCCCGCAAATTTGCCGAGTGAGGCGGCTCCGTCCCGAAACAGTCTTGTGATGAGATCGAAAAAACTGTCGCCTTTGAATCCCGCCGCGTCGGGCAGGAAGGCAAGCACGGCAAACCCAGCCAGAAACAGGAGGGCAAGCACGAGCTGTAAAGCCTTGCTTTGTTTTTTTGCGGCCGTCGCCGCAGATTGATTACTCATAAATGTACCCCATAATTGAATTTTAATGAGAAAGCGGGCGCGTTTTTTTCGGAACGCCGCACCGTCCGCCGCTGTGGAAAATACCTTTGAAAAATCGGCTTTTTCCGCGGAACTCTATATTATTGTATAAATAATTTTACTACATATCCCGCCAAGTGTCAAGTTATAAACAAATATTCCTCCCTAAAAACAGGAAAATTCGACAACGGTGCAAATCGTCGGAACGGGATATGAACAGTATGTGCTCGTTTGGTAAAATTTTACGGACTTTCTCGCGCAATAAAAAAATTTTTATTGATATTTTTTGGAATATACGCTATAATAAACGGGAAACCGCTAAGGTTTGCGAAAAGGGGCGCCGCCATGAACAGAGAACTCACGAAAATTTTAAAGACCGTCTACGAAAATACGGGTATCGACGTATTATTATATGCGTCGGACGGCTCGTTTATCGCTTCCGCGACGGGAAGAACGTTTTTTCGCCCCGTAAAACTTTCTTTCGATACGGTATTTACCGATACGGAATCCCACCGCACGCATTTTAAACTCTATTACAAGACCGACCGCCTGTTCGGCGAGATCGAAGGGGACGGCGCCGTCGCCGCGAACTATGCCTATATGCTTTCCAACCTCATCGAAAACATGGCGGCGCGCGAAGGCAACCTTTCCAAAGAAGAATACGCCAAACGGATCCTGCTCGGCGATTGCAGCGGCGCGGACGTGCATAAATTCAAGATCAAGTACGCCGTGCCCGAACTTCCGTTTTACGTGCTCGCCGTGCGCAGCGGGCAGAAAATTGCGGAAGTTCTGAACATTTCCGCGCAATACGTGACCAACGGCGTGGATTTCGCGGTGAAGATCGGCGAGCGCGAGTGCGTCATCGTCAAGTTCATCGAGGACGACGGCGAATATCAGTCGAGTGCGGATTTCGCGTTTTTTCTCGCCAATTCCATGTACGAAGAACTGGGACTGCGCGTAGAGATCGGCGTTGGCGGCACTTTCCGCCGTTTCGAGGACGCGTGCGTATCCTATCAGCAGGCGGCAACGGCGCTGCGCATGAGCAGCGTGTTCGGTTCCAAGGGCAACGTGCACACGTACCGCGAGTTTATCCTCATCAAAATGCTCGAAGATATCCCCGAGGGCAAACTGGGCGATTATCTTTCCGTTTTGCTGGACAAGGAAGCGAAGGAACTCTTGCGCGACGAGGAAATGGTCAACACCGCCGAGGAGTTTCTGGAAAACAGCCTCAACGTGAGCGAAACGTCGCGCAATCTTTTCATGCATAGAAACACGCTCATGTACCGCTTGGACAAGATCGAGCGCGTGATGGGGCTGAACCTGCGCAAATTTTCCGACGCGGTCACCTTCCGCATCATTACGATCTTGTTTAAACTCGTAAAATAAAATTCGCGCTGGCGGCGGATAAAACGCCGCGGATTCGGACATAAAAAATGAGAACGCGCATATGCTACGTATGCGCGCTTTTTTACTCGGAGGTACCAAAATGACGCATCGGGAAATGTATGAAAGGGCGGTTTCCGCGCTCAATCCCACCGAAGAAGACGGCTTGTCCTACGGCATGGTGGCGGCGGCGCTCGAAAGCGCGGGCGGGAAAGTGTACGTGGGGGTGAACGTCGACCTCTTTTGCGGGCTGGGCTACTGCGCCGAGCGCAACGCGGCGGGCACCATGCTCACCGAGGGCGAACGCGTCGTACGCCGCGTGGTCTGCGTGGACAAGCGCGGAAATCTGATGACGCCTTGCGGCAGTTGCCGCGAATTTTTGTATCAATTATCGCCCGAAAACGTAAACACGAAATTTTTGACGGATCTTGAAGAAGAGCGGTACAAGACGCTCGGAGAATTTCTGCCCGACTGGTGGAACGAAAGGAAATAAATATGAATGCGAAAACGAAAAAATTACTCATTGCGCTGGGCTGCGTCGCCGCGGCCGTCCTGCTGTTTTTTGCAGGGTTTTTCACCTATTATCTGACGCTCGACGAAGGGCTGCGCTCGCTTCTATGGTTCAAGAACAAGGTGCAGGACGAATATTACGAAAATATTTCCGACGAGGATTTCTGGAACGCCGCGATCTCGGGCGCGGAAGGGCTGCTGGACGAATATTCCACGCTCTACACCGCCGACGAGTATGACGTGATCGTCAGTTCTTCCAAGGGCGAAAAACTGGGCGCGGGCTTATCTTTTTTTGCGGATACCAATATGATTTATAAGGTCGCCGTCAACTCTCCCGCCTTTTTCGCGGGCATGGAGGAGGGCACGTATATCACGGGCGTCGGCATGAGCCGCGAAGAGTTTGTTTCCACGTTTACGCCGACCGAACTTTCCAAGGCGCTCGACGATATTTCGAGCAATCAGACTTTTTATCTGCGCGCCTCCGCCGATGCCGCGGACGATACGGAGAACGTAAAAATTTACGAAGTGCAGAAGAAAGCGTTTACCGAAAGTTACGCGGTGTATCAGACCTACAATTCGAGTTGGGCGCTCGTCGAGGGCGAGAACGGCATGGCGTGGGAAAAATACGGCGAGGGGAACGCGGAACTGGACCAAGACACGGCGTACGTGCGGCTTGTGCAGTTTTACGGCAACGCGTACGACAGTTTCGCGCACGCGTGCGAGCAGTACAAAGCCGACGGCAAAAGCAAACTGATTCTGGACTTGCGCAACAACGGCGGCGGAAGCGTGGACGTGATGCAGTCGCTTTCGAATTTTCTTTTAAAGGACGCGAAGGAAAAAAAGAATCTGGTCATGACGGCGCAATACCGCGGCGGCAGAGAGGAAAAATATTATTCCAGAGCGAATTACTACGACGAATATTTTGCGGACAGCAAAATTTACGTGATGGCGAACCACAACAGCGCGTCCGCGAGCGAGGCGCTCATCGGCGCGATGATATCTTACGGCACGATAGGGTACGGGGATATATTCCTTTCGAAAATCGGAAACACCTGTAAAACGTTCGGCAAGGGCATCATGCAGACGACCTTTTCCAACCCGCTCACGGGCGAGGCGGCGAAACTGACGACGGCGAAGATTTTTTGGCCGAACGGGCATTGCATCCACGGCGTGGGCGTGACCGAGGCGGACGGCGCGACGCCGATCGAAACGACGGGCGCGACGGTTTACGGCGATCCCGAACTTTCGAAAGTACTTGCGAGAATTTAAAAAATAAGGAGAGGGACGCCCCCGACGGGGGCGTCCCTCTCCTTTATACCATTAAATTTTCGTACCCGATTCATCTTCCAAACCTATTAAATAATCGGCTGTAACTTCAAAAAATCGTGCTGTTTTCCTGATTATGCTTTCGGTCGGCTCACATTCGCCTTTTTCCCAACGAGCAATCATGGATTGATCACATTGAATGACTTGCGCAAGTTCCTTTTGCGTTAATCCTTTTTCCAGCCTTAATTCTTTTAAACGAATATCAAACATAGTTGAATTATAAAATATTATGAGTATTTTCATTGACATTATGAGAATACTCATTTATAATTATACTAATTGAAGTTATTTATTATGTTCGATAATCGTTTTCATAACGCCGATGACGGTATCTTTTTCGGCTGTTTCCAAACGATTCCATAACTCCAACATTTCTTGTTTTTGAGGGTCGGCATCTTTTTTTTCGGAAACTAAATCTTCGGCTTTCATATTAAAAGCCTTTGCAACTAAACGAATAGACTTATAATTCGGAGCAGTGGGGATTTCTTTAAACCAACCATTGATGGCTGATTTACTGATGCCCGTAATTTTAGATAATTTATAGACGGTCCAACCACGGCTGGTCATTTCAATTTTTATTCTTTGGTTGATATTCATAAAAATATTCCCTTATAGGACTATTATAGTATATAAAATAGGTCTAAAATTATACCTAAATAGTATTAAATAAAACGAGGAGAAATATATTATGAAAACATGTGCTTTTTTCGGTCATAGAAATTTCGATTATATGCCGTATTGCGAAAAAATTAAAAATATCATCGTCGGATTGATTGAACAGCAGGGAATAGTCGAGTTTTGTTCGGGCTATCGTGGGAATTTCGATAAATTGTGCGCGCAGGTCGTTTGGAAACTGAAACGGAACTTTCCCCAAATCAAAAATACAATGGTGCTTTCGTATATTCCGCGTCCGTCTTTTGAACTGCCGTATTTCTTCGACGATTCCGTGTACCTTGCGGACAGAAAAATTCCGCCCAAACTCGCCATTCTGGAAACAAACAGACTTTTGGCGGAAAGGGCGGACGTTATCGTTTCGGGTGTCAGCCGCACGCATGGCGGCGCTTTTCTCGCCTGCGAGCACGCGAAAAAAAACAATAAACAAATCATCAATATTTTTGAGTAAAACCATGAATGCAGAAAAGAATGCCGAATTGATCGATATTTCCGATCATATGGAAAAAGCCGTGTGCGGCTACGTCTTCACACACGGCGAGTGCCGTCGGATTTTGTACGATACTTTACAGATAGATTTTAAAATGCAAAATTTTATTTACAAAAATAGGCGCGTTTTGAAAAAATTTTTACAAGGATTTGTATTTGAAAGAGAGGGGGTGCGAATCAATCTTTCGTCGGAAGAAATTCGTCAAAAAATACAAGACGCGCTTCGTTACGAGATCGCGCGCTGTTTTTTTCAGCCCGCGCGTCTGACGCGGATTTTTGCGTTCGGACAGGAATTTTCCCCGCAGGAAAAAGAATGTGTGGACGCTTGCCTGCGCCGTCTGGAAAAAATAGATTTTTCGGCGGTTTTTATGCCCGACGAAACCGCCGAATATCGTCGTCTGTGTGCAGATCTGCGCTCTGTTCCGCTCCCCGTGCTTCGCAAAATGTCCGTCGTCGATACGCCCGAAAGGGCGCTGATCGCCATGATACCGAGTTTTCGGCTGGATTTTTCCCCCGAACGCTATCCCAATGTGCAGACTTTGTTTTGCTGTTTTGCGAAAGAGTTTTACTCCGAAAAATATTGATTGAGCGCGTATGTAATGTTCGCGTCCGCGATTTTCGAGATAGGGCGCAGGGGTGGCATCGACTGCGTCGGCTCCGCTTTCGGCTCGGCGGCTTGCGGCGCGGCAAACGACGAAAATGTGTTGACCGCGCTCAGAATATCCGAAATGTTCATGTTTTCGGGCAGAAGGGATTTGAGATCCAGATTTTTCAGCGCGGGGAGTTCCGATAAATTTTTATCGCCCAGCATGGACAAAAGGGGCGTGAGTTTGGAAAGTTCCAACGCGGGCTTTCCGTTTTTTCCGTTCATTTGCGTGAGAAAAAGAATGATGATGAGTATGAGTTCCATAATACGTCCTCCGTATGGTTCGTGTCAAAGGTCGCGCTTTCGGCATATACATAAATTGAATAAACTTCGGAGGGTTTCCATGAAAGATTTCAATTCTTATACGCCCGGCGGCGACAGCGACAAGGAAAGTTTTGAAAAGAGCAATGTGGCGCAGATGGCCGCGAAAATGATGGGGTCGTTCAACGGCAAGAGCGAGGCCGATCTGATGAAAGCGATCTATCAGGAAGCGGAAAAGAACCGCAAGGCGGGCACGCTTTCCGACGCCGAGTTGGATAACTTTTACAACACGCTCAGCCCTATGCTCGATGCCCAGAAACGCAAAAAACTCGCTGCCGTCATCAAAAAACTGAAAGGTATGTAAATTACATAGATCGTCCCGAAAACCGCGTCAAAGTACGCGGTTTTTTTTGTGTCGGTCACGCATATTTATGCGCAATATCGCGCACTGCGGAAAAGAACGTCAACACTTCGTTCGGCGTATTAAATTCGGAAAGCGACGCGCGCACCAGCCCCTGTTCGGTCTTTAAATATTCGTGCATGAGCGGCGCGCAGTGCAGCCCGCCCCGCACCGCGATGCCGTACTCGTCGGACAGCATCTGCGCGAGCATTTCCGAAGGCACGTTCGCGTGCTCGAACGCCACGATACCCGAAGCGTTCTTTTTCGAATAGATTTTGACGCCCGAGACCGTTTTCAGCCGCTCGATGGCGAGCGCCGTGAGGTCGCTCACGTAGTGTGCGTTCTGCGTCAGTTTGGACTGCACGTACAGCGTTCCCTCGAACAGCGACAGTATGGCGGGATAATTGAGCGTGCCCGCCTCCAAAGCGTCGGGGTACACGTCGGGCATATCGAGGTTGTAACTCTCGCTGCCCGTGCCGCCGAACTGTACGGGCTCGATTTTCAGCCGCGGCGAAAATAAAAGCGCGCCCGAGCCCTGAATGCCGTGCATTCCCTTATGCCCCGCGAGGGCGAGCGCGTCGATGCCCGATTCTTTCATGTTCACGCCGATATGCCCGCAAGCCTGCGCGCCGTCGCAGACGATGTACGGCTTTTCGCCCGCGAGCCTTCTGACCGCTTTCGCGTCGATAGGCATGCCCGTCACGTTGGAAGCGAGCGTGAAAACGAGAAAATCCGCGTCCTTTCCGCTCTTTGCCAGCGCGTTTTCGAAACTCTCGCCCTCGGCGGGGCGCACGATTTCCAGTTCTATTTTCCCTTCTTTTTGCAGTTTATGTAGGGGACGGAGCACGGAATTGTGTTCCGCCGCCGTGGTCACGACGCGGGCGCCCGCGGGAATGCCGCCGAACAGGACGATATTGAGCGCCTCCGTGCAGTTTTTCGTGAATACGACGCGGTCGGCGCAATAACCGCCGAGAAACCCGCACAAAAGTTTTCTGCACGCGAGCACGTTGAACGCGGCGTTTACCGACAGGCGGTGACCGCTGCGGCCGGGGTTGACAGAGCCGTCCTTAATGGCGGCATATGCCGCGAGAACCGCCGCGAGCGGCTTTTTTCCGCCCGTCGCGGCATTGTCAAAGTAAATCATTTTTTCCCTCCGCCGAATATATTGATATGGAAAGGGCGAAAGCCATGCGGCGCCCTACTAATATTTTATGCCGCACGCTTTCAAATTTTGCAAAAACAAACGACAACAGGCGGTGATAATCATGAAAATCATTCTGGCGGTGTTCCGTTCGCGTTCGCAGGCGCTGGATTTTATTTCGAAATTGCGCGCGAACGGTCTGTCGGCAACGGCGGTTTCCACCCCCAAAGAAGCGAACGTAGGCTGCGGGATCTCCGCAAAGATCAACGAGGCGGAACTTTCCCGCGCGCGCAGGGTGGCGCAGAATTATCGTTTCAGTGCGTTCGTCGGCTTTTACGCCTTCGAATTCAAATACGGCAAAAACTTCGTATATCCCTTGAACGGATAAAGAATTTTCACGCGGGGCGCAAACTGATTGCGCCCCGCGCCTTTTTATGGTAAAATATTTCCATGAATGCAAAAAATGCGCAGCAGTCGCTGCGGATATTGTCCGAACTGTATAAAGATGCGCGTCCCGCTCTGCACTACGCCACCGCGTACGAACTTTTGATCGCGGTCATTCTCTCCGCGCAGTGCACCGACGAGCGCGTGAACAAAGTCACCGCGGAACTCTTCAAAGAGCACAATACGCCCGAAACCATGCTTTTGCTGTCGCAGGAACAACTGGAAAAATATATCTTTTCCTGCGGGCTGTACAAGAGCAAGGCGGCGCACATTTTATCCGCCACCAAAGATATCGTCGAACGCTTCGGCGGACAAGTCCCCGAAAGTTTTGCCGATCTCAAATCGCTTGCGGGCGTGGGGCAGAAAACGGCGAACGTCGTCAGTGCCGTCTGGTTCGATAAGGACGCGATCGCGGTGGATACGCACGTGTTCCGCGTTTCCAACCGTCTGGGGCTGGCAGACGCGAATACGCCGCTAAAAACCGAGGAACAACTCAAAAAGGTCATTCCCCAAAAGGATTGGTCCAAGGCGCACCATTGGCTCATTTATCACGGGCGGCGCGTATGCCATTCGCAAAAGCCCGACTGCGAAAACTGCGCTTTGCGGGAATACTGCGACTACTATAAACAAAAATGATCCGAGGGGGTACCCATGTTTACCGATAAAGTAAAGATCACGGTCAAAGCGGGCGACGGCGGCGACGGCATGAACTCGTTCAAGAGTTTCAAAGGGTTTGCGCAGGGCGGGCCCGACGGCGGCGACGGCGGCAAGGGCGGCGACGTCTATTTCGTGGGCGATAAGGACAGGAACGATCTGTTCGAATTCCGTTTCGGCTCGCGCTTTACGGCGGGCGACGGCGAACGCGGCGGCACCAACAACCGTTACGGCAAGGGCGGCGGGGATATCGAAATTTCCGTCCCGCTCGGCACGCTCGTGCGCGACGCGGCGACGGGCGCGGTGCTGTGCGACGTATACAACGACGGCGAGCGCGTGCTCATCGCGCGCGGCGGTTACGGCGGCAAGGGCAATATCCGTTTTACGACCAGCCGCAGGCACGCCCCCCATTTCGCGCAGAAAGGGGAAAAGACGCCCGTGCACGAACTGATCTTAGAACTGAAAGTCATTGCGGACGTGGGTATCATCGGCTTTCCCAACGTGGGCAAAAGCACGCTCTTATCCAAGATCAGCGCGGCGCGGCCGAAGATCGCAAATTATCATTTTACCACGCTTTCGCCCAATCTCGGCGTGGTGCGGCGCTACGAAAAGTCTTTCGTGGCGGCGGATATCCCCGGCCTCATCGAGGGCGCGGCGAACGGCGAGGGGCTGGGGCACGACTTTCTCAGGCATATCGAGCGCACGCGCATGCTCTGCCACGTAGTGGATATTTCGGGCATGGAAGGGCGCGATCCGTACGAGGATTTCAAAAAAATAAACGCCGAACTCAAACAGTACAGCAAAAAGTTGGCGTCTTTGCCGCAGATCGTCGTTCTGAACAAATGCGACGTGTACGGCGCGGAAGAGAACATGAAAGAATTCCGCAAAAAATGCCGCAAATACAAAAAATTTCCCGTCACCGCGGTGACGGGCGAGGGTACGGCGGAACTGATCGACGAAATTTTCGAAGTTTTGTCGACGCTCCCGCCCGCGGAACCCATTCCCGCGGACGAGTTTTCCTACGAGCGTCCCGACGTCAACGAGTTTTCCGTCGGCAAGGACGAGGAGGAAAACGTGTACTACGTGACGGGCGGACTGATCGACATGCTGGAGCGCAACGTGGTTTTATCCGATCCCGATTCGATGGCGTATTTTCAGAAAGTGCTCAAAGATAAAGGCGTCATCAAAGCCCTGAAAAAGGCGGGCGTTTGCGAAAACGACGTCGTAGTCGTCGGGCAGGTGGAATTCGAGTTCAAGGAATAGAAAAAAGGAGCAATATGTTAACGAGCAAACAAAGAAGCAATTTAAAGGCGCTCGCCGCCAATTTACAGCCGGTCGCGCAGGTGGGAAAGGGCGGCGTCAACGAAAATATGGTCAAATCGCTGTCCGACGCGTTGGAAGCGCGCGAACTGATCAAGATCAGTGTTCTGACCAACGCCGAAAACGAGGCGAAAGAAACGGGCGCGGCGCTCGCCGAAGCGCTCAAAGCCGACTGCGTGGCGGTCATCGGCAGAAAGGTCATTCTGTACCGCCGTTCTTCGAGAAAAGATTTCGAGCACGTCGAATTTTAAAAAAAGCAGTCCCGCAAAACGGACTGCTTTTTGGTTTTGGATCAGGTGGTCCCGAAAAAGCGCACCGCCACGGCGAGGCTCAATAAAATGCCGCCCGCGACGAGGTAATAGACGGGGAAAAACGTGAATAAACTGAAAACGAGCAGCGCCGCGCCCGCCAACAGATATCCCTTATACATGCGTTTCTGAAAGCGGAATTTCAGTTTTTCTTTCCAGCCCGTCTTCATTTTTTCCGCAAGGATATAATTTTCGGGGAGTTGTTCGGTTTCCTTGTATAAAAGATATACGTCCGCGGCGCGCATGATGCGGATGCCGAACGCCGCGGCGAGTTTTTCCGCGTCGGGCGTGACGTCGGCGGTCAGCAATATTTTTTCGCGTTCCCCGCCCCGCCGCACGAGATTGGCGATCTCGTCGGCGCGCACGGGTTCCAAGCGGAAGGAGAAAAAATATTCCTCGTTTCCCACGACGACGGAGTCGTCGGCGCGCTGCGCCTTATCGTCTTTTTCGAACAGCGCCGCAAAGAGCCGTTCGAGATTGTTTTCTTCCGTGTCCATGGCGAGGTGAAAGGCGAGTTTGCTGATCTCCCGCTCGTCGGAAAGTTTCAACAACTTTTTATCCGACTTGTGCCGCATATGTAAGAATGCGAGCGCGGAAAGGGCGAGCGCGGTGACAAGCGCGAGCGCGAGCGACAGTGCGAACGAGCGCAGATAAAAGCGGAAGAGCGCAAACGAAAGCAAAAATGCGACGAACGCAACGAACACCGTATCCGAATACACGGAAAACACAAATTTTTTCATAAACTGATTTTATCCCGTTTTCCGAATTTTAAACCTTGCGCGCACGGAATAAGTGTGGTATAATTTGGATATACATTCTATACGTCATATGCGGCGAAGAGAGAAAGAGTATGAAAATTGCCATTTTCGGCGGCACGTTCGATCCCGTGCACGTGGAACACATCAATATCGTCAAGGCGGCGAAAGCCCAGCTGGGCGCGGACAAAGTCATCGTTCTGCCCGCCTTTGTGCCGCCGCATAAACAGGGCAAAGAGATCGCTTCGCCCGCCGACCGTCTGGAAATGACGCGCCGCGCCTTCGAGTCCGTCAAGGGCTGCGAGGTGAGCGCCTACGAGATCAACGCCAAAAGCACCAGTTTCACCTACCTGACCCTCGAATACTACAAAAACAAATTTCCCGACGCGGAGCTGTACTTTCTTGTCGGCTCGGATATGCTCAAAGATTTTTACAACTGGAAAAATCCCGAAACCATTTTATCCCTTGCGGAACTTGTCGTGTGCAACCGCGAGGGCGACAAAGTGAATTTCGCCGTGGAAGCGCTCAGATTTTTCGCGCGGTTCAAGAAAAAGTTCCGCGTAATCGAATACGTGGGGCGCAACGTATCCTCCACGAAAGCGCGCGTACTGTGCGCGTTCGGAGAGGATCTCAAACCGTATCTGTGCGAGGACGTGATCGATTATATCGAGGCGAACAAACTATACCGCGTGGACGGGGTGAAGGACTGTTTCCGCTATCTCAAACCTTCGCGGCGCAACCATTCGCTGCGGCTCGCGCTCATGGCGGGCGACGTGGCGGCGAAATACAGGCTCGAAGAGCGGAAGATCATTCTTGCGGCGGCGCTGCACGACGTGGCGAAAAACATGCCGCCCGACGCGCCCGAACTTGCGGGCTTTTCCATGGAAGAAGAGGTGCCGCCTCCCGTTCTGCACCAGTTTACGGGCGCGTACGTCGCCGAGCACGTTTTGGGCGTGACGGATGCGGACGTTCTGGGCGCCGTGCGCTGGCATACTTCCGCAAAGCCCAACATGACCGAACTGGAAAAGGCGATATACCTTGCCGACATGCTCGAACCGGGTCGGGATTTCCGCGGCGTGGAATCTTTGCGCAAACTCTTTTATACCGATCTGGACGCGTGCCTTCTGGAAAGCCTGCGCCTTCAGATCAAATACCTCAAACGACAAAAAGGCGAGATCTATCATCTCACCCTCGAAGCATATCAATTTTTAAAGGAACGGAAAAAAACATGAAGAAGAAAACAGAAAACCAAACCGAAACGCTTGCAAAGAGCATCTGCGAATTTTTATCCTCGAAAAAGGGCGAGGACATCGTGCTCATCGACGTGCGCGAAAAGACTTCGCTGTGCGACTACTTTATCGTGGCGAGCGGCCGCAGCACCCAGCAGGTCAAGGCTCTTTGCGAAAATCTCGAAGATAAACTGTCCGCGGAAGGGTTGGAACCCAAACGCACGGAGGGCGTGCGCGACGGGCGGTGGGGCGTTCTCGATTACGGCGACGTCATCGTGCACGTGTTCAACGACGAATCGCGGCTCTTTTATCATCTCGAACGGCTGTGGGAAGACGGCGAAAACGTCGTCCGCTACGCCGATTAGTCGCGGAATTCGATGCGTTTGGGCGTGCCCGTCGTCTCTTTGGCGCGGCGCGTCCGCTTTTTTTCCACGATATAATAGACGTTTTTCTCCCGCGGCTTCGGGAGGGCGGGTTCCGCTTTCGGCTTTTCGGACTCTTCGGGTTTTTCCGCGTTCTTTTTGCGGTTTCTAAGTTCGATGCGCACCGCTTTCACGCCCACCACGACGCTGAAACACAGGCCGAACAGGATCAGAAGATATAGCCCGCCGATCAAGGTGCTTGCCAATAAATTCATTCTTTGCCTCCGCAGTCTTTTGACAGAATATATCATGTTATAAAGCGCGCGGCGTGGCTGATTTTGCGAAAAAAGGAGTTTTTTCCCCGAATGAGAGTATTCGACGTGATCGAACGAAAGAAAAACAGGGCGGAACTGACCCGAGAGGAGTTGCGATTCTTTTGCCGCGCCGTCGCCTCGGAAGAGGCGACCGATTCGCAGATCGCGGCGTTCTGCATGGCGGTGCTTTTGAACGGCATGACCGACAGGGAGTGCGCAAACCTCACGCTCGCCATGACGGAGAGCGGCGAAACTTTGCCGCGCCCGCAGGGCGGCGGCGTGTTCGCGGACAAGCATTCCACGGGCGGCGTGTCCGATTCGACCACGCTCGTGCTCGTGCCCGTTCTGAGCGCGCTGGGCGTCAAATGCGCCAAACTTTCGGGGCGGGGACTGGCGCACACGGGCGGTACGCTGGATAAAATGGAAAGTTTCGGCTGCCGCGTGGATCTTTCCCCCGAAGAATTCGAAGAGCAGGTGCAGACGATCGGCGCCGCCGTCGCGGGGCAGACGAAGAGCACCGTGCCCGCGGACAAGCGCATGTACGCCGTGCGCGACGTGACCGCCACGGTGGACAGCGTTCCGCTCATCGCCTCGTCGGTCATGAGCAAAAAACTCGCCTCTTTCGCGGATATCATTCTTTTGGACGTCAAATACGGGAGCGGCGCGTTCATGAAGCGCGAAAAGGACGCCGAAACGCTGGCGCGGCTGATGGTATCCATCGGCAAGACGGCAAACCGCCGCGTGTCCGCCGCGATCACGCGCATGGATTCCCCCCTGGGCGACAACGTGGGCTGCAATCTGGAAGCGCGCGAGTGCGTGGAAGTGCTCAAAGGCAAACGCAACGATCTTGCCGAACTTTCGCTGTTCCACTGCGCGAAAATATTGCGGGCGGCGCGCGGCGTTTCCGAAGAGGAGGGGCTGCGGCTGGCGAAAGAGTGCATAGCCTCGGGTAATGCGCTGGAACAGTTGGAAAAGATCGTGCGCGCGCAGGGCGGCGACGGGCGCTCCGTTCGGGACGAAACGCGTTTGCCGCTGGCAAAAAACGTGCGCGAGATACGCGCGGACAGAGAGGGTTGGCTCTCCGTCGACGCTCTGATTCTGGGCACCGCCTGCGCGGAGTTGGGCGGCGGCAGGCTCAAAGAGGGGGACGAAATCGATCACACGGTCGGCTATTCCCTGAAAAAGCGCGCGGGGGATCACGTGAAAAAGGGCGAAGTGCTCGCGCTGGAATATTCAAATCAAAAGAAAACGGCGCTCGCCGAGCGCGCGTTCGGCATAACGGCGGAGCGGCCCGCGCAAAAGCCGCTCGTATATTCGTTCATCGAATAAGGAGGTAATTATGTTTTCATTCAAAAAGAAAGCCAAAGAAGAAAAGGCGGCGCCGAAAGCGGAGCCCGTTTCCGAAATAAAAGAAACGCCTTCGGGCATTCCCGAAAACGAACTGGAAGAATTCGAGGAATTCAAGCGCCAGAAAAAATTGTTGGAGATCCGCCGCCTGCTCAAAAAGATCGACCATACTCTTTTGAAACAGACCGCCACCAAAGCGGATCTGAAAAAACTGTGCGACGAGGCGATGGAATACGGTTTTTATTCGGTGTGCGTGCAGCCCGTGCACGTGCGCGAGGTGTGCGCGTATCTGGGTGACAGTCCCGTGGACGTGGCGTGCGTGGTGGGCTTTCCCATGGGCGAAAACCTTACGGAAACCAAAGCGTTCGAGACAAAAAAGGCGATCGCGGACGGCGCGGACGAAGTGGACATGGTCGCCTGCATTTCCGCCGTCAAAAACGGCAACTGGGCGTACGTGAAAAAGGATATCAAAAAGGTGGTCGCCGCCGCAAAGGGCCGCCCCGTCAAGGTCATTCTGGAAACTTCGCTTTTGACGCGCGACGAACTCGTCAAGGGTTGCCAGTGCGCGAAGGACGCGGGCGCTTCGTTCGTCAAAACGAGCACGGGCTTTTTCGGCGGCGGCGCGACCGCGGAGGACGTGCGGCTGATGAAAGAGGCGGTCAAGGGCGCGTGCTTCGTCAAGGCGTCGGGCGGCATCAAAAACGGCGAACAGTTCAAAAGCATGCTGGACGCGGGCGCCGACCGCGTGGGAACGAGTTCGGGCGTCGAGATCGCAAAGGACCTCAACGGAAAATAGGGAAAAAAGACCGTTTTGCAGCGGTCTTTTTTTGTGTAAAAAATTTTTCGGTTTTCCGTTTAAAACTCTTGACAATATGACACAATAAGAATATAATAGCGTTAGCACTTAAACAAACAGAGTGCTAACATTGTGAACGGAGAAGTGCCAAAGGTTCGCGGAGAAACGGGTTATGAAAATTTCCGACAGAAAAAAGAAAATCTTGCAGATCGTGGTCGACGAGTATATCAATACCGCCGTGCCCGTATCGAGCAAGACCATAACCGAAAAGCATCTCGGCGGCGTATCGTCCGCAACGGTGCGCAACGAACTCGCCTCTTTGGAAGAGTTGGGCTATCTGACGCAGTTCCACACTTCGGGCGGCCGCGTGCCGTCGCCCGCCGCATACCGCTTTTATATCGAAGAACTGATGGAAAAGGGTTCGCTTTCGCAAGCCGACCTCGACTATATCAGTTCCGTCATCGGCAAAAAGAGCAACGATCTGGAATATATCCTCAAAAACGTGACGAAAGTCATCAGCGATCTCACCGATTATACGTCGGTGGCGATCACCCCGCACGCGGAGGCGGAGCGCATCCGCAACATCGCCCTTTTGTACTGCGGCGATAAAAAGGCGCTTTTGGTCATCGTCACGGGCGAGCGCATCCTGCGCGACAGTTTCGTGGATATTCCCGAGGATATGACCGCGGAAGATCTGGAAGGCGTTTCCAAGACGCTGTGCAAGGTTTTTTCGGGGCGCTCTCTCTCCGAAGCGAAAGAGGTCGAGGCGGAAGTCTTATCGGAATTTTCGCAGTATAAGGAACTCATGTGCGAAGTGCTCGACGCGCTGAAAATGTACACCAAGACGCGCGAGGGCGACGTAGTGCTCTCGGGCGAAAATAAAATTTTCAATCATCCCGAATACGAGGACGTGGAAAACGTCAAAAATTTCATCTCGGTCATTTCCAGCAAGGATCGGCTCGCGGAGATCATCGGGGAAGAATCGGACGAGATCCAGATCAACGTCAAGATCGGTTCCAACGAGGAGGGGGAGATCCCCAAAGACTGCTCGTTCGTGACCGCGACCTATTCGGCGGGCGGCAAGAACCTGGGAACGTACGGCGTGATCGGCCCCATCCGGATGGACTATACCAAAGTGATTACCGTGCTGGAAAACGTAGGCAAAGTGCTGGAAGACATCATCAACAGCCGCAATCTGCCCGAAAGCACGAAAGGAAGTGACGAAAATGAACGAAAATGAAGAAAATATGCAGCCGCAGCCCTGTGAAACCCAAACGGAAACGCCGCAGGAACCCGTAAAGGCGGAGAGCGAAAAAGCCGAGCACGGCAAGCAGGGCAAAAAGTGGAAGGAAGAGATCGAAAAACTGAAAAGCGAATCGGCTGACTTCAAGGATAAATGGATGCGCAGCGCGGCGGAGTTCGAAAACTTCAAAAGGCGCAACGCCGACACGCGCCGCACGAGTTATCTCGAAGGGCGCGCGGACGTCGTGCTGAAAGTTCTGCCCATCGGCGACAATCTCGAACGCGCGCTTACCATGTGCGACGAGAACACGAAAAAAGGCATCGAGATGGTGCTTAAAAGTTTCCGTCAGTTTCTCGAAGGGGAGGGCATCGAAGAGATCGACCCTCTAGACGAGGAGTTCGATCCCAACTTCTGCGAGGCGATCATGAGCGAACCCGCGGCGGAAGGCGTCGAGGCGGGTTACGTCAAGGAAGTATTTTTAAAAGGCTACAAGCGCGGCGACAAAATTCTGCGCTATGCGCAGGTCAAAGTGACCTGCTGAACAAATAAAAAATTTTCAATTCAGGAGCGTGATATATTATGGGAAAAGTAATCGGAATCGATTTAGGAACAACGAACTCTTGCGTGGCGGTCATGGAAGGCGGCGAGCCCGTCGTGATCCCCAACCCCGAAGGCGCCAGAACGACGCCGTCCGTGGTGGCGTTTCAGAAAGACGGCCAGCGCATCGTAGGGCAGGTCGCCAAGCGTCAGGCGGTGGCGAACCCCGACAGGACCGTGCTCTCCATCAAACGGCATATGGGCAGCGATTTCAAAGTCGCGATCGACGATAAAAAGTATTCGCCGCAGGAAATTTCCGCGATGATCCTTTCCAAACTGAAATCGGACGCGGAGGCGTACCTCGGCAGCAAAGTGACCGAGGCGGTCATCACCTGCCCCGCATACTTTACCGACAGCCAGCGCCAGGCGACCAAGGACGCGGGCAAAATCGCGGGGCTGAACGTCCTGCGTATCATCAACGAGCCGACGGCGGCGGCGCTCGCCTACGGGCTGGATAAGGACACGTCCAACCACAAGGTCATGATCTACGATCTCGGCGGCGGCACGTTCGACGTTTCCATTCTGGAGATCGGCGACGGCGTGTTCGAAGTTCTGGCGACCAACGGCAACAATATGCTGGGCGGCGACGACTTCGATAAAAAGATCATGGACTATCTCGTAGAGGAGTTCAAAAAAAAGGAAGGCGTAGACCTTTCCAAGGACAAAATGGCCATGCAGAGGCTCAAAGAGGCTGCCGAAAAGGCGAAGATCGAACTTTCGGGCATGAGTTCCACCAACGTCAACCTGCCCTTCATCACCGCTACGGCGGAAGGCCCCAAGCACCTCGACGTGGACGTCACCAAACAGAAATTCGACGCGCTGACGGCGGATCTCGTCGAAAAGACGGTCGAGCCGATGCGCCTCGCCATGAAAGACGCGGGCCTCACGTATAAGGACATCGACAAAGTCATTCTCGTCGGCGGCTCCACGCGTATCCCCGCGGTCGTCGAAAAAGTAAAAAATATTACGGGTAAAGAGCCTTTCAAGGGCATCAACCCCGACGAATGCGTCGCGGTCGGCGCGGCGGTGCAGGGCGGCGTTCTCTCGGGCGAAGTCAAGGACGTACTGCTTCTCGACGTCATGCCCCTCTCCCTCGGCATCGAAACGCTGGGCGGCGTGACTACCAAACTCATCGAGAGAAATACGACGATCCCCGTCAAAAAGTCGCAGGTGTTCTCCACCGCGGCGGACAATCAGACGCAGGTCGACATTCATATCTTGCAGGGCGAACGCGAATTCGCCAAGGACAATAAGACGATGGGCCGTTTCGAGTTGACGGGCATTCCTCCCGCACCGCGCGGCGTGCCGCAGATCGAAGTTACTTTCGACGTGGACGCGAACGGCATCGTGCACGTGACCGCCAAGGATATGGGCACGGGTAAGAGCACGGATATCACCATCACGTCTTCGACCAACCTCTCCGAGGCGGATATCGACAAGGCCGTGAAAGAAGCGGAACAGTTTGCCGAAGAGGATAAAAAGAGAAAGGAAAAGATCGACAACAAGAACAAACTGGACGGCATGATCTTTACCGTGGAAAAATCCGTCAAGGAACTGGGCGACAAACTTTCCGACGAGGACAAAGCGTCCCTCGAAGAGGCTGTAAAGAGCGCCAAAACGGAAATGGAATCGGAGGACGACGAGCGCATCGTCGCGGCGACGGAAAAACTCGCGAACGAGAGCCAGGCAATCTTCGCCAAGATCTATCAGCAGGCGGGCGGCGCCGCCGGCGAGGGACAGGGACCTGCCGACGACGGCGACACCGAATTCCACCAAAATTAAGAAAAAAACAGAATGCCGTGATTTTTCACGGCATTCCTGTACTATTCGGCAATTTTATTTTACACGGCCGATACGCTGTACAAATCCGCCGTTTTGTGGTACAATCTCCGACAGGTGATTTTGCCCCGCGGTTTTTGCCGCGTAAAAATTCGGTACATAGGACAGGAATATGGCAACGAAAAATTATTATGAAATTCTCGGCGTGGACAGAAAGGCGACGGACGCCGACATCAAGTCGGCGTACCGCAAACTCGTCAAGCAGTACCATCCCGATCTTCATCCGGGCGACGCGGCCGCCGCGGCAAAATTCAAAGAGGTCAACGAAGCGAACGAAGTGCTTTCCGACGCGCAGAAACGCGCCGCCTACGATTATGAACTCGATCATCCGGGCGCGCGTGCGGGCGGCGGCTTTTCGGGCGGCGGATTCTCCGGCAGCGGGTTCGGCGGCTTCGGCGGGTTCGGAGATATTTTCAACGATATTTTCAGCGGGTTCGGCGGTAGCGCGTCCTCGCGCGATACGCAGGGCGAGGATATCACCCGCGAAGTCACTTTGAGTTTTTTGGACGCCGCCAAGGGCTGCGTCAAGGAAGTCAGATATACCCGCAACGAGCCGTGCCCCTCGTGCAAGGGTACGGGCGCCAAAGGCGGCACGGCTTTCAAAACGTGCGAAAAATGCGGCGGCAGCGGCCAGGTGCGCTATACGCAGGATACGTTGTTCGGGCGCACCATCCGCATGGCGGCGTGCGACGCGTGCGGCGGCAGCGGCAAAAAGATCACGGATTTCTGCTCCGACTGTAAGGGCAAGGGCTATACCAAGAAAGAGACGGTCGTCACCCTCAATATTCCCGCGGGCGCGGACACCAATTCGTACGTGCGCAAAAAGGGATTCGGGCAGGCGTCCTCGATGGGCGGCGAGCCTGGCGATCTCATCGTCATTTTCCGCGTCGAACCGCATAAGATATTTAAGAGAAAGGATAAGGATCTGTACATCGAACTTCCCGTTTCTTTCAAGACGGCGGCGCTCGGCGGCAAGGTGAAAGTCCCCGGCATCGACGAAACGTTCGAATATCTCGTACCCGAGGGCACGCAGAGCGGCACCGTTTTCTGCGTGCGCGGCAAAGGGCTGAAAACGCGCACGGGCACGGGCAATCTGTACATTACCGTCGTGGTGGAGGTGCCTTCCAAACTCAACAAGGAGCAAAAGCGCCTTTTGGAGGAACTGGATTCCAACGTCGACATAAAGCAGTGTTCGAAGATGAAGCAGTTCCGCGACCATATGCAGGCAATGTACGGCAAGGACCCGTACAACTGATATACCCCGGCCTTTACCGAAATTTACGGTAAAGGCTTTGAACGTTTTCGGAGGTTTTCGAATGGCAAAAAAGCAACCCGCGCCCGAGGAAAAGGCGATCCTTCGCGCCATGGACGAAAAGAGCAAAAAATCCCTGCGGCTCAATTTTATTTTGCAGGGATTTACGCTCCTGACCGCGATCGCATCGCTCGTCATGTTTTTCGTGGACGACAACAGAGGACTGGATACCACCGTTTTTCAACTGATGCAGTGCGTCATGGCGCTCGTCATTTTCAACGTGCCGCTCTTCATTTCGCGCAAATTCAAGTGCTATATCCCCAATTTTATCACCATTTTGCTGTATATCTTCATCTTTATGCACTTCATTCTGGGCGAAATTTATCGCGCGTACGACCATATTCTGCTCTACGATAAGTTTCTTCACACTTCGTCGGGCATGGTATTCTGCCTTCTGAGCCTTTCCATCGTCTGGCTTTTCAACAACTCCGAGGACGGCAAAGTGAAACTTTCGCCCTTTTTCGTGGTGCTTTTCACTTTCTGTTTTACGCTGACGCTGGAATATCTCTGGGAGATCGTGGAATACGGCTGCGACCGTCTGATCGGGCTGAATATGCAGCGCTGGCAGGACAGCATCGTCGAAACCTTGCCGAACGGCGATACGGTGCACAGCGTTCCCTGGGGCAACGCCATCGCCGATACGATGGGGGACATGATCGTCAACGTCGTCGGCAGTTTCGTCATGTGCGTCATCATCTACGTGAGCATGAAGAAAAAGCCCGACTGGTTCAAGGGCAAAGTCATCATGACCGAAAAGCAGTTCGAAAAGATCGTCATGAAAGAGGATGCGTCCTCCTCCGATCCCGAACAAGACGAAAAATCCGACAAACGCGAATAATTTTTAAGGAATAAAACCAATGAAATTCATCGAATTCACCGTGCATACGACCACAGAAGGGAGCGAACTCGTTTCGGATATATTCTGGAATTATACCAATTACGGCGTGACCATCTGCGACGTCAATGATATCGTCGCCCTGCAAAACGACAAGCGCACGTTCTGGGACTACATGGACGACGATCTGACCGCCGTGCAGGACAGCGATGTGCTCGTCAAATGTTTTCTGCCCGTGGATATCGCGGACGAAAATATCAGGAGCATCGTTTCCGACTTAAACGAACTCAGCGAACGCGCCCGCGGCTCCGTCCGCCTCGGCTCTCTGGAAACGGGCCGCCGCGAGATCGACGGCGACGACTGGATCGACGTGTGGAAAAAGCATTTCCGCCCCATTCATATCGGAAAGATCGTCGTCTGTCCCGAATGGATCCCTTACGAGCCGCAGGAGGGCGAACAGGTCGTCAAACTCGATTCCAACATGGCGTTCGGCACGGGCGAACACGAAACGACGTCCATGTGTCTGGAACTGTTGCAGGGCGCTGTGAAGGCGGGGGATACCGTCATCGACGTGGGCTGCGGGAGCGGCATTCTCGGCATCGCCGCCGTCAAACTGGGCGCAAAAAAGGCGTATCTGACGGATATCGATTACGTGGCGGTGCGCAGCGCCGAACACAACAGCGAACTCAACGGCACCGCCGACAGGACGGTCATAGCCCTTTCCAACCTTCTGGACGACGCGAAGATCGCGGGCGAAGTTATGACCGCGAACATTACGGCAGATATCTTATGCGCCCTTTCCGAGAGTATTCCCGAAAATCTCAAAGAGGGCGGCACGCTCATTCTGTCGGGCATTATCGAGAGCAAACTCGCGCAAGTTGTCGCCGCGTACGAGTCCAAGGGGCTCGCCCTGCAAAAACAGTTGAGAAAGGGCGAGTGGTTCGCCCTGTTATTCAAAAGATAGGTCGCATATGGCGCATAAAAGATTTTTTGTGGAAAAAATATCGCCCGAAACCATCCTGACGGGCGAGGAATATTCGCACGCGAAGAACGTTTTGCGCATTGAGGCGGGCGAAGAGATCGTGCTTTTGGACGGCTCGGGCAAGGAATATTGCGCGATCGTCAACGAAGTGAAAAAGAAAGAGATCGTCTGCCGCGTCGTGTCCGAGCGCGCGAACGACAAGGAATGCAAGACTTCCGTCACGCTGCTTTGCGGCGCGCTCAAAGGGGATAAGACCGAACTCGTGGTGCAGAAAGCGACGGAATTGGGCGTAAAGCGCATAGGCGTCTTTTCAAGTAAATACTGTTCGGCGTACATGAACGAAAACAAGTTGGAACGGCTCAACAAGGTCGCGCGCGAGGCGGCCAAACAGTGCCTGCGCGCCGCGGCGCCCGAAGTGGTCTATTTTACTACGCTCGAAGAGGCGCTTTTAAGCGCCCAGAGCATTCACAACAAAATTTTCGCCTGTGAATTTGCGCGGGAGAGCGAAATCGATCTGCACCGTCTGGAGGGCGACTGCGCGTTGGTCGTGGGCAGCGAGGGCGGCTTTTCCGAAGAAGAGTTCGAACTTGCGCGTTCACTCGGCTATGCGGGCGTGACGCTGGGAAAGCGTATCCTGCGCGCCGAAACGGCGGCGATCGCGCTGACCTCCGTCGCCTTGTTCGCGCTGGGGGAAATGCAATGAAAAAGGCGGTCGTCTTTACGCTCGGCTGCAAGGTGAACGACTGCGAGAGCGGTTCGCTCATGCAGGGGCTTTCCGAACTCGGCTACGAGGTCACGGACGAACTCGTCCCCGCCGATTTGTATATTCTGAATACCTGCGCCGTCACGGGCGAGGCGGAAAAAAAATCCCGCCAATGCGTGGCGCGCGTGCAAAAACTCAATCCCGCGGCGCGCGTCGTCGTGTGCGGCTGCGCCTCGCAGCGCGATCCGCGTGCGTTTGCGGAAAAACCCAACGTCACCCTCGTTTCGGGCGCGCGGCAAAAGGGCAAGATCCTCTCTTTGTTGCGCAAGGAGGGCGTGTACATCGACGACGGCGACAAGGCGTACGACGAACTTCCGCCCGCGAAAAACCTGAAAACGCGCGCGTTCGTCAAAATTCAGGACGGGTGCGACAATTTCTGTTCCTATTGCGTCATTCCGTATCTGCGCGGCAGGAGCCGTTCCCGCTCCCTTGCGAGCGCGGCGGCGGAAATTCTCGGTTCGGACGCGCTGGAAACGGTCGTCACGGGCATCGACGTTTCCTCTTACCGCGACGGCGAACGCGATCTCGCTGATCTGATGATTGCCGTCGCGAACGCGAAGAGCCGTCTGCGGCTGGGCTCTTTGGAAGTGGGCGTCATCACCGAACGGCTGCTCGACGCGCTGAAAAAGGTGCGCGATTTCGCGCCGCACTTTCACCTTTCTTTGCAGAGCGGCGCGGACGCGGTGCTGAAAAAGATGAACCGCCATTATACGAGTGCGCAATATCTCGAAAAAGTTGAACTCATACGCAGATATTTCCCGCGCGCGGCGATCACGACGGATATCATCGCGGGCTTTCCCACCGAAACGGAAGAGGATTTCGCCGAGACGCTGGACTTTATCGGCCGCGTCGGGTTTTCGCAGATCCACTGTTTCTGTTACAGCCGCCGCGAGGGGACGAACGCCGCAAAGTGGAAAGAACTGCCCGCGACCGTCAAAAACGAGCGTTTGCATATCCTGCTGCAAAGGGCGAAAGAGGTGCGCGAAGAGTACGAGCGCGGATTTGTCGGCGAAACGCTTTCCATGATCTGCGAGGAGGAAAAGCACGGATTTACCGAAGGATACGGCGAAAATTATATCCGACTGTATCTTGCGGGGAAATATACGGGCAAGTTCGGTGTCGTCGCCGTGCGGCCCTATGCCGACGGGCTTCTCGTCGAGCCTGTGAACCAAACGAAAGGAGAATCAAAATGAGTCTGGACGAAAACTGTATTTTCTGTAAGATCCTCCGCGGGGAGATCCCCTCGGACAAGGTGTATGAGGACGGGGATATGCTCGCGTTCCGCGACATTCACCCGCAGGCGAAGGTGCACGTATTGTGCGTTCCCAAGTCGCACTTCTCTTATCTTTCCGAAATGGGCGAAAAGGAACGCGGACTCGTCGGAAAGTGTATGGCGAAACTTCCCGAAATCGCCCGCCTCGCGGGCATCGAAAACGGTTACCGCGTCATCATCAACCAGGGCGAGGACGCGGGGCAGACCGTCTTTCATCTGCATATCCACATTCTGGGCGGCCAGAATATGGGCGAAAATCTGCTGTGAGCGAAACGCCCCGCAAACTTACGTTTGCGGGGCGTTTATTTTATAATGCGAACAGTTCGCAGACGGCGGCCGTTATGATGGCGAACAGAGAAAAGGCGATGCAGAGCAGGGGCGCAGGGCCAATCATGTAGCCCTCGGCGCCCGTTTCGCTCAAAAGCGAACACGCGGCTGTGAGCGCTCCCATACACAAAAATGCGCAGATGCCAGAGCACGTCAGCCGCGCCGCATTTTTGTTTTTTGCGCGCGCGTGAAAAAGAATATATGCAAGAGAAACCAGAAACAAAAGCGCGGCGCAGACCGCGCTCGTGATCATGGGGCGCGCCGAAAGTCCCTCGCTTTGCAGATTATAATAGCAAAGATTTTGTTCTTCTCCGACGGGCAGCGACATAAAGATAAAAAGTAAAAGCGCGGTCAAGCAGAATACGGGCGCGGGCAGTGCGGCGGCGGTCGCGCGCTTGGTTGATTTCGGCAAACCCCGTTCGGGCGCGTCTTGTTTTTTGCCTTTGCCCATCCTTTCTCCTCTTTTCTTGAAACAGTTATAAACTGTATTTTTTTCATTATACAGTTACAAACTGTATAATGTCAAGTAAGTATGGAAAAAAACAAGGAAAAAGAATTCGAGAATTTCCGCAAGGAAATCTTCGGGCTCAGAAAAGCGAACAAATGGACGCAAAAGCAGGTGGCGGACGCGCTGGGGATCACTGCGCAGTCTTATCAAGCGTACGAGGCGGGGGAGGCGCTTCCTACGCTGCTGAATTTCGTAAAACTCGCCAAACTTTTCGAAATTTCGCCGGACGAACTTTTGGGTTGGGACGAATTCTGAAAATCCGTGAAAAGCGCCTGTAAAAACTTGACATTTTGCAAATATTATATTAAAATAATAAATGCTATATGAAATAAGTGCTTTGGGCGAAGGAGGGTTGAAAGGAATGTCTACCATCAAAGTCGGAGAAAACGAATCGATCGACAGCGCGCTGCGCCGTTTTAAGAGAAAATGCTCGCGCGACGGCATCATCGGAGATCTGCGCCGCAAAGAGCATTACGAAAAGCCTTCCGTACGGAAAAAGAAAAAGTCGGAAGCGGCAAGAAAGAGAAGCGTGAAAAATTGATTACAAAAGCCTGTTATCCAAGATAACAGGCTTTTTGTTTACGCGAATATTGTAGAAAGATGTCCTTTAAGGAGTGAAAAGCATGAAAACGGAAGGCAAAAACTTTAAAAGCGTTGCAAAAGAAGCGAAAATGCGCCTGAAAAAGGGATTTTGGCAGGACTACAAATCGAGTTTGCAGGACGAGTTGGCGCGCGCGAAGAAAGAGGGCATGAACGAGAGCCTCGTCGAGCGCTATTTCGCAGGCAAAGTCACCTGTACCGTCAAGGGCATGGCGGACGACGACGCCTTTTACGAAAAGGTGAAGGAACTTCTTTTGACCGAGGGCGAGGTGAGCGACGCGATCGGGCGGCTCACCGACCGCGAATATTTTGCCTCTTTGGGGTACGAGGAGAAACAGCGCTACACTCTGCGCCTTTCCGAACGCTATTTAAAAGCGCTGGAACGCTTTAAAAAGGAATACGAGTTTGAGTTGAAAAACAGATAGTTTTATATTGAGTTTTCGCGGCAAATATGATATAATAACGAGGAAAATATTTTACTGTGGAAACGATATGAACGAAATTTTGCAAAGACTCAATCCCGATCAACTCAAACCCGTTCTGGATACCGAAGGCGCCGTACTGGTGCTCGCGGGCGCGGGCAGCGGCAAAACGCGCGTCCTTACTTCGCGCATCGCCTACATTGTAGAGGAAAAAGGGGTATATCCTTCCTCCGTTTTGGCGATCACTTTTACGAACAAGGCCGCCAAGGAGATGCAGCAACGATTGTCTTTGATGATCGACAACGCCGAAAGCATGTGGATCTGCACCATCCACAGCATGTGCGTGCGGATCCTGCGCATGTTCGCCGACCGTCTGGGCTATAATAAAAATTTTTCCATTTACAGCGAAACAGAGCGCGCCGCCGTCATCAAAAAATCCTTTCAGGAGTGCGAATACGACGACGAAAAACTCTTGAAAAACGTGAAATGGCACATCGCCAACGCGAAAATGCTCGGGCTGGGACCCGAAGAATACCGCGCAAAGAATGCCGACGTCAAGGGGATCCGCGACATCTGCAACGTCTACGGTCTGTATTGCCGCCACCTCAAAATGAACAACGCGCTGGATTTCGACGATCTTCTGACGGAAACGCTGCGCCTGTTGTCCGCGGATAAAGAGGCGTTGGAGATCCTTTCGGGACGTTTCCGCTATATTCATGTGGACGAGTTTCAGGATACCAACGCGGTGCAGTACGAGATCGTGCGCCTTTTGTCCGTGGTGCACGGCAACCTGTTCGCCGTGGGCGACGACGATCAGAGCATATACGGCTGGCGCGGCGCGAAGATCGAAAATATTCTGCATTTCGAAAAGGACTTCAAAGGCGCGAAAGTGTACAAACTGGAACAAAATTACCGTTCCACCAAAAATATCCTGAAACTTGCGAACGAAGTGATCAAAAACAACGGCATGCGCACGGAAAAAGTACTCTGGACGGAAAATAACGACGGCGAGGAAGCCAAGTATTTTCAGGCGGAGACCGAGCAGGACGAGGCGCTCTTTACGGCGCGCACCATTTCCGATTTGATGAACAGGGGCTATAAATTTTCCGATTTCGCCGTGCTCATGCGCATCAACGCGCTCACCCGCTCGTATGAGCAGGAATTTTCCAAATACAACATTCCGTATAAGGTTTTCGGCGGTTTCCGTTTCTACGAGCGAAAAGAGATCAAAGACCTTCTGGCGTACCTTCGCATCATCAACAATCCCTTCGACAGCGAGGCGGTCACGCGCGTCATCAACGTGCCCAAACGGGGCATAGGCGCCAAGACCGTGCAGGTTTTGGAAGATTACGCGGCGCAGACCGAACTTTCCGTGTACGACGCGATTTTGGACCTCGACGCGCTGCCCCTCAACGCGGGCAGCAAATCTAAACTTGCGGCATTCGGCAATCTTTTGAAAAATCTCGTCGTCAAGGGCGCGGACGAAAGCCCTGACGAACTCATCCGCGACGTCATCAACGACAGCGGCATCCTTTCCATGTATGCCGACGATTCGGACGAGAGCATCAACAAAAAGGCGAACATCGACGAATTCGTCAACTCCATCGACGAGTTCTGCAAACTCAACAAGGACGCGCTCCTTTCCGACTTTCTGAACCAGGTGACTTTGAGTTCGGACACCGACGAGATGGACGAGACCGAATACGTGACGCTCGCCACCATCCATTCGGTCAAGGGGCTGGAATTCAAGGTCGTGTTTTTGGCGGGGCTGGAAGAGAACATCATGCCCGTTTCCCGCGCGGCGATCGATACCAACGAACTGGAAGAGGAGCGGCGGCTGATGTACGTCGCCATCACCCGCGCACGCGAACGGCTGTTTTTCACCCGTTCCAAGAGCCGCTATCTGTACGGCGAACGCTCGATGACGCTGCAATCGCGGTTTATCGGCGAACTTTCCTCTCTGCTCGGCGCAGAAGAAAAGCCGCGCGGCTATTCGGGATATTCCGAATACGGCTACGCGGGCGCGGCGCGCTCCTCCTACGGGGGCTATCGCGACGGCGCGGCGGCGCGGCGTTCCTATCAGTCTTTCAAAGATAAGCGGGACGAGGATTACGGCTATCAGAGCGATCTTCCCGCCGGACCCTCTTCCTCCTACTCGGCGGCTTCGAGTTTCGGGGGCGCGAAAAGCGCGCAAAAGAGCGCGCCGTACGGCATACATACCGTAAAGCCCGGCAAGGATTATTCGAAATTCCGCGCGGGGGTCAAAGTGCGTCACGCCAAATTCGGCGAGGGCATGATCGTTTCCACCAAAGGCGAGGGAAGCGCGCTCGTGCTCAACGTGAGCTTTGCGGGATTGGGCATCAAACAACTTTCCGCACAGTTGGCGCCCATCGAAATCATCGGCTGAGGTGAACTCTATGCAGAGAATGCGCGAACTCGTGGAACTTCTCAATCGCTACGCGTACGAATATTACGTACTCGACGATCCGTCCGTGCCCGACCGCGAATACGACAGGCTGTACGACGAACTCAAGCAACTGGAACAAGAGAGCGGCGAAGTGCTGTTCGATTCTCCCACGCGAAGGGTGGGGGGCGAGCCCGTCAAGGCGTTTTCCCGCCACGAGCATATCGAACGGCTGTACAGCCTGGATAAAGCCGTCACCGAGGACGAGATGCGCGCCTTTTTCACGCGCGTCGAAAAGGCGTGCGGCGAGGTGGGCTATACCGTGGAATACAAATTCGACGGGCTCACGATGTGCCTCACCTACGAGGAGGGGAAATTCGTGCGCGCGACCACGCGCGGCAACGGGAGCGTCGGAGAGGACGTCACCGCGCAGGCGCTCACCATCAAAAGTTTCCCTCTCTCCATACCCTATCAGGGCACGCTGGAAGTGAAAGGGGAGGCGATCATCCGCCTTTCCGTTCTGGAAAATTACAATAAAACGGCGGCGGAGCCGCTCAAAAACGCGCGCAACGCCGCCGCGGGCGCCATCCGCAATCTCGATCCGTCGGTAACCGCGGCGCGAAAGCCCGAGATCTATTTTTACGACGTCAATTACACGAGCGAGCCCTTTTTGCATTCCCAGAGCGAGGCGGTCGCCTTTTTAAAGGAACAAGGATTCAAAGTCTTCGGCTTTTTCGAAATTTGTACGGGCGGCGATCAGGTGCTCGAAGCCATCGAAAGGATCGAAATGAGCCGCAAGGGGCTGGACGTTCTGACCGACGGCGCGGTCGTCAAAGTCAACGAATTTTCCGCGCGCGACACGCTCGGCGCCACCGATAAATTTCCGCGCTGGGCGATCGCTTTCAAATTCGAGGCGGAAGAGGCCGTTACCACGGTGGAAAACGTCACCTGGCAGGTGGGGCGCACGGGCAAACTCACGCCGCTCGCCACCGTTTCCCCCGTCGAACTTGCGGGCGCGACCGTCAGAAAAGCGACGCTCAACAACTTCGGAGACATACTGCGCAAGGACGTCAAGATCGGTTCGCGCGTACTCATCCGCCGCAGCAACGAGGTGATCCCCGAGATCTTAGGCGCCTACGAGCACACGGGCGAGAGCGTGGATATCCAAAAGCCGCTTTTCTGCCCCTATTGCGGCGCGGAACTTTTCGAAGAGGGGGCGAACGTGTTCTGTCCCAACAAAAAGTGCCGCCCGCGCGTGGCGGCTGCGCTCGCCAATTTCGCCTCCAAGGGCGGTATGGACGTCGAAGGTTTTTCCGAGATGACCGCGTATCAACTCATCGACGTTCTGGGCGTATCGAATTTTTCCGATCTCTACTCGTTGGATAAAGAAAAACTTTCGCGGCTGGAAGGGTTCGGCGACAAAAAAATCAAAAATCTTCTGGGCGCGCTGGAAAAGTCCAAACAGGCGCCTCTCGACCGCTTTTTGTTCGCGCTCGGCATCGACGGCATCGGAAAAGTCGCCTCCAAAGATCTGGCGGCGCGTTTCGGCTCGGTCGAAGCGCTGTCGGAGGCGACGGCGGAAGATCTCGTCGCACTGGAAAATATCGGCGAAAAGACGGCGGCGAACGTCGTCGAATATTTTTCCTCGCCCGAAAACAGGGAAGAGATCGGAAGACTGTTTGCGGCGGGCGTATCGCCCTTTGTCAAAAAGCGCGCGGAGGGGATATTTTCGGGCGAAAACGTCGTTCTGACGGGCACGCTGAAAAATTTCAAGCGCAGCGACGCGCAGAAAGCCGTCGAAGAACGCGGCGGCGTGTGCCAGAGCGCCGTTACGGGCAAAACCACGCTCGTCGTGGCGGGCGAGGCCGCGGGCAGTAAACTGGATAAGGCGCAAAGCCTCGGCATCCGCATCGTCGATGAAGAGGAATTTTCCAAAATGCTGCAATAGCGCCGTTTTTACTTGAATTTTTTTGCATATTTTGCTATAATACACACGAGAACGAAAAAGCGGGAGAGGACTCCATGTTCAGTATGACCGGCTTCGGCAAAGGCGAATACAAAGCGGACGGCATCGAGATTTCCGTCGAAGTGAAAACGGTGAACAACCGTTATCTGGACGTGGCGATCAAGAGCCCGAAAATTTTCAACGCTTACGAAGAGATCATCCGTTCCGCAGTGCGCGAAAGGATCACGCGCGGGCATCTGGACGTGTTCGTGAACTATATCGACAAGCGCGAACGGCCCAAGTCGCTGTACGTGGACGCGGGCGCCGCGTCGGGCTACTGCGCCGCCGCAAAAAAACTCAAAGATCTGTTTCCCGGCCTTGCGGACGACTTCACGCTCACGGCGCTCATGCGCTCGCCCGACGTCGTCAGGCAGGAAGAGACGCAGGGCGCGGACGAGGCGCTTTTGAACGCGCTGCAAGCCGCCCTTTGCAAGGCGCTCGACAATCTCAACGCCATGCGGAAAAAAGAGGGCGAAAAACTTTCCGACGACATGCTTTCGCGCATGGACGCGGTGGAAAAACTGGTCGACGAGATCTCCGCGCGCGCCCCCCTCGTTGCGGCGCAGTACAAGAGCAAACTGGAAGAGCGCATGAAGGAGATATTAAACGGCGCGGCTTACGACGAGGCGCGGCTTTTGACGGAAGTGGCGGTGTTTACCGACAAAGCCAACATCGACGAGGAGTTGACGCGCCTTCGTTCGCATATCGCGCAGTTCCGCAATATCTGCAGGGAAGAGCGCGTAGGGCGCAAACTGGATTTTTTGGTACAGGAATTCAACCGCGAATGCAACACCGTCTGCTCGAAGAGCAACGACTTGAAAGTGACCGATTGCGGTCTTGCCTTGAAAAACGAGATAGAAAAGATCCGCGAACAGGTACAGAACGTGGAATAAACAAAATGAAATTAGGAGTGGTATTTTATGATCAACGAACCTGCGGTAGATAAATTGGTGGAAAAACTGGGTACGAAGGAGCATCCCGCTTCACGCTACGAACTGTGCGTCGTGGTGGCGAAAAGGGCGCGCCAGGTCATCGACCAGGCACAGAATCAGGGCATCAAGGAACTGCCCGACAAGATGAAAGAGATCGCGTTTGCCTGCCGCGAGATCGAGAGCGGCAAACTCTCCCTGACGAGAGACTGAACGTTCAGTCCGCATTTCTGCGGAAAAAATCCCCTTGTTTGCTCCGTTTTCGATAGGCGGGGCATTCTGTTTTTTTACGGAGCGAAATGATAGCCGAAGTCATCGTGGACATCGCCCACAGCGAAGTGGACAAAATATTCGAATACCGCGCGGGCGAGAACGTGCGGGCGGGCAGCCGCGTCAAGGTTCCCTTTTCGCGCGGCGTCGCGGACGGATACGTGATGCGCCTCAAGGAAACCTCGGATTTTTCCGCGGACAGATTGAAAAATATCCTCTCCGTGGTCGACGAGATCCCCGTCCTAACCGAGGAATGTCTGCAACTCGCCTATTCGATCGCCGAACGCTATAAGTGCCCCAAGGCGCTCGTATTGAGGCTCTTTCTGCCCGCCGAAATGCGCAAAGGGGGCGTACGGGAACTTTATAAGAGCGTGGCGGTCTATCGAAAGGACTGCGAACTCTCCGCCCGCGCGAACAAACAGTTGTCGGCGCTGGAATTCATCCGCGAAAACGGGCGTTTCGATTATACTGCCCTGTGCGAAAAGTTCGGCCGCGCCGCCGTCAACGCGCTTGCGGAAAAGGGCGCGATCGCGCTGGAAAAACAGCGCGTCGCACGTTCGCCCTATAAAGACGTGGAGGGAGAACATGAGGAACGCGCCCTGACGGACGCGCAGAAAAAAACGGTGGAGGGCATTCTCGCCTCGAATAAGACGGTGCATCTCGTACACGGCGTGACGGGCAGCGGCAAGACGGAAATTTATCTCACCCTCATCAAAAAAATGCTGGAAGAGGGAAAGAGCGCAATCTTTCTGGTGCCTGAAATTTCACTTACGCCGCAGATGCTTTCCCAACTGCGGGCAAAGTTCGGTCACAGCGTGGCGATCATCCACAGCGGCCTTTCGGCGGGCGAAAAATTCGACGAATGGTGGCGTTTGAGGACGGGCGAGGCGAAGATCGCCGTCGGCGCGCGCAGCGCCGTATTCGCGCCCGTCGAAAACGTGGGCGCCATCGTCGTGGACGAAGAGCACGACGGCTCCTATGCGAGCGAAACCAATCCCCGCTATTCCACGTTCGAGATTGCAAAGTTCCGCGCCGAATACAACGGCGGAAAACTGATACTCGGCAGCGCCACCCCCTCGGTGGAAACGTACTTGCAGGCGAAAGAGGGAAAGTTCGGACTGTACGAACTGCCCGACCGCATCAACGCGCGGCCGCTTCCGGAGATCGTCACGGCGGATATGCGAAAAGAGGTGCGGCGGGGCAACAATACCCCGTTTTCGGCGGCGCTCCGCGAGGAGTTGGAAGATTGCCTTGCAAAGGGAAACCAGGCCATTTTATTTCTGAACCGCCGCGGCTTCGCGCAGAGCGTCATCTGCCGCGACTGCGGCTACGTCGCCAAGTGCGAGGCGTGCGACGTTTCGCTCACCTACCACAGCGACGAAAACGTGCTCAAATGCCATTACTGCGGCGCGTCGTACCATATGCTCTCCGCCTGTCCCGAATGCGGCGGCGTGCATTTGAACTACACGGGCACAGGCACGCAGAAAGTAGTGGGGGAACTGAAAAAGATCTTTCCCGAGGCGCGTATTTTGCGCATGGACAACGACACGACGGCGGGCAAGGAAGGGCACTTCAAAATTTTAAAGGCGTTTTCCGAGCGGCAGGCGGACATATTGGTCGGCACGCAGATGATCGCCAAAGGGCACGACTTTCCTTCCGTCACGCTCGTGGGGATTCTCGACGCGGACATGAGCCTGCATTTTTCCGATTACCGCAGCGGCGAGCGTACCTATCAGCTCATCACGCAGGTCGCGGGGCGCAGCGGCCGCGCGCGGGAAAAGGGTAAGGTGGTCTTGCAGACGTTCGATCCCGAAAATTATATCCTGCGCTACGCGGTAACGTACGATTACAAGGGATTTTTCGAACACGAAGTTTCCCTCAGAAAGGCGACCGCGTTTCCGCCCTTTGCAAAGATCGTGCGCGTGATGGTTTCCTCCGAAGAGGAGAAAAAGGCGCTCGAAGCGCTCAAAGAGGTATATTTCCCTCTCAAAGAACTGTTCGAAAGCAACCGCGAAAAATTTTTGTTTTTCAATAAAATGAAGGCGCCCATCAAGCGTATCCAGAATAAATTCCGCTTTCAGGTGCTGATGCGGATCGCGGACGAATCCCTTCTTCCGCAAATATACGAATGCGCAGCGGCGCATAAGAGAAAGGACGTTCTCGTCTACGTGGAAGAAAATCCCGCCAATCTCAGTTAAGTTGCGCGGAAATACATATGTAAAAGAGGAGCAAAATGGCAATCAGAAAAGTTGTGCAGGTAGGCGACGACGTCCTGCGTAAAAAATGTTTCGAAGTGACTTCGTTCGACGAAAAGTTGTGGATGCTTTTGGACGATCTCAAAGATACCGTAAAAAAAGAAGAGGGCGCGGGGCTCGCCGCGCCGCAGGTGGGTGTTTTGCGCCGCGCGGTGGTGGTGGACGTGGACGAAGGGTTTTTCGAGTTCGTCAATCCCGTCATCGTCGAATCGAGGGGCAGCCAGACGGGTTTCGAGGGTTGTCTGTCCGTGCGCGGAAAGCACGGCGTCGTCACCCGCCCCAACGTGGTCAAGGTAGAGTTTTTCGATCGGTACGGTAAAAAACAATCGCTCGTCGCAAAGGGCTTTTTCGCCCGCGCGGTGTGCCACGAACTCGACCATCTCGACGGCGTTCTCTATATCGACCGCGCCGAATTTGTGGAAGGCGCCAGGGATTAAAAAGGAGCGGCTATGAAACTCGTCTTTGCGGGCGCGCCCGAATTTTCGGTTCTGCCCTTGAAAAAAATTTTAGAGGAAGGTTACGAGGTGGCGGCAGTCGTCACCCAGCCAGACAAGCCCGTGGGGCGAAAGGCGATCGTTACGCCCACGCCGCTCAAAGTTTTCGCGCGCTCGCGCGGCATTCCCGTATTGGATTTTCCCAAGATCCGCGAACATATCGGGGAACTTGAAAGCCTGCGCGCCCATCTCATGGTGACCTGCGCGTACGGCCAGTTGCTCACCGAAAGCGTTCTGAACGCGTTTCCCGCGGGCGTCTATAATATCCACGCTTCCCTGCTCCCCAAATACCGCGGCGCGTCCCCCGTGGCCGCGTGTATTCTGAACGGGGAAACGGAAACGGGCATCACCGTCATGAAGACGGACGTCGGGCTGGATACGGGGGATATGCTGCTGCAAAAGAGTATCCCGATTGCCCCCGAGGATACGGCAGGCACGCTGTCCGAAAAACTTTCCGCGCTCGGCGCGGACTGCATCGTCGAGGCGCTCGCTCTTTTAAAGGGCGGCAAGGCTGTCTTGACGCCGCAGGATAACGATCGGGCGACGCTCGTGAAAAAAATCAAAAAGGAGCACGCGCGCATCGATTTTACCGAGGACGCGGCCGCGATCGTAAACCTCATCCGCGCCATGAACCCCGCGCCCGTCGCCTATACTTATCTTAACGGCAAGGCGCTCAACGTTTTTTTTGCGGAAACCGCCGAAGGGGAGGTAGGCGCCTCGGGCGAAGTGATCGCCGCGGATAAGAGAGGCATTCTGGTACGGGCGGGGAAAGGCGCGGTGCGCCTTCTGGAAGTGCAGGCGGAGGGCGGCAAGCGCATGCGCGCCGCCGACTTCGTCAACGGGCGCAAGATCGCCGTCGGCGACGTGCTGACGGGAGAAAACGCATGACGAATCCTTTCTGTGATCCCTATCTCGTCCTTTCCAAAGTTTACGGCGGCGGCGCGTATCTCAAACAGGCGCTCGCCGATACGCCGATGGAAGAGGCGAACCGCGCTCGTACGGTAAAAATATCTTACGGCGTTCTGGAAAACGACGGCTATTTCAACGACTGTATCCGCGCGTTCGCGCCCAAAAGCCCCAAACTTCCCGTGCGTATTCTGCTGAAAATCTCCCTCTATCTGCTGCTTTTTATGAACAAGCCCCGCTATATGATCACCGACAACGCGGTGGAATTGTGCAAAAAGTTGGGAAAGGGCGGCGCCGCGGGCTTTCTGAACGCATTTCTGCGCGCGTTCGACGCGGAAAAAGTGCCCGTGCCTGCGGATAAAATCGCGGTGCTCGCGCAAAAATATTCTTATCCCGCATACGCCGTCCGCCGCCTTTTGAAAGAGTACGGCGACGAGGCGGAAAAAATACTCGCGTTCCGAGAAAACAAAGCGTGCGTGCGTTTTGCCTGTTCCCAAGAGGAAGAAAACGTTTTGGCTCGGGGCGGGGAAAAGACGCCTTTCGACCATGTTTATCGCTTTTCCTCTTTCCGCCGCGGAGAGGGCTACGACGAGGGGAAATATACCTTTCAGTCAATCGGCTCAATCGCCGTCTGCGACGCTGTGGAACCCGCCGAACGCTTTTTGGACGCGTGCGCCGCGCCGGGCGGCAAGAGCGTGCTTCTGGCGGCAAAGTGCAGAGAAGTTACGGCGTTCGAACTGCATCCGCACCGCGTAAAACTCATCGGACAGTACGCCGCGCGCATGGGCGTAAACAACGTCACGGCAGTCTGCCGCGATTCGTCCGTGTTCGATCCCGCCTATGAAAACGCGTTCGGCGGCGTCCTGTGCGACGTGCCCTGCTCGGGTTTCGGCGTCGTCTGCGATAATCCCGATATCAAACTGTTCCGCACGGAAAAGAGCCTTACCGAACTTCCCGAAACGCAGTTCGCCATACTTTCCGCCTGTTCGCGCTACGTGAAAGAGGGCGGCGCGCTGTACTATTCCACGTGTTCGGTGTTCCGCGAAGAAAACGACAACGTGGTCGGGCGCTTTTTAAAGGAAAATCCCGCTTTTACCGCGGAAAAAATACATAGCCCGCTCGCGGGAAAGACAACGAGGTTCGGCGTGCAGTTTCTGCCCCATATCTCGTCGGGCGCGGGCTTTTACGTCGCAAAACTGAGGAAACGATGAAAGAGATTTTACAGGATCATTCCCTTTCCGAATTGCAAATTTTGATGGAAGAGTGGGGCGAGCGGAAGTTCCGCGCCGCGCAGATCTTCCGCGGGCTGATGCAGGGAAAGCGCGTTTCCGAACTATCCGAACTTTCCAAAACGCTGCGCGCGAAACTTTGCGAACGGTTTGAAGACGAGCCCGTGAAGATCCGCGAAACGTTCGTTTCGTCCGACGGCACGGAAAAGTATCTGTTTGAACTCGCGGACGGGAACATCGTCGAAGGCGTGTTGATGCGTTATAAATACGGCTGCACGCAGTGCGTTTCCACGCAGGTCGGCTGCCGCATGAACTGCGCTTTCTGCGCGTCGGGCTTAAACGGGCTGGTGCGCGATTTGACGGGCGGCGAAATTTTGTCGCAGGTGCTCGCCGTCAACGCGCGCCGCGGCGGCACGCTCGAAAAGCGCGCCGTCACCAACGTCGTGCTCATGGGCAGCGGCGAGCCGCTCGACAATTACGCAAATACCGTGAAGTTTCTCAGAAACGTCACGGCGGAGGGCGGCATCTGTATCAGCGCGCGCAACATCAGCCTTTCCACCTGCGGGCTCGTGCCGAAAATGTACGAACTCGCCGAGGAAAATCTGCCCGTCAATCTGACCGTGTCGCTGCACTCGCCGCTCGACGAGGAGCGCAAAAAGATCATGCCCGTGGCGAACGCGTATAAGATCGAAGATATTTTAAAGGCGTGCGCCTATTATTTCGAAAAGACGGGGCGGCGGTATATTTTCGAATATTCGCTCATAGACGGCGAAAACGCGGACAAGCGCCACGCGGAACTTTTGGCGGAACTTTTAAAGGGCAGGCCATGCCACGTCAATCTCATCCGCCTCAACGAAGTCAAGGAAAAACGTCTTTCGTCCGTTTCGGAAAAGGAAGCGTACCGTTTTTTGGGGATATTGGAAAAGAGCGGGCTTTCCGCCACCCTGCGCCGCCAGATCGGCGCGGACATCGGCGGCGCCTGCGGCCAACTTCGCGCGAAAAGACTGCGCGAAGTGCAAGATGACCAAAGCGACACAAAGGAGTTACAATGAAACACATCCAGATCGCGCCTTCCATTCTATCGGCGGATTTTTCCGCGATGGGGCAGGCGGTGGAAACTTTACAGCAAGCGGGCGCCGATTTGATCCATTGCGACGTGATGGACGGCAGTTTCGTGCCCAATATCACTTTCGGGCATCACATGGTGCGCGATATCAGAAAACATACTTCGCTGCCGCTCGACGTGCACCTGATGATCGAGCGGCCCGAACGGCACGTGGAAAACTTTATCAAAGCGGGGGCGGATATCGTCACCGTACATCACGAGGCGTGCGGCGCATCGCTCAAAGACGTGCTGCGCCTCATTCGCTCTCTGGGCGCGAAGTGCGGCGCCGTCATCAATCCCGATACGCCCCTTTCCGCCGTGTACGGCGTGCTCGAAGAGGTGGATATGCTGCTCGTCATGAGCGTATTTCCTGGCTACGGCGGACAGAAATTCATTCCGCACGTGCTGGAAAAAACGCGGGAGGCGCGCGCGATCTTCGATCGCTGCAATCCCGATGCCGACGTGGAGATCGACGGCGGCGTGAATTTGCAGAACTGCGGCGGGATCGTCGCGGCGGGCGTCAATATTTTGGTGGCGGGCAATACGGTCTTTTGTTCCGACGATATGGAGGGGACCATCGCCGCGCTGAAAAGAGGAAAATAAGTTGAAAGGCATTCTTTTACTAAACGGCGAGCCGCCCGAAGAAAAGATCCGCGTGGAGAAAGACGATTTCGTCGCCTGCTGCGACGGCGCGTACCGCTGGGCAATGGAAAAAGCGGGGCGCGTAGACCTTCTGACGGGCGATTTCGATTCTTTGGGTTACGTGCCCGAAAACGGCGTCAGATACCCCGAAGAAAAAAACTTTACCGACGGCGAACTCGCGCTGGAAAAACTGCTGGAAGCGGGACTGAAAGAAATTTCCATCTACGGCGGAGGCGGCGGCAGGGAAGACCATCTCTGGGGCAATATCCAGTTGCTGTACGCGGCGCGGCTTCGCGGCGCGCACGCGGTGATGTACACGAAAACGAGCGAAATTTCCTGCGAGAGCGGGCGTTTCCCGATCCGCGGCTGTAAAGGCAGGACGTTCAGCCTCGCACCCGTGGGATACGAGGCGCATATAATGGAGAGTAGCGGGGTAAAGTATCCGCTTACCGACTTGACCCTGCTGGCGGGGAGCTGCCGCGGCGTGAGCAACGTCGCACTTTCCGACGAGGCGGAAATCTTTTGCGACGGCGGCGCGCTTTTCGTATTTAAAATCGTGAGCGGAAAGGAGTGAACGTCATTTGAGGATCATCTGTATCAAACCGCCCCTCGTCATACGAAAAGTTTTAAGAGTCTTTGTGCGCAAGTAAAACAAGGGGGCTCCCGAACGGGAACCCCCTTGTTTTTGCGAATACGGAAAAAAGCCCGCTCTCGGAAAACCGAAGGCGGGCGAAAAGTTCAAAATCAAAAACGGTTACGCTCTTTCGACTTTGTCGCTCTTCAAGCAGCGCGCACAGACGTAAGCGGACTCGACTTTGCCGTCCTTTACGATCTTTACTTTCTGTACGTTGGCTTTGAAAGTTCTTCTCGTTTTGCGGTTACTGTGGCTCACGTTGTTACCCGCACTCTGCCCCTTCTGACAAACGACGCAAACTCTTGACATATCAAACACCTCCACGGTAAATAATCATGATAAACAGCGCGAAACCGCGCTATGCCCGAAACGAGCATTGTTATCTTATCAAAATATCCGAAAAAAAGCAATTATTTTTACGGCGTTTTGCGCAAAAATTATGAAAAATAAAAAAATGTATTGTCCGCGTTCGTATTTTTCTTGCAAATTATGTGAAAATAGTTTAAAATAGCAGTGATACAGGAGTGTTATTATGTCAGTAAAAACGAGCAATGCTTACGGCAATATTTCCATATCCGACATGGCCATCGCCAAAGTCGCCTCGCAGGCGGCTTTAGAGTGCTACGGAATTGTCGAAACCGTGTCGCGCCGTTTTACGGACAGCCTCTCCGAGTTATTCAATAAAAAGACGCAGGGGCGGGGCGTGAAAGTCACGACGAGCGGGGACAGGATCTATATCGACGTGTACGTCATTATAAAATTCGGAGTCTCCATCAACGCCGTCGCCGAATCTTTGAAAGAGAGCGTCAAATACAGAGTCGAGAAATTTACGGGTATGATAGTTGACACGGTCAACGTAAATATTATCGGGGTCAGACTGTAATTCTGTCCCGGATCTAAGGAGATTGCTTTTTCATGCCGAAAACGATTAACAGCGCCGAGTTCCGCAAAATGATTATTTCGGGAGCGCGCGTGCTTGAAATAAACAGAGCGAAAGTAGATTCATTGAACGTATTCCCCGTCCCCGACGGCGATACGGGGACCAATATGTCTTTGACCATACAATCGGCGGTCAAAGAACTCGGTCTATGCTCGTCCAATCGTCTGCCCGAACTTTGCGACGCGGTCGCCAAGGGCGCCTTGAAAGGGGCGCGCGGCAATTCGGGCGTCATTTTGTCCCAGTTGTTTCGCGGGATCTGTTCGGAAATCAAAAAGTACGACGAGATCACCATCAAAGCGTTCGCCAAGGCTATGGAATGCGGCACGCAGGTCGCTTACGGCGCGGTGTCCAAGCCCAAGGAAGGCACAATGCTCACCGTGGCGCGCCTGATGAGCGAGTTTGCCAAACAGGCGGCTCCCAGATACAAAGAATTCAACGCGTTTTTGGACGCGGTCATCAAAAAGGGCGAAGAGGCGCTCGCCAAGACGCCCGAACTTCTGCCCGTATTGAAAAAAGCAGGCGTCGTGGACTCGGGCGGCATGGGGCTTTTGTGCGTGTACCGCGGATTTTTGTCCGTTCTCAACGGCGAAGAGGTGGACGAGTCCGCCGTATACGAACCCGAAACTTCCGATTCGGAAGACGCGTTCGGCGACAATTCGGATATCGTCAATCTCGATCTAGGCGAAATTGAATTCGCCTACTGCACGGAATTTTTCATCATCAACCTCAAAAAACAGACGACGCTCGCGGACATAGACAAACTCAAAGAAAAACTGATGACCATCGGCGATTCCGTCATCTGCATCGGCGATCTGGAACTCGTGAAAGTGCACGTGCACACCAATAATCCCGGGCTCGCGCTCTCTTCGGCGGTGGAACTCGGCGAACTCGACAGAGTGAAGATCGAGAACATGCTCGAACAGAACAGGGCGCTCCGCGCCAAGCGCGAGGCGGAGAAAAAGGAAATGGGTATGCTCGCCATCTGCGCAGGCGACGGGCTTTCGGAAATATTCAAAGATCTTCTGGTAGACCGCGTAATCGAGGGCGGGCAGACAATGAACCCCAGCGCGAGCGACATTGCGGACGCGGTGCAGAGGATCAACGCGGAGCACGTGTTCGTGTTCCCCAACAATAAAAACATCATTTTAGCGGCGGAACAGGCGAAAGCGCTCGTGACCAACCGCACGATACACGTCATCCCCACGAAAAACGTGCCGCAGGGCTTTGCGGCGGCGCTCGCGTTCAACCCCGACAGTTCCAGCGAGGAGAACAAGACGGACATGATCCACTCGATGGACAACGTCAAGGCGGGACAAGTCACCTACGCCGTGCGTTCGACCAGCCTGAACGGGTTCCAACTCAAGGAAGGGGATATCATCGGGTTGGACGACAAAAAAATTCTTTCCAAGGGCGACACCGTGGACGACACGGTCTTGACGCTGTTGGAAAAACTGAAAGACGGCACCCACGAGATCATCACGCTGTACTTCGGCAAGGACGTTGCGGAAGAGGATGCGGAGGCGCTCGCGGCAAAGGTTTCCGAACGGTTTCCCGATTGCGACGTCGATTATCATTACGGCGGGCAGCCCATCTATTATTATCTGGTATCTTTGGAATAGGAAAAAGCAGCGGGGAGTTTTATGCGCCCCGCTTTTGATTTTTTTGGGACCGAAAAAATGAAACTGACCGAATTGAAGGGGATCTCCGACAAACGCGCGAAAGACCTCAACAAACTCAATATATTTACGGCGGAAGACATGGCGCGCTTTTATCCGCGCGCATATCTCGATCTGACGACGACCTCGCGCCTGTCCGCGTGCTATCACAACGACGTGGTGCTCGTTTCCTGCCGCGTTTCGTCCGCGCCGCAGACGGTTTCCACGGGGCGCCGCTCCTTTGTCAAAGTGTGGTGCGAAAACGACGGCGAGCCCTTTTCCGCCGTCTGGTTCAACGCGCCCTACGTGCGCGACAAACTGAAAAGCGGCGGGGAATACCTCTTTTACGGCCGCGTGCAGAACAAGTACGGCGCGCCCTCCATGGTCAATCCCACGTTCGAGCCGCTGGAACGAAATTACAGGCTCAAGGGCATCGTGCCCGTGTACCCCTTGCGGGGCTCGCTTTCCCAGCGCGCCGTGCGCGACGCGGTGGCGGACGCGCTCAGAAAAGTCGCGCTCGTTTCCGCGATCCCGCCTGCCGTTCGGAAAAAGTATGCGCTTTCCGATCTGAAAAAAGCGTATTCCGACATTCATAATCCCGTGACGTTTGCGGACAAGGACGCGGCTGCGGAACGCATCGCTTTGGAAGAATATTTTATCCTCATCTCCGCATTCAAGGTCATCAAAGGCGGCAAGGACGACGCGCGCGTGCTGCGCTATACGTGCACGAGAGAGCAGGTCGAAACATTCTGCGCCCGTTTTCCCTTCCCCCTGACGGAGGGGCAGAAACGCGCCGTGGACGATATTTACGAAAACGTGCATTCGCCCAACCGCATGAACCGCCTGTTGCAGGGCGACGTGGGCAGCGGAAAGACCGCGGTCGCGATCTGCGGCATCTATATGGCGCTCGCGAGCGGGTATCAGGCGGCGATGCTCGCGCCCACGGAAGTGCTCGCCGAGCAGAATTATCAGTTGATTTGCCGCTATCTTCCCGAGTTCCGCGCGGGATTTTTGAGCGGTTCTTCCTCCGCGAAGGAAAAAAAGAGCGTCAAAGCCGCCCTCGCGGCGGGAGAACTCGACGTCGTGTGCGGCACGCACGCCGTCTTGCAGGACGACGTGGAATTCGCCTCGCTCGCCCTGTGCGTGTGCGACGAGCAGCACCGTTTCGGCGTGGCGCAGAGGAGTGCGCTTTCGGAAAAGGGCGCGGGCGCGGATATGCTCGTCATGAGCGCCACGCCCATTCCCCGCACCCTCTCGCTCATCTTTTACGGCGATCTCGACATCACCGAGATCAAGGATAAGCCCAAGGCGCGCGCGCCTGTGACCACGGCGATCGTTCCCTCGCGCAAGTACGACGATATGCTCGCCTACGTGGGAAGAGAGGCGAAGGCGGGCAATCAGAGTTATTTCGTCTGTCCCAAGATCGAGGAGGACGAGGAGGGCTCGGTCATGAGCGTGACCGAACTTTTCGACGAACTGAAAAACCGCCTGCCTTCGGTCAGGTTCGCCCTTCTGCACGGCAAGATGAAGGATAAAGAAAAGGCGGAGATCATGCAAAACTTCAAGGCAAAAAAGTTCGACTGCCTGGTTTCCACCACAGTCATCGAAGTAGGGGTGGACGTGCCCGACGCCACCATCATGATCGTCTACAACGCCGAGCGGTTCGGGCTTTCCCAGTTGCACCAACTGCGCGGACGCGTGGGGCGGGGCAGCAAACAGAGTTACTGTTTCCTTCTTTTGGGCGCGGACGGCGAGGAGGCGCGCGCGCGGCTCGCCGTATTAAAAAACAACACGGACGGATTCAAGATCGCGGAATACGATCTGGAAATGCGCGGCAGCGGCGATTTTCTCGGCACGCGCCAGAGCGGCAAGTTCATCAACGAGATACGCAACCTGCGCTATCCGCCCTCGGTCATCTTTACGGCGAAAAAACTTTCCGACGAGGCGTTCGAGGCGGGCGGCGTAGAAGCGCTCGCGGCGCTCGCGCTCAAAAAATACAGCGGATTGAAGGACGTTGTGCTCAATTAGCATTGACGAATTGCTGTAAAAATGATAAAATGTATTCACGATTTTTTGTGTAAGGAAAGAAAGAATGAATTACGTCAAACTCCCGCAGGGCGTGCGGGACAGCCTCGAAAGAGAGTGCTACAACGTCAACCGCGTCAAGGAGGCGCTGCGCCGCGAATTTCTGCTTTCGGGCTATGAATTCGTTCAGACGGCGGGACTGGAATATTTCGACACGTACGCGGGCATCAAAAGCCCCATTCCGCAGTCGAAAATGTTTAAAATGACCGATAAGGACGGCAATCTCATCGTTCTGCGCCCCGATATGACGTTGGCGGTCGCGCGCATCGCGGCGACGAAAATGACCGCGCCGAGCGCGAAACTCTGCTATTTTTCCGACATTTACGATTTTTCCGCGTCGGGCAATTCCTACCGCGAAGTATCGCAGGCGGGCGTGGAAGTGTTCGGCTCGGACGGCGCGTTCGCGGACGCGCAACTCGTCGCGTTCGCCATCGACTGCCTTGCCGCCGCGGGCGTGGAAAATTTCATCATCGACGTGGGGCACGTCGGCTTTTTCAAGGGACTTTTGGAGGGCAGCGGGCTGTCCGCCGAGGAGGCGGAGGAAGTGCGCGGCTACGTCAACGCGAAGGACGCCATCAATACCGAACTTTCCTTGAAAAAATACAACGCAAACGGGCGCGCGCTCGGCGCGATTCTGGCGCTCCCGTCGCTGTTCGGCGGCGTGGAAGTTTTGGCAGAGGCGGAAAAACTCACTGAAAATCCCGCCGCGCTGTCCGCGCTCACGCGACTCAAAGAGGTGTACGCGTATCTTTGCGAAATGGGCTATGAAAAATACGTTTCGTTCGATCTCGGGACCGTGAAGAGCCTCGATTACTATTCGGGCATCGTGTTCACGGGTCTTGCCGCGGGCGTGGGCGCGCCGCTACTTTCGGGCGGGCGCTACGACGGCCTCGCCGCGGAGTTCGGCAGGGGCGTTTCCGCCATCGGTTTCGCGATCGGCTTGAAGCGCGTTCTCGCTGCTCTGGAAGAGGCGGGAAAGACAATAGACGTTCCCGAACCCGCAATCACCGTCATCTGCCGCAAGGGGGGCGAAGCGAACGGCTACGCCGCCTATCGGAAGTATGTGAAAGAGGGCGCGAGTTGCGATTTGTTGCCCGAAGGCGCGGCGTCGGAAGAGATCTTGAGATCGCGCGGCGGCGAAAAGTTCGAGGCGACGGCGGGAGGTTTGCAAAAATTATGATCAACGTGGCTCTCGCCAAGGGGCGGCTCGCGGAAAAGTGCGCGGATATCTTTATCAAGTGCGGCATCCGCGCGGAAATTTTAAAGGAAGAAACGCGCAAACTCGTTTTGGAAACGGCGGACAAAAAGTTCAAGTTCTTTTTCGTCAAGCCGTCGGACGTGCCCACCTATGTGGAATACGGCATCGCGGATATCGGCATCGTGGGCAAAGACACACTGCTCGAAGCCGGGTGCGATCTGTACGAAATGCTCGATCTGGGCTTTGAAAAATGCAAACTGTGCGTGGCGGGTTTTCCCGAGAACGAAAAAAAGGCTGGCGCGCATTTGCGGGTTGCGACCAAATACGTGAATACCGCCAAGCGCCTGTATTTCAGCCGCGGCGAGGACGTGGAGATCATTAAACTCAACGGCTCCATCGAGTTAGCGCCGCTCACGGGGCTATCGGACGTGATCTTCGATATCGTGCAGTCGGGCGGCACGCTGCGCGCCAACGGGCTGGAAGTTCTGGAAGAGGTGTTCGATATTTCCGCGCGGCTCATTGCCAATAAAGTGAGTTTAAAGACCAAAGCGGACGAAATTTTGCCCCTCATCGGCGAAATGAAAAAATATGTTTGACAGGTAGTTTATGAAGATATACGCGAACGCGGACGAGGCGGAAGAGATCCTCGTGCGCGGAAAATTCGACGACGCGGCGAAAGTTGCGGCGGTAAAAGAGATCGTGCGCGACGTGCAAAAGCGCGGGGATAAGGCGCTTTTTGCCTATGCGGAAAAATTCGACGGCAGCGTTCTTACCGCCGATACCGTGCGCGTGAGCGAAAAAGAATATCAAAACGCTTATAAAGAGGTGAGCGAAGATTTTCTCGTTTCCCTGAAAAAAGCGGTGAAAAACGTGTACGATTATCACGCGCGCAATCCCTTGCAATCGGATATCCGCACCGAAAACGGCAGAACGACGGGCTATGTTGTGCGGCCCGTGCGGCGGGCGGGCATTTACGTGCCCGGCGGCACGGCGCCCCTGTCCAGTTCTGTTTTAATGGGCGTCCTTCCCGCGAAAGCGGCGGGCGTAAAGGAAATTTACGCGGTTACGCCAGCCAAAGGCGGCAAGGTCGATCCCGCCGTGCTGGTGGCGGCAAAGGAATGCGGCGTCACTGCGCTGTTCAAAGCGGGCGGCGCGCAGGCGATCGCCGCGCTCGCCTACGGCACGGAAAGCATTCCCAAGGCGGACGTCATCGCGGGTCCGGGCAATATCTTCGTCACGCTTGCGAAAAAGGAAGTGTACGGCGACGTGGGGATCGACATGCTCGCGGGGCCGAGCGAAATTTTGATCATCGCCGACGGGCGGCAGAAGGAAAAATTCGTCGCGGCGGACGTATTATCGCAGGCGGAACACGACTGCCTTTCCCGCGCCATCGTTCTGACCGACGATGCCGCGTTCGCAGAAAGGCTCTGCGAAGAGGTGGAGCGCCAGATCGAATTTCTCCCGCGCAAAGACATCGCGCGCGCATCGCTGGAAAACGGCGGCGGCGTGATTCTGGTGGAAGATATGCGCGCGGCGTGCGAACTCGCCAACGAGATCGCCCCCGAGCATCTGGAGATCGCCGCCGAAAACGCGGACGAACTTTTGGAATCGATCGACTGCGCGGGCGCGGTGTTTCTGGGAAGTTGCACGCCCGAACCCGTGGGCGATTATTTCGCGGGACCCGACCATATCCTTCCCACGGGCGGAACGGCGAAATTTTTTCAGGTGCTCAACCAGGATCTGTTCCTGCGCAAGATGAGCGTCATCAAATTCGACGAAAGGGCGATCAGAGAGGACGGCGCGGACATCGTTCGTCTCGCGGAAAGCGAGGGACTGCGCGCGCACGCAAATGCCGTCCGCGTGCGTTTGGAGGAAAAATAGCATGAGAACAGCGGAAATTTCGCGTAAAACCAAAGAAACGGAAATCGTTTTGAAACTCGATCTCGACGGCGCGGGCGCGCACGAAATAGACACGGGCGTCGGCTTTTTCAACCATATGCTGGAACTGTTTGCCGTCCATGCGAACGTCGGTCTGAAAGTTCTCTGTCACGGCGATACGGACGTGGATTTTCACCACAGCGTGGAAGATATCGGCATCTGTCTCGGGCAGGCGTTCAAAGAGGCGCTCGGCGATAAGCGCGGCATCGCGCGCTTTGCCGACCGCGTCATACCCATGGACGAATGCGCAGCGCTCGTCGCGCTGGATATCGGCGGCAGGCCTTTCCTCAATTTCGAGGATAAACTTTCGGGCAAGATAGGCGAGTTCGACGCGGAACTCGTGGAAGAATTCATGCGCGCGTTTTGTTTCAATGCGGGCGTCAATCTCTATATGAAACTGTTAAAGCGCGGCAACGCGCATCACGAGGCTGAAAGCCTGTTCAAAGCGTTCGCAAGGTGCGTGCGCGACGCCGTCGCGGTTTCGGGCACCGAGATCCCCTCGTCCAAAGGGGTGCTGTAAGTGTTCGGCATCGTCGATTACGGCATGGGCAATCTCCGCTCCGTGCAGAAAGCGCTGGAATTCATCGGCGAAACGGCGATCGTTTCGGGCGATCCCGAACTTTTGGACGGGTGCGAAAAACTCATTTTGCCGGGCGTCGGCTCTTTCGGCGCGGGCATGCGCGAAATGCGCCGCACGGGGCTGGATACATACGTCAAAGAGCGCGCCGTAAACACTAAAATACTGGGTATCTGCCTCGGCATGCAGTTTTTGCTGGAAGTCAGTTACGAGGACGGGCGCAACGAGGGCTTGGGGCTGATCCCGGGCGAGGTCGTGCGTTTCGAAGAGGGAAAAATACCGCAGATCGGCTGGAATAGCGTAACGCGGCTGAGAACGCCGCTGTTTGCGGGCATTGCGGAGGGCACGCAGTTTTATTTCGTGCACAGTTACCGCGCCAAAACCGAAGAGTGGTTCGCCGCGGCGATGACGGAATACTACGTCGAATATCCCTCGGCGATATGTTACGGCAACGTGTACGGCGTGCAGTTCCATCCCGAAAAGAGCGGGGAAGCGGGACTGAAACTATTGAAAAATTTTGCGAAAATTCAAGATAATTGAAATCAAAGGGGGACACAATTAATGATCTTATTTCCTGCAATCGACATTCTGGACGGAAGGGCGGTGCGCCTGAAACACGGCGACAAGTCGCAGGCGACGGTGTACGGAGAACCGCTCGACTTTGCGGAAATGTGGGCGGAAGCGGGCGCGGAGTATCTGCACGTGGTTGATCTTTCGGGCGCGTTTTCGGGCGAGAGCGGCATCGACGATGTGATCCGCGAGATCAAATCGAAATTCGGCATTCCCATTGAGAGCGGCGGCGGCCTTCGCAGCATCGAGGATATCGAGCGGCGGCTGGACGCGGGCGCGGACCGCGTCATCATCGGCACCATGGCAATCTGCCATCCCGACGAATTCGCCTTGGCGGTCTATAAATTCGGCAATAAAATCGTGGCGGGCATCGACGCGAAGGACGGCTATTTCGCCGTGAGCGGCTGGACGGAGCAGACGGACGTGAAGGCGGTCGATTTCGGCAAAAAGGTGCGCCGCATGGGTCTGGAATACGCGCTGTTCACGGATATTTCCAAGGACGGCGTGCTCGGCGGCGCCAACGTGGAGGCGACCGTGAACATGAGCCGTGAAACGGGTCTCAACGTCATCGCGTCGGGCGGCGTGTCCACCCTGGACGATATCGTCAGATTGAAAGAGAGCGGCATATACGGCGCGGTGCTCGGCCGCGCGATCTACGACGGCGCGCTCGATCTTTCCGAAGCCATCCGCGCCGCGAAATAAAAAGATGGACGAATAATTTCGTGAATATAAAATAATTCTCGCAAGCAAAACCGCGTTTTTGCGCAGCGAACCTCAATTTGCGCGTAAAGCGCTTTGGGAAAAAGAGTGAATGCGAAAATTGTGATAATAAGAGAGCCGTAACGAATTTTCACAGAGAGAAAAACGCCGCAGAAATGCGCGAGTAGCGCATGAACGGCGGTTGTCGCTCAAAACTTACGGAAATTTGTTCGTCTCTTTCGAACAAATTTCGTGAACAAAAATATAGGAGTTTCTATGCTGTGTAAACGCATCATACCCTGCCTCGATATCGACAAGGGGCGCGTGGTGAAGGGCGTCAATTTCGTCGATCTCGTCGACGCGGGCGATCCCGTGGAAACGGCGAAAGCGTACGATCGGATCGGTGCGGACGAGATCGTCTTTCTGGATATCACCGCCAGTTGCGAAAACCGCGCCACGGCGTACGATATCATCCGCCGCGCGAGCGAGCAGGTATTCATACCGCTCACGGTGGGCGGCGGCATCCGTACGGCGGAGGACTTCCGCGCCATGCTCTCGGCGGGTGCGGACAAGATCGCCGTCAATTCCGCGGCGATCGGAAACCCTTCGCTGATCGGCGAAGCGGCGCAGAAATTCGGCTCGCAATGCGTGGTTCTGGCTGTGGACGCGAAGAAAAACGAAAAGGGCGGCTGGGACGTGTACCGCAACGGCGGCCGCGTGAATACGGGGCTGGACGCGATCGAATGGATCCGCCGCGCCGAAAAACTTGGCGCGGGCGAAGTGCTTTTGACCAGCATGGACCGCGACGGCACGAAGGCGGGCTACGATCTGGAACTCACCCGCGCGGCGGCGGAGGCAGTCAATATTCCCGTCATCGCCTCGGGCGGCGCGGGGAATATGCGCGATTTTTACGACGTGTTCCTCGAGGGAAAGGCGGACGCGGCGCTCGCGGCATCGCTCTTCCATTTCGGGGAGATCGAGATGCGCGCGCTTAAACAATATCTGAAAGACGCGGGCATCCGCGTGAGGACGGTGGAAGATGCAACTTAAATTTGACGAAAAAGGGCTCATATGCGCCGTCGCGCAAGACTGCGAGAGCGGCGAAGTGCTCATGCAGGCTTATATGAATCTCGAAGCATACGAAAAGACGCTGGAAACGGGCTATGCGCACTATTACAGCCGCTCGCGGCAAAAACTCTGGAAAAAGGGAGAGGAGAGCGGGCATTTGCAGGAGGTCGTTTCCGTTTCCCTCGATTGCGACGGCGACTGCGTTCTGCTGCGCGTGCGTCAGACGGGCGCCGCCTGTCATACGGGAAATTATTCCTGTTTTTTCAACACCGTAAAAGAGGGCGGCGCGGGCGCGGAAATGCTCGGACGGCTCCAACGCGTCGTGGAAGACCGCCGCGATCGCCCCGAAGAGGGCTCCTACACCTGCTACCTGTTTGAAAAAGGCGTGGACAAGATCGCCAAAAAGACGGGCGAAGAGGCGGTGGAATTGGTCATCGCCGCAAAAAACGGCGACAAGGAAGAGATCGTGGGCGAATGCGCCGACCTTTTCTATCACACGCTCGTCCTGCTTGCAAACGCGGGCGTGAAACTTTCGGACGTATGCGCCGAACTCGAAGAAAGACATTCTTAAAGGATAAAGTATGATGCAGAGAAAAGGCTCGCTCCTCTCTTTCCGGGAGGATATACAGGTGCTCGACGCGACGCTGCGCGACGGCGGGCTCGTGAACGATTTCCGTTTCGGCGACGATTTCGCCAAAGCGCTCTATCAAATGAATCTCGCCGCGGGCGTGGATTACATGGAATTCGGCTATAAAGCGTCGAAAAAATCCTTCGATACTTCCAAATTCGGGAAATATAAGTTCTGCGACGAAGAGGATATCCGCGCGGTGGTGGGCGACAACGATACGCCGCTGAAAATTTCCGTCATGGCGGACGTGGGGCGCACCGACTACGAAACGGACATCATCGAGGCTAAGGACAGCGTCATCGACATGGTGCGCGTGGCGACTTATCTGAACGAGATTCCCGCCGCGGTGCGCATGGTGGAATACTGCGCCGCCAAGGGTTACGAAACGTGCGTCAACGTGATGGCGGTTTCCAAGGCGCGGGAGGAAGAAATTTCTTCGGCGCTGGAAATTCTGGGCGAAAGCCCCGTAAACGTCATCTATATCGTGGACAGTTACGGTTCGCTCTACCCCGAACAGATCGCCAAACTCACGCTTTCCTACCTCGAAGCGGGCGAAAAATACAAAAAGATCATCGGCATGCACGCGCACAACAACCAGCAGTTGGCGTTCGGCAACACCATCGAGGCGGCGAGTTGGGGCGCGAGCCTTCTGGACGCGACCGTCAACGGCATGGGGCGCGGCGCGGGAAACTGCGCAATGGAACTTTTGCTCGGCTTTCTGAAAAATCCCAAATACCGCATCGAGCCCGTTTTGCAATTCATCACCGACTATATGCTGCCGTTGAAAGATCAGGGCGTGGTGTGGGGGTACGATATCCCGTACCTTCTGACGGGACGTTTGAACGAACACCCGAACGCCGCCATCCGCTGCGTCCGCGAAAAGAATACCGACTATGCCGCGTTTCACCGCGCGCTGCTCGATAAAGAATGCTGACATAGAGCGCTTGCCCGAAAGGGATAAGCGCTTTTTTTCTGCAACTGTGCAAAATATTGATGTTTTTCAGCAAGAGTTTATCTTGTTTCGGCGGTTTTTTCATGTTAAAATAGAGGCACAAACCAAGATTAGGAAGGTAACGTATATGAATATGTATCAATGGATCGAAGATCTGAAAAACGCCAAAGTCAAAAAGTCCATGCCCATTCTCTCGTTTCCCGGCACGCAGCTCATAGGGGCGACCGTGCGTGACGTGTGCACGAACAGCGATCTGCAGGCGGATATGATGAAGGCGGTCGCGGACCGCGCGCCCACGCTCGCCGCGGTGGGGCTGATGGACTTAAGCGTCGAGGCGGAATGTTTCGGCTCGAACGTCGTGAAAAATCCCGACGATATCCCCACCATCCACGATCCGCTGATCACCGACCTTTCCACGGTCTCCGAACTCAAAGTGCCCGAAGTGGGAGCGGCGCGCAGCGGGCTGTATATCGAGGGCATCGAAAAACTTTTGAAACGCGTGACCGACCGCCCCGTATTCGCGGGCTGCGTGGGACCGTTCTCGCTGGCGGGGCGTCTGACCGACGTTTCCGAGGCGATGATCCTGTGCTACGAAGATCCCGACAATATGAAGATCCTGCTCGAAAAATGCACGGAATTTTTGATCAAATACGCCAAAGAATATAAAAAGATCGGCGCGAACGGCATCATCATGGCGGAGCCTTTGGCGGGCGTGCTTTCGCCCGATCTGGCGGCGGAATTCTCCGAGCCGTACGTCCGCGCGGTGGTCGAAGCGGTGCAGGATCAGAACTTTATCGTCGTCTACCATAACTGCGGCAACGCGGCGGACAGAATGATCCCTTCTATCCTGCGCACGGGCTGCAAGGCGTATCACTTCGGCAACGCCGTGGATATGCGCAACATTTTGCCGCAATTCCCCGAAAACACGATCGCGATGGGCAATATCGACCCCGTGAGCGCCTTCAAGGACGGAACGCCCGAACTCATGCGCGAGCGAGTTCTCACGCTGATGAACGATATGTGCGAAAAATATCCCAATTTCGTCATTTCCAGCGGCTGCGACATTCCCGCCGCTTCCAAATGGGAAAACGTGGACGCCTACTTTGCGGCGATCGACGAATATTATAAGTCCAAATCATAAAATAAGAGCGCTTTCCGAGAAGGAAAGCGCTCTTTTGATCACAGCAGCGTTTCGTATTCTTTGTATAACCCGTCGCACAATGCGTGCAGTTCGTCCAGCCGCGCGCATTTTTCCGTTAAAAGTTTGTAGTCGGCGGCGACCTCGGGGCGGGCGATCTCCCCGTTCAGCGCCGCGATCTCCTCTTCGGTGCGGGAAATGGAGATTTCCACCTCTTTGAGCCGCGCCTTTTTGCGGGCGTCCTCCGCGCGGTCCGCCTTGGAGCGGTAGGAGGGCGTCTGCGCCGTCTTTTTTGCCGCTGCGGCCGCCTCTTCGGCGCGCGCGGCCTGCGCCTTCTTGCGGGTGTTAAACTCGTCGTACGAGCCTTTGAACGCCGTCACGCGCCCGTTCTCGATCTCCAGAACGTGGTCTGCGAGATTCTGGATAAAATATCGGTCGTGCGAAACGAACAGGAGCGTGCCTTCGAATGCGCGGAGCGCCGCTTCCAGGCTTTCGCGCGCCGCCAGGTCGAGGTGGTTGGTCGGCTCGTCGAGAATGAGGAAGTTCGCGTTCTCCGCCTGCAATAAAACGAGGGAGAGTTTCGCGCGCTCGCCGCCCGAAAGCGACTTGACTTTTTTGTCTACGTCCTCCTCGGAGAGTTTCGCGCGCGCCAAAAGATTGCGCGCCTGCGTCTGCGAAAGGGCGGTGTGTTTGAACCACAGGGCGCCGAGCACCGTATCCTCGCCGTCGAGATTTGCGTTTTCCTGGTCGTAATAGCCTATTTTCACGAACCTTCCCCACTTTACGGCGGGGTGGGTCTTTTTCAGAAGTTCGCGGATCAGCGTGCTCTTTCCCGTACCGTTTTCGCCCACAACGGCGAATTTTTCCCCGCGCCGCACTTCGAACGCCGCGTCGGTAAAGAGCCGTTTGCCGCCCGCTTCCAGCGTCAGCCCGTTCACCGAAAGGGAAAGTTCCTCGCTGCGCTCGCCGAAGGTGAAGGAAAATACGGGCGGTTTGGGCGGCGGCAAGGGCCTTTCCAGCATCGTCATGTTTTCCAGTTTTTTCACGCGCGACTGCGCGCTCTTTGCGGTAGTGGCGCGCACAATATTTTTGTCGATGTATTCTTTGAGGGACGCGATCTCTTCCTGCTGGCGCTCGTATTCTTTCAGTTCGTATTCGTATTTTTCCGCTTTCAAAATTTTATATTTGGAATAATTGCCGCGGAACGTTGTCAGGCGGTTGTTTTCCAACTCGAAGATCTTTTTGACCGTCTTGTCGAGAAAATACCTGTCATGCGACACGGTGAACACCGCGCCCCTGTAATCCTGCAAGTATTCTTCCAGCCAGAACAGGGTGGAAACGTCGAGGTGGTTTGTCGGCTCGTCCAAAAACAGAATTTCGGGTTGTTCCAGAAGCAGGCGGCACAGTTTGAGTCGCGTCTTTTCCCCGCCCGACATGGTATTGATGACCTGATCGTGCATCTTTTCGAAACCCATGCCGCCGAGTACGGTGCGTATTTTCACCTCCGCGTTGTAGCCGTCCTCCGCGGCGATCAGTTTGTTGAGCCGCTCGTAGCGCGCGGCGATCGCTGCGTATTCGCGGCTGCCGAAAGGCGTTTTTGCCATTTCGTGTTCGAGCGAACGCAGTTCGCCGATCGCCGAAAAGACGCGCGAAAAGACCGAGCGCATTTCCTCGAACACCGTCTTGTCGCTGTCAAAGCCGCCGTTCTGTTCCAGATAGCCGATTTTTAAATTGCTCTTGGTGAGGATCCTGCCCTCGTCGGGCAAAAGATCGCGCGTCAGAAGTTTCAAAAGGGTGGTCTTGCCCTCGCCGTTGCCCCCGATCAGCCCGATGCGCTCGCCCTCGTTCACCGTAAAAGAGACGTTTTCCAATATTCGTTTGTCGTCGTAGCCGAAGCAGACGTTTTCGCAAGTGATCAACATATTTTTCCTTCCGTTGCCGCATACTTTCGTTATGCGAACAGTATCTTATCGTAAAATCCGCGAGTTGGAAGCAAAACTCGCCGCGGCGCCGCCCGCAAAGGTCGCGCCGCTCGTTCGGAAACTTGTCCGTTATAAGGACGATTTCATCAACAATTAGCCCGTATGGACCGCAAAACATATGTGCGGCGGCTCAGAAATCCCAATCGGGGATGTACTTTTCGTCCGCCGACGAAAGTTGCTGCAAAAAAATGCGGTCGGAATTCTGCGCGCAGACAAGATTTGCGACTTTGTCGTATTCGCGCCGCGTGATGCGGCGATTGAGTTCGGGAAACGCAGCAATATCGCCGTAGGGCGTGTACTGTCCCATCAGCGAAAAGTACGCGTCGCCCGTATGCGCGAAAAACCATCTGACGATTTCCAGGCTGTCGTTCGAGCACAGCGGCAGGATGAGATGCCGCACGATACACCCCGAAAACATTTTGCCCGCCCGCATGTCGAGCGGCTTTTCCATCATAAATTCCACCGCGCGCGAGGCGTATTCGAAATAGTTTGCCTTGCCCGTATACCGCAGCGAAATTTTCGGCGAAAAATATTTGAGGTCGGGAAGATACACGTCGATAAAGGGATCTATCGCGCGCAGCGCTTCTATTTTTTCGTAAGAATGGGTGTTGTACACCACGGGGATCTTCGGGCGGTACAGCGCGAACGCCTTTAATATCTGCGGGATATAATGCCCAGCGGTCACGAGATTGATATTTTCCGCGCCCCGCTCTTCGAGTTCCTGAAAAATGGCTGCGAGATCTTTGGCGCCGATCTCTTTGCCGCGCAAATTCCGCGAAAGTTCGAAATTCTGGCAGAAGGCGCACCGAAGGGAACAGCCGCAGAAAAAAATTGCGCCCGAACCGTTTCGGTACGAAATACACGGTTCCTCGTAAAAGTGGAGCCCGTACTTGGCGATTTTCATTTGATTGCCTCCGCCGCACGCGCCGTCTTCCGTTTTGCGGTCGGCGCCGCACGAGACGGGGCACAGACTGCATCCCGTTTCCATAAATAAAAGTGTATCATATTTAATTCGGAATTGTAAAGCGTTGACAATTCGTTTGAAAAAATATATACTGAAAGGGTATTAAAATTCTAGGAAATGAGCGAAAAATGAACAAATTTTTTACGAGCGAAAGCGTAACGGAAGGGCATCCCGACAAGGTCTGCGACCAGATCGCGGACGCGGTGCTGGACGCGGTGCTGACCAACGACGAAAACGCGCGCGCGGCGATCGAATGCTGCGCGACCACGGGCATGGTGCTCGTGATGGGCGAACTGTCCACGAATTGCTACGTGGATATTTCCAAGATCGCCAAGAATACCATCAAAGAGATCGGCTACGTGCACGGGCAGGGATTTTCCTATAATTCCCTCGCCGTCATCACCGCCATCCATTCGCAGAGCCCCGATATCGCCATGGGCGTGGATGCGTCTTTGGAAAAGAAAGCGGGAGGCGAGATTGCCGACCAGATCGGCGCGGGCGACCAGGGCATGATGTTCGGCTACGCGGTCAACGAAACGCCCGAATTGATGCCTCTTCCCGTCATGCTGTCGCACAAGATGGCGGCGCGGCTTGCGGAAGTGAGAAAGAGCGGGCTTTTGCCCTATCTGCGCCCCGACGGCAAGACGCAGGTCACTGTGGAATACGACGGGAGAACGCCCGTCCGCGTGGATACCGTCGTGGTTTCCGCGCAGCATGACGACGCCGTTTCGCAGGAACAACTGAAAGCGGATATCCGCAAGTACGTCATCGAAAGCGTCATCGATCCGAAATATCTCGACGGCAGGACGAAATTTCTCATCAACCCCACGGGACGGTTCGAAGTGGGCGGCCCCGAGGGCGACAGCGGCCTTACGGGGCGCAAGATCATCGTGGATACGTACGGCGGGCGCTGCGCGCACGGCGGCGGTTCTTTCTCGGGAAAAGACTGTACCAAAGTGGATAGAAGCGGCGCGTACATGGCGCGCTATATCTGCAAGAACGTCGTGGCGGCGGGCCTTGCCGACGAGTGCGAGATCGAACTCGCGTACGCCATCGGCGTGGCGAATCCCGTATCCGTGTTCGTCAACAGTTTCGGCACGGGGCGCGTTTCCGACGATCGGCTCGTCGAGATCATCCGCGAAAATTTCGATCTTCGCCCGTACGCGATCATCGAAACGCTGGGGCTGCGCAGGCCCGTATTCCGCAAAACGGCGGCGTACGGCCATTTCGGGCGTGAAGAATTTGCCTGGGAGCGTACGGACAGGGCGGAGTCTCTTAAAAAATATTTATAAGTAGGGGAAAAGGCGGCGTTTTGCCGCCTTTTTTTGAACCGATGAAAGATTTTTTCAAACGCTGCAAAGAGCAGGCCCGCGGCGCCCTCTTTCCCGCGCATTATACCTGCGAGATCTGCAGAAAAGAAGTGTTCGACGGCGCTTCTTTCTGTCCCGCATGCGAAAGGGCGCTGCCGCGGAACGACGGTTTTTTCTGTAAAAAATGCGGCCGCCGCATTCTCGAAGACTTCCCCGTGTGCCTTGAATGCAAGCGCGAACTGCCCGTCTACACGGCTGCGCGCAGCGCGTTCGTCTACGGGGGCGAAATCGTCGGGCTCGTCCGCCGTTTCAAAACGGGCGCGAAATATCTCGCCCGCACGTTTGCCCGCGAAACGGAACCCGTGTTTCGCGCGGAATATGATTTTTCCGACTTTATCGTAAGCGTGCCGATGAGCGGAGAAAGTTTGCGCAGGCGCGGCTACAACCAGTCCGCGCTGCTCGCGGACGAACTGTCGGTGCGGCTGGGGATAGAGCACCGCGCCGCGGCGCTCGTAAAGACGCGCGATACCGCCGCGCAGAAATTTCTGACGCTCGGAGAGCGCGAGAAAAATCTAACGGGAAGTTTCCGCGTGCACGAGAGGAAAGCGTGCGAGGGAAAGACGATCCTGCTCGTGGACGACGTTCTCACGACGGGCGCCACGGCAAACGCCGTTTCCCGCGTTCTGTTCGCCGCGCATGCGGCGCGCGTGCTGGTGCTGACCGTCGCGAGCGTTCCCCAAAGGGATTGAAAGGAGAGAAAATCCGCCCGTTTTCGGGTGAAAAGCGAAAAAGCCGTGTGAAATTTGAAATATGTGGCAAAAATCTTTTACATTTCTTTGAAAATAATGTAAAATATTTTCGTGTAAATTTTCTTTCGGGGAAAGAGGGCAAATTTGCCGAAGATCAATAGTAACCGCATTGTTACGGGTGCGGAAGGGATAGGAGCAGGTTATGGGACTTATCAATTACATGCTGAACAGCGACGGAAGAAGAAGTTTAAAAAAGTTGGACAAGATGGCTTTAAAAGTCGAGGCGCTGGAACCGAAGTACGCCGCCATGGGCGACGAAGAACTCAAAAGTCAGACGGGCATTTTGAAAGACCGCCTCGCTAAGGGCGAAACGACGGACGACATCCTCTACGACGCGTTCGCCGTCGTGCGCGAAGCGGCGAACCGCGTTCTCAAATTAAAGCACTACCACGTGCAGATCATCGGCGGTATCGCTCTTTATCAGGGGCGTATCGCGGAAATGAAGACGGGCGAAGGCAAGACGCTGGTCGCGACGCTCCCCGCGTATCTCGCGGCGCTCACGGGCAAGGGCGTGCATATCGTCACGGTCAACGACTATCTTGCGCAGCGCGACGCCGAGTGGATGGGCAAAGTGCACCGCTTTTTGGGGCTTACCGTCGGCGTGGTCGTGCCCGGCATGGACGACGACGATAAGAAGAAAGCGTATAACTGCGATATCACCTATGCGACCAACAACGAACTCGGATTCGATTATCTCCGCGACAATCTGAAAACGGATATCGATAAGATGGTGCAGCGCGAACTTGCGTTCGGCATCGTCGACGAAGTGGACTCGATTTTGATCGACGAGGCGAGAACGCCGCTCATCATTTCGGGCAAGGGGGACAAGTCCTCGGAACTTTACGAGCGCGTGGACAGATTCGTGCGTACCCTCAAAGGCGGGTTTGACGACGACGGCGTGCACGAAGAGGACACCGACAAGAAAAAGAAGAAAAAGAAAAAAGAGGAGATCGAAGAGCCTTCCGAAGAGACCGGCGAGATCGAAGAGGAGATCGACGAGAAATTCCAGACGGGCGGCAAGTACGGCGACTGGGATTACGTCATCGACCGCAAGGACAGGAGCGTGCAGATCACGGAACTGGGCGCGGCGAAAGCCGAACGGTTTTTCAATATCGAGAACTTGGGCGACATCGACAACGCGGCGCTCAACCACCATATCCAGCAGGCGCTCAAAGCGCATAAACTGTTCCACCGCGACGAGGATTACATCGTCAACGACGGCGAAGTGGTCATCGTAGACGAGTTCACGGGACGTCTCATGATCGGCCGCCGCTATTCCGACGGTCTGCATCAGGCGATCGAGGCGAAGGAAGGCGTGAAGGTGCGCAACGAGAACAAGACCTACGCGACCATCACTTTCCAGAATTTCTTCCGTTTATACAAAAAACTTTCGGGCATGACGGGTACCGCCAAGACGGAGGAGGGCGAGTTCCGTACCATCTATTCGCTCGACGTTCTGGAAATTCCCACCAATAAGCCCGTCGTCCGCAAGGATATGCCCGATATGGTGTATTCCACCGTCGAGGGCAAAAAGCGCGCCATTTTGAAAGAGATCATGACGCGGCACGAATCGGGTCAGCCCATCCTTATCGGTACGGCGACCGTCGAAAAATCCGAAGAGATCGCAAAACTTCTGCGTAAAAACGGCGTCAAGCACAATATATTGAACGCGAAGAACCACGAGCGCGAGGCGGAGATCGTGGCGCAGGCGGGCCGTCTGGGCGCCGTCACCATCGCCACCAACATGGCGGGGCGCGGAACGGATATCCTTTTGGGCGGCAATCCCGAATATCTCGCCAAAAAGCGTTTGAGAGAAGAGGGCGTGGAGCACGAACTTATCGAACTCGCTACTTCCTATGCGGAACTCGAGGGCGAGGCGGAGGAAGTGCGCCGCCGCTATCAGGAACTGTACGCCGAATACAAGGCGGAAACGGATGCGGAAAAACTCAAAGTCATCGAGGCGGGCGGCCTTTGCATTCTCGGCACCGAGCGCCACGAATCCCGCCGTATCGACAACCAGTTGCGCGGCCGTTCGGGCAGACAGGGCGACCCCGGCGTATCCGTATTTTTCCTCTCTCTGGAAGACGATCTGATCAAGCGTTTCGGCGGCGAAACGATGAAAAAGATCTACAACGTGTTCAGCAAGGACGACAATACCTGCCTGCAATCGCGTATGCTCTCGCGCGGCATCGAAAACGCGCAGAAAGCCATCGAGGGCCGCAACTTCGGTATCAGAAAGACCATTCTGCAATACGACGACGTCATGAACAAACAGCGCGAAGTCATCTATGCGGAGAGAATGAAGGTCTTGAAGGGCGAAAACGTGCACGACGAGGTGGTGAAGTTCATTCCCGATTTCGTCACGACCGTGTTAAAGGGCGCCGTCAACGTGGACGAGATGCCCGAAAAATGGGATGCGGAAGCGCTCAACCGCGCGCTCGAACAGCGCCTCCTTCCCGAGGGGAGCGGGTTCGTCACGCAGGATAAACTGAATAAATGGGATTACGATTACGCCTTTAAAAAGATCGTCAAAGAGACGGAAAAGGCGTACGACGAAAAGATCGCGGAAGTGCGCGAGCAGTTCGGCATCGATTACGCGGACGTGGAGCGCCGTTTCCTCCTGATGAACGTGGACCGCAACTGGATCGATCAGATCGACGCGATGGATCAACTCAGAAAGGGCATAGGCCTGCGCGCATACGGCAACGTGGATCCCGTCATCTCCTACAAACAGGAAGGTTTCGAAATGTTCGACGAGATGATCGAGCGCATCCAGACGGGCACCATCTCCATGCTCCTGAAAGTGCGTATCGAGGTCAACCGTCCCGCGGTGCGGCCCGTGGAAGCGCCCAAAAACCTTACGGACAACGCGGAACTCGTCACCAACCGTTCGGCGGAAGGCGCGGCGAAACCCGTAACCAAGTCGGCCAAGGAAATCGGCCGCAACGATCCCTGCCCCTGCGGCAGCGGCAAAAAGTATAAGAATTGCTGCGGCAAAAACGCATAATATAGAGATCCGATCGCAAAATGATTGCGGTCGGATTTTTTTGGTTTGCCGAAATTGCGGCAAGCACTTGTAATTTGCGTTGAATTCTGTTATACTTATCGTACAATGCAGATAATGAAGTAAAAGAAAGTGAGCGGAACGGAAGGGATTTTCGTCGCGCGCGGCGATCGTCTCCGTCTGTATCGGCATCACTGCACAAAATAAAGGCGCAGGAAGAAGTCCTGCGCCTTTATCGCATTTAAAGAAAAACGCAACGATGAAAAGGAGTGAAAGTGTCGGATTTCAGACAAATATTCGAGGCCTACGGCGGCGACTATACTGCCACTATCAAGCGCTTTGTAGGCAATGAAAAAATGTATCTGCGCATTTTGAATATGCTGTTTGCGGATGAGAATTTGCAAAATCTGCAAGATTCTGTCGAGCAGGAAGACTGGGACGGCGCCTTTGCCGCCGCGCACACTTTAAAAGGGGTAACGGGCAATCTGGGGTTGCAGCCTCTTTACGCCGCCGTATGCGCCATCGTGGAGCCGCTGCGGTCCAAAGAAAAGGCGGATTATCGCACGCTGTATGCGAATATCGCAGCAGAGTTTTCAAGAGCGGAGCGCCTGCGCGACGCGTTGAGAGGGGGGATTTAAGGTGGAAATGCCGAGCCGTGTGACCATGGAGCAGATGACGGAAATATTGGATAATACGCCGACGGCGATCTACGTGACCGCGGCGGACGATTATGAACTGATGTATGCGAACCGCGCCGCGAAAAAAGTTTTGGGGTGGTCTTCGTTTCCCTCGGGAGCGAAGTGCTACGAATTGGCGGGCTTTTCTGTGCCCTGCCCTTTTTGCCAGGTGAAAAATATGCGTCGCGATTCGCTTCTGGTCCGCGAATTTTCATTCGCCTCCGCCGCCCGCATATTTCAACTGAGCGGCAAATTCATCGACTGGGCGGGCCGGCTCGCGCATATCGAATACATAGAGGACGTCACAGAAAAAAAACAGGCGGCGGAGCAGGTCGCCGCGCGAGAAAAGGATCTGCGCGAAACCGTCGCGAGCATTCCTTGCGGCTTATCCGTTTACCGCTTCGACAAAGGGGAAATCTCCCCCGTCTTTCACAACAACGCCTTTTATCGGATCATGGGATACTCCGTCGAGCATATCCGCAATATCGAACATTACACCAGTTTTCTGAACGTGCACGAAGAAGACCTTCCCGTTCTGCAAGCGAAAATACAAAGGGCTATTGCGGCCAACGGTCGGACAAGTTATACGTATCGGGTATTCAACGATCGGAAAGGCGAATACGTTTGGATCCGTCTGGACGGCTCGGTCAAGGAGCAAAAAGACGGTTCGAAACTTTTATACGGCGTTTACAACGACGTAGGGGAGCAACTCCGTCTGCAAAGCGAATTGACGCAGACGACGGAAAAAATGCAGGAGATCGTCAACGCGATCCCCGGCGGAGTCGCCATCTATAAAATTTCCGATATTTTGGAAACGAAATATTTTTCCGACGGCGTGCCCGCTCTTACCGGCTATACGGCGGAAGAATACCGCAAAATGACGCAAGGCGACGCCTCCGGCCTCATTTATTGGCAAGATCGGGAGAATGTACTCGCCGCAGTGGGCGGCGTGATCGCCTCGAATACCGCGGCGGAACTCGAATTCCGCAAACAGCACCGCGACGGGCATATCGTATGGGTGCACGCGCAGGCGAAACAAATCGGCGAGGAAAACGGCTTTCCTCTCGTGCAATGCGTTTTTCATAATATTTCCAAACTCAAAGAAACGCAGCGCGAACTCGATCATCTCGTCAATTCCATTCCGGGCGGCATCGCAAGTTTCAAAGCGGAAGACGGAAGGCTCACGCCCGTATTCGTGTCCGACGGCGTGGCTGCGCTCGTAGGCTATTCGCGGGAAGAGTTCGATATGCTGCAAGCGGTGTACGAACCCGATCGGGAGCGCGTGAACGCGGCTCTTTCCGCCGCGCTCGAGAGCGGGGAGGCGATGGACGTTTCTTACAGGATGCGGCATAAGGACGGCAGTATCGTCTGGATCCACCTGAACGGCCGTCTTATGGGGCCCAAAGCAGACGTTACCGTCTTTTATGCCGTATTTACGGGTATGTCTGCGGAAACGCGGCTCTTTCAGAGCATCGCCGACGAAACGGCGGACGGCATATACGTCATCGACAAGAAAACCTACGAACTTTTGTACTGCAACGAATCCAAAGCCATGTTTTCGGGTACGGCCCATTTTGCGGGGCAGAAATGTTACGAAACGCTGCACGGCAACAGCGCGCCCTGCGATTTTTGCACAATGAATCAATATCGTGCGGACGGGGAGGAGCACGAAATCGCCGTGGGAGGAGATCGTTACTATACCTCCCGCTTTAAGGAAACCGACTGGAACGGGATCCCCGCATACGTGCAGTATATCCGCGACGCGACCGAAGAGGTCGAACTCAGGCGGGAAAAAGAGCGTCTGGAATTATATTTCCAGACGGTCGTCAAGAATTTGCCGGACGGAATTTCCGTCGTCCGCTGCGAATCGGACGGGAGCCTTACCACCGAGTTCCTCTCCGACGGCTTTGCCGCGCTCATGAGAATGACGGCGCGGCAGGCGGAAGGACGCTATAAAGACGATTTGTTCGCGGGCGTGCACGCGGAAGACGCGGCTGCGGGTCGAAAAAAACTGCAAAAATTTCTTTCGGGGGGAGAAGGGCGGCTCGAAATGGAACTCCGTTTCCTTACGGGGGACGGCGTCTATCAATGGACGAAATGCACGATCTCGCTCATTCAGTCGCTCGACGGGTACAAGCGCCTGTACACCGTCTATACCGATATTTCCGATACCGTGCGCGCAAAGGAACAGTTCCGCAAACAATACGACGAATTCATCATGCAGCATTACCGAGTGACCGAGCCCAATGTGCTCATCCTCGGACATTGCAACATTACGAATAACGTCATATTGGAGATCGACGACCATACCGATTCCGACCTTTTAAAGACGTTCGGCTCTTCCCGCGAAGATTTTTTCCGCGGCATTTCCCGCCTTGTCGTCGACGAGGAAAAACAAAAGGAGTTTTGCAATAAATTTTTCAACGAACCGTCGATTGCGGCGTTTCACCGCCGCGATACCGAACAGGTGATGAGTTGTTACGTCAAATTTCCCAAAGAAGAAAAGGGCCGCTACGTGCAGTTTAAAGTAAATCTATTGGAAACGCCCGATACGGGGGACATCACGGGCGTGCTCACCGTCACGGACGTGACCGAGCAGACGATCACAGACCGCATCATGCACCATCTGTCGGTGACAAGTTACGATTACGTCATCGATTTAAAACTTGACGAGGACTCATTTTCGGTGCTCGTCTACAATCAGGCGGCACATTGCGCGCCTCCGCCGAGCGGGACTCACTCCGCGCGCGTGGCGGATATGGCGGAAAAACACGTCGTTCCCAAGGACGCGGCACGCTATCGCGCGTTGCTCGAACCCGAAGGGATCAAAAAGCGCCTTTCCGCCGAAAAGGGATATACGTTTTCTTATTCGCTCATCGACGAAAGCGGGGATATCCGCACGAAAAGCATGAGTGTGTCCGCCATCGATCTGCGGTTGGGGCGCGTCTGCCTGGTCTGCGCCGATATCACCGATTCCGTGCGCGAGCAGCAAGGGCTTTTGAATATGATCGCCTACACGTTCGACCTGGCTTGTTTTATCGATATCGCCACAGAACGGCTGACCATGTACACGCGCGAAACCATTTTGAAGAGTCTTCCGCCGCACGTCGTGGAACAATACGACCGCAATATGCAAGAGTTTATCTCCCGTTACGGAACGGAAAAGGATATGTCCGCAGCGGTGCGGCAGTTCCGCCTGAAATCCATGCTCGAACGCTTGCGGGCGCAGCCCGCGGGATACGATTACGTATTTCCTTACCGCGAGGAGGAAGAAATTCTCTTTAAACAGGTCAACGTGCTGTGGGGCGATCTGAATCACCGCACCGTGTGCCTTGTACGGGCGGACGTGACCGATCTGATCCTATCCGAACGGAAAAACAAAGCCGCGCTGGAAAAAGCGCTTTCGGCGGCGGAAGATGCGAACCGCGCCAAAAGCGATTTTCTTTCTTCCATGAGCCACGATATCCGCACGCCGATGAACGCCATTACGGGCATGACCGCGCTCGCCGATGCGCATATCGACAACAAAGCCAAGGTATCCGACTGCCTCAGAAAAATTTCCGTATCGTCCAAGCACCTTTTGAGCCTCATCAACGACGTTCTGGATATGAGCAAACTCGACGGCGCCAAAATTACTTTGAACCGCGTGGCGATCTCGCTGTCCGCTCTGGAAAACCAACTTTCCTCCATCATACAGCCGCAGGCCGAGGCTTCGGGCGTCGAATTCGTATCCCGACTTGAAAATATTGCGCACGAGGGATTTTACGGCGATCCTTTGCGCGTCAATCAGATTTTGATCAACCTTTTGAGCAATGCCGTTAAATTCACGCCCGCGGGGGGCAAAGTGGAATTCTGCATCGAAGAGATCGCCTCTTCGCGCCCGAATCGCGCGCGTTACCGCTTTGTCGTGCGCGACAACGGGATCGGCATGCAGAAAGAATTTATGGCGCATATGTTCTCGCCCTTTGCCCGCAGCCGCCGCGCGGCGGATATCGAGGGTACGGGACTGGGACTTTCCATCTCGAAAAGGCTTGTCGATCTGATGGAGGGGAGCATCCGCGCCGAAAGCGAGCCGGGCAAGGGCACGGCGTTTTTCGTACAACTGGATTTTGAGGTCGCGTCCGATCTCAAGGCGGAGATCGTCAGCGCGCCTCTGTCCGCAGAGACTGAAGAAAATATTTACCGCGGGCGTAATTTCCTCGTCGCAGAGGACAGCCGCATCAATGCCGAGATCATCTGCGAACTTCTTTCGATGCGCGGCGCGAAGACGCAAGTGGCGGTAAACGGAGTCAGGGCGGTGCAGGCTTTTGCCGCGTCTGAGGCGGGCACGTTCGACGCGATCTTTATGGATATCATGATGCCCGAAATGAACGGTTACGAGGCGACGCGCGCCATACGCGCCCTTAACCGTCCCGATGCGGAGAGCATCCCCGTGATCGCCATGACCGCCAACGCCTTCGCGGAAGACGTTCATGCGGCGATGGAGGCGGGCATGAACGCGCACGTCGCAAAGCCCGTCGATCTCGATGTTCTGCGCGCGGCGCTTGAAAAGACGCTCTCTGCAAAGGAAGGTTGAAATGAAACAGCATACCATGATCTCGGGTTACGAATACGACGCGTTGATGAGTTCTTTGCGGGTGAGCGTCAGCAAACATCTTTTGGATGAATTTTATACGCTGATATGGGCCAACGATTACTACTATGATCTGATCGGATATACAAAAGAGGAATACGAAGAAAAATTCGAAAACAATCCGCAGAAATATTACGCGAGCCACGGACTTTTAAGCGAACTCGGAAAGATCGCCGCCGTGGTTTCGCGCGCAGTTTCAGAGGGCAAGGGCGGGTATTCGTTGGATACGCGCATGCCCGTCAAGGGAGGCGGATTTCTTTGGATCCGCATGGCGGGCACGTTTACAGACGAATACGTTGACGGCAAACAGGTTTCCTATACCGTCATGAGCGATATCGACGATCTGGTGCGCATACAGACCGACCAATCTATCACGTACAACAATATCCCAGGTTTCGTCGCCAAGTTTTTGGTCTCCCGCGGCAAGCGGCTGAAGATCGTCTACGCCAACGACCAATTTCGTGAATTTTTCGGTTCGGACGGGATTTTGGACGATGCTAACGAAATGTTCCGACTGAATATGGAAAAAAACGCCGAAGTGCTCGAAAACCTTTGGGAGGATATACGGCAGACCAAACCTCTGCATTTTCTCACACAACTGCAAAACCGCAGAGGGCAGACGCTTTGGATGCAGGTGAGCGGGGAATGCGTGGAAACGCTGGCGGACGGCTGCGTGTATCTTTTGATCTATATCGACGTGACCGACGTGACGGGACTTAAAGAGATCCAGAAAAAACTGGAAGCCGCGCTGGACGCCGCGGAAAAAGCCAACCGCGCCAAGACGATCTTTCTCTCGCATATGTCGCACGATATCCGCACGCCCATCAACGGCGTTCTGGGCATGACGGACATCGCGCTCCGCAATATCGACGACAGAGAGCGCCTCGTCGATTGCCTCAAAAAGATCGATTCTTCCTCCCATCATCTTCTCTCGCTCATCAACGACGTGCTGGACATGAGCCGCATCGAGAGCGGCAAAGTCGTCATCGAGGATAAGCCGTTTTATGTTTCCGTCCTTCTCGACGGCTGTTACAGCGTCGTCGCGGGGCAGGCGATCCAAAAAAATATCCGAATCGAAACGGATTTCAGCCCGATCGAGGCGGATGTGCTGGAGGGCGACGAGATACGCCTTAGACAAATTCTCATCAATATTTTGGGCAACGCCGTCAAATTCACGCCGGAAGGCGGGCAGATTTTCTTTTCCGCCTCAACCGTTTCGGAAAATGAGCGCGAAGCATCGCTCACCGTGTGCGTGCGCGATACGGGCGTCGGGATGAGCCCCGAATATCAGGAGCGGATCTTCGAGCCGTTCTCGCAGGAAACCGCAAGCGGGCGCAGCGAGTACCAGGGCACGGGGCTGGGCATGGCGATCGTCAAGCAACTTCTGGATATCATGGGCGGCAAAATTTCTTTAAAAAGCGCACCGGGAAAGGGGAGCGAGTTTACCGTGCGCTTCGTTCTTCCCTTCGGCAATGCGGAGAAACTCGAAAAAAGCAAGAGTTCGGAAGAGATCGATCTGTCCGGACTGCGCGTATTGATCGCGGAAGACAATGAAATGAATATGGAGATCGCCCGATATATACTGGAAAGCGGTTTTGCAGAGGTCACGCCCGTTTTCGACGGCAAAGCGGCGCTGGAACTTTTCAAAGAAAAGCCCGCGGGTACGTTCGACGTGATCCTGATGGACGTGATGATGCCCGTCATGGACGGATTGCAGGCGACGCGCGCCATCCGCGCATGCGGAAAGCCCGACGCGAAGAAAATTCCCATCCTTGCGATGACCGCCAACGCCTATGCGGAAGACAGACAGGCGGCGCTGGATGCGGGCATGGACCGCCACCTCGCCAAGCCCGTCGAACGCGAAGATCTCTTGCGCGCCCTTTCGGACGTGACGAAAAATTCGAGGTAATATAAAAAAAGACGCCTGACGGGCGTCTTTTTTATGGTAAATGCCGCGTAAAAGTCATTGAACCGTCTGCTTGCGTAGTATAATGGAATCGGGAAAGGGAGAAACTTTACAAATAGAGCGGACTTGTCTGGCTTTCGGCAGCAACGACGTTTGCGCGGAAAAAACCCGTTGACACGGGCCGTACGAGCGTGTTACAATAATCGTAATCCAAAAATTTGAAGGAATCTTATGAAGATCGGAATTTTAACGAGCGGAGGCGATTGCCCCGGGCTGAACGCGGTCATCCGCGCCATCGGGCTGTATGCCCTCAATAACATGGAAAACGTCGAGATCGTCGGCATTCCGGAAGGGTACGGCGGGCTCATCCGCGGCGAGTGCCGCCCTTTGCGGAGACAAGATTTTTCCGACATACTCGATCGCGGCGGCACCATTCTGGGAACTTCCCGCCAGCCCTATAAATTGATGACGGTGGAAGAAAACGGCGAAACGCGATTGCAGGAAATGTGTTCCAACTATCAAAAGATGGGACTGGACTGCCTGTTCACGCTGGGCGGGGCGGGCACGCACAAGACGGCGGCGCTCTTGTGCGCCGAGGGCTGCAACGTCATCGGGCTGCCCAAGACCATCGACAACGACATTTACGGCACCGACGTCACGTTCGGCTTTCAGACGGCGGCGGAGATCGCTGCGGAGAGCATCGACCGCATCCGCACCACGGCGGCGGGACACGGAAGGACGATGCTCGTGGAGATCATGGGCAACAAGGCGGGCTGGCTCGCCCTGCACGCAGGGCTCGCCGCGGGCGCGGATATGATCCTCATTCCCGAAATTCCCTTTTCGCTGGACGCCGTATGCGAATTCGTGCAAAAGAGCGGGGAAAGAAAAGGGGCGTCCGACTGGGAGCGGCCCTACAATATCATCGCGGTGGCGGAGGGCGCCGTTCTCGATTCGGAGGCGGCGTATAAAAAGAAAGACCGCGCATTTGCGCGCATCGAGCGGGGCGAAAGCACGGTGACGCAGCACCTTGCGGAAATCGTCGAAGAACGAACGGGCGTGGAAACGCGCACGAGCGTTTTAGGTTATCTGCAGCGCGGCGGCACGCCCTGCGCCTACGACAGGCTGCTATCTTCCCGCCTTGGTGCCTTTGCGGCCGATCTTGCCGCAAAGGGCGTATTCGGCGTGAGCGTCGCCGTGTCGGGGAACCGCATCGTCTACAACGCCCTGGCGGAGATCGCGGGACGCTACAAACTCGTGGAGCCCGACGGCGAACTCGTGCGCTTTGCAAAGAGCATCGGCATTCGCTTCGGCGACGCGCAAAAGATTTCATAACGGAGAAGGATTTTATGAAATATTCCATCATTGATATCAGTTCGAGCAGCCTTTCCATGATCGTCGCGGAGATCGACGGCGCAAAAGCGGAGATCGTATTCAAAGACCGTGTCCCTCTCTTTCTTTTTCCGCATTTCGACGGAAAAAATCTGTCCGAGCACGGGCTGAACAAACTGACGGGCGAGCTGAAAGAATTTCAGCAAAAGTGCGCGCAGTTTCATGCGGAGCGCTGTTACGTTATTTCCACGGCGGCGCTGCGCCTCATTGAAAATTTCAACGAGGTGCAAAAGACGGTGGAAGAAAAACTCGGCCTGCCCGTCAATTTTCTCGACGGCGCCACCGAGGCGTACTGCGATCTGGCTGCGAACGCCTATTATCAGACATACGAGCGCGCGGTGCTTGTAGACCTCGGCGGCAAGAGCATCGAGATCTGCGATTTTTCCAAGAACGCGAAAGAGGAGATGGCGTATCTCGATTTCGGGCTTCTGGATCTCAACCGCAAATTCGTGAAAAAGTTGCAGCCCGACGAAAACGAGGCGAAAGAGATCAAAAAATATATCAAGGGCCGTTTCGACGAGGCGGGCATTCCCAAAAAGGGCGCCTTTTCCACCGTCGTTCTGGTGGGCGCGACCAACTGCGCCGTCTACGACGTGTACGCCGATTACGCGAAGTGTTCCCGTGAGGAAGAGAGCAAGATCATCGACCGCAAAACGTTCAAAAATCTGACCAAAAATTTGCTTGTCGGCGCCGACCGTTCCAGCCTCATTCTCAACAACGCGCCGGAAAAACTCTTTCTCATCGGGCCCGCGGCGATCGTTCTGCGCAATCTCTTCAAACGGTTCGACGCGGACAATATCGTGGTGAGCGAGCGCGGCGTCAAGGAAGGATATTTACAACTGATCCTCGACGGGAAAGAGTCGGGAAGATATTATGATTTTACGAGCGATCGGATCTGCGGCGGCGAAAAAAAGCGTCGCGGCCGCCCGAAAAAGACCGCCGATACGGAAGGGGAACAAAAAGGGAGTGAGTAAAAGGTGACCGAAAAGACGAGAAGCCGATTTATCAACGATATTTACGTCAACCGCGAATACAGTTGGCTGCTGTTCGACAAGCGCGTTTTGGAGCAATCGCAGGATCTTTCGAATCCGCTGTTGGAGCGGTGCAAATTTTTATCCATATTCAGTTCTAATCTGGACGAATTTTTTATGGTGCGCGTCGGGAGTTTATACAACGAGAGCCTGTCCGACGCCCAGGCGCGCGACAATAAGACGCAACTGACCGCCGCAAAGCAGTTGGAGGGCGTGTGCGAGACGGTCAGAGATCTGTACGCCGAGCGCGCCGTGTGCTATTTTCGGCTCAAAAAGGAACTTTCCAAGTACGGCGTGCGCATTCTGCGCGCGGACGAGTTGACGCCGCGCCAGAAGGAGGAGGCGAGAACTGTGTTCATGACGCACGTTCTGCCCCTTTTGTCGCTGATGGTGCTGGATGCGAAACACCCGCTGATGCAGTTCGAAAACATGAAAAACTATATGTTGTACGATCTCGAACGGGACGGGCGGCGCATGGTGGGCGTGATGGCGTTCAACGCCGCGCTCGACAGGCTGTACCGTATCGGCGGGGGCGAAAAGGCGCGCCTCGTGCCGCTCGAAGAACTCGTGCGCGCGTTCGGGCACAATGCCTTTACCGGTTACACCGCGGGCGGCAGAATGATGATGCGCGTCACGCGCAACGCCGATTTCGACACGAATATCGACGATTCCGACGTCGAGCGCGATTTTTCCGAGATCATGAAAAAAAAGGTGGAGTCGCGCGCCCGCCTCAACGTGGTGCGGCTGGAAATCGACAGAGAAGACGAAAAACTCAAAGAATTCGTTTTGAAACTTCTGAAACTGCATCCCCGTTTCTGCTTTTGTGACGAGCGGTTTTTCGACTATAAATTCATGTTTTCGCTGGATAAATATCTGCCGCCCGAACGCAGCCTTCCCCTCAAATATCCGCCCTTCAAGGGCGCCGTCGCCAAGGAACTTTGCGGCGCGCCCTCGCTCATCGAAACGGTATTCCGCCGCGACGTGTTTTTATCCTATCCCTACGACAGCATGACGCCTCTCGTCGATCTGTTGGAGGAATGCGCCCTCGACAAACGGGTGACATCCATCAAGATCACCATATATCGACTGGCGCACCATTCGCGCATTGCCGAACTTTTGTGCAAGGCGAGCGAAAACGGCAAGCAGGTGACCGTAGTCATCGAACTGTGCGCCCGTTTCGACGAAGAAAACAATATGTATTTCGCGGGCAAATTGCAGGAGGCGGGCTGCACCATCATATACGGCATGGAAAACTACAAGGTGCATTCCAAGATCGTTTCGGTCGTGCTCAAAGAGGGGGAACAGATCCGCTATATCACGCACCTCGGCACGGGCAACTACAACGAATCGACGAGCAAACAGTACACCGATCTCAACATCATCACCGCGGACGAAAAGATCGGCGAGGACGCGGCGGCGTTTTTCCGCAACATAGCCATCTGCAACACCGAGTTTACGTATAACCGCCTTCTGGTCGCGCCCGAAACGCTGAAAAGCGGGCTGACCGCGCTCATCGACCGCGAGATCGAAAAGGCGAAGGCGGGAGGCGAAGGCGCCATCCTCTGCAAGATGAACAGCCTGACCGACAAGACCATGATCGACAAGTTTGCCGAGGCGAGTTGCGCGGGGGTGAAGATAGACCTCATTATCCGCGGCATATGCTGTCTGCTTCCGGGTATTCCGCAAAAGACGGATAATATCCGCGTGATCAGTATCGTGGGGCGGTTTCTGGAACATTCGCGCGTCTATTCCTTCGGCAAGGGCGAAGATCGCACGACGTACATTTCCAGCGCGGATCTGATGACGCGCAATACCGATAAGCGCGTAGAGATCGCCGCGCCCGTGCTCGACCGTCAGATCGCCGACAAGATCGAAAAAATCCTCAGGATCATGCTGGCGGACAACGTCAAGGCGAAAAAACTTTGCCCCGATGGGAGATACCGCAAAGTGGAAACGCTGGGCGAGACCATCGACGCGCAGAGTTACTTTTTAAAAAATCCGCTGTAAAGGCGGGAAAGACGGCGGGAATACCCGCCGTCTTTCGTTTTATTGACAACCCGTGCCGATTGTGCTATAATCGGTCTGAATAAAAAATTTGGAAAGATTGGTAAATATGTTTAAAGCGGACGATTACAGACTGAAGATCAAGGCGCTGGGCGCCACGTTGGAAGAAACTGCCGAGGCGTTGGATATCGGGGGGCTTACTTCGCAACTTGCCGCGCTCAAAACCGAGCAGGAAGATCCCGAAGTTTGGCAGGATCTGGAAAGATCCAAAAAAATAGGGCGCGAAGTTTCGTCCGTGGAATCCAAGATCGCCTCCTACGAAAAGAGCAAAAAGGCCGTCGACGACGTGAACGAAGTCATCGACCTCGTCGAAGAAACGGGCGAAGAGGAACTTGTGGCGGAACTGGACGGCCTGATCGCCGCCGCCGAGTCGGACATTGAGGAATTGCGTATCCGCGCCCTTCTCCGCGGCAAATACGACAACTATAACGCGCTTTTAACGCTGCATTCGGGTGCGGGCGGCACGGAAAGTTGCGACTGGGTATCCATGCTTTACCGTATGTATTGCCGTTATGCCGAAAAGAACGGTTTCAAGGTCGTGGAACTCGACCGTCTGGACGGCGACGAGGCGGGCATCAAGAGCGTGGATTTCAAGATCGAGGGCGAAAACGCCTACGGCTATCTGAAAGCGGAAAAGGGCGTGCACCGCCTTGTTCGTATTTCCCCGTTCGACGCGAACAAGCGCCGCCATACCTCGTTCGCCTCGCTGGAAGTCATGCCCGAGATCGAGGACGACGGCGACGTGGAGATCCGTGCGGAAGATCTCAAAGTAACCACCTTCCGCTCGTCGGGCGCGGGCGGCCAGCACGTCAACAAGACGGAATCCGCCATCCGCATCCAACACATTCCTTCGGGCATCGTCGTTTCCTGCCAGAACGAGCGTTCGCAGATCCAGAACCGCGAAATGGCGATGAAGATGCTCAGAAGCAAACTCATCGAACTTCGCGAGAGCGAGCGCATGGAAAAGGAACAGAACATCAAGGGCGAGATCAAAAAGATCGAGTGGGGCAGTCAGATCAGAAGTTACGTATTCTGTCCGTACACGCTCGTCAAAGACCATCGCACGGGCTGCGAATCGGGCAACATTTCCGCGGTGATGGACGGCGATATCGAACAATTCATCGTGGATTATCTGAAGAAGAGTTGATATGAAAACACATTATTTTTCCAACTTCCGCCGCGGCGCGCAAACCGCGCTTTCGCTCGTTTTGGGCGGAATGTTTCTGATCCTCGGAACGGTGGAACTTCTCTATCTCAATAAAATATGGGGCGCCGTATTCGTCGCCGTCGGCGCGCTCGTCGTACTCGTTCCGCAGTTCACCATCCATGCTGGCTACACGTACAGAGAGGGTGTCATCCGCGTGAATAAGGGCTTTTTCTCGGTGAGCGAAATGAAAGCGGCGGAGATTCCCGTACTGCTTATCACCGTGTACGACGCCTATAAACAGTGGAAGGGGTTCAAACCCGTCTATACGACGGTGAACGGCGAACGGAAGATCGTGCCCGCGCTTTTATTGCTCGGCGGCGTGAAAGAGCGCGATCTGGAACTGTGCGATACCCGCTGCAACGCGAAAATCTGCTGTAAAGAAACGCTCAAAGGGGAAATGTTTTTGAATTTCCGCTTTCTCGAACAAATTTTAAACGCGGGATTCGCGGGTAAAATTTATATCAACGAACCCGTATATCTTTCCTATCAGGCGCAGTTCGACGCGCTCTTAAGCGAAGAAAACAAGGATAACACCGTGGTGTTCCGCCGCACGGGCGGGAACGCGGGACAAAAATAAATGCGGCGCACGCCGCATTTTGCATGCCCGCAAGGGCGGAGGTCTGCATGACGTATTCGGAAAAAACCGCGCGCGTTTCTTTGAAGGACGCGCCGCTCATACTCGGCATCGAAAGTTCGTGCGACGAAACGGCGGCGGCGATCGTCCGCGGACGCACGCTTCTGTCCGACGAGATCATCTCTTCCGCTTCCGTACAGGCGGAATACGGCGGCGTCGTGCCCGAGATCGCCTCCCGCGCGCATACCGAGGCGATCGACGAAGTCGTGCGCCGCGCGCTCAAAAACGCGGGCGTATCGCTCGGCGAAGTGGACGCGGTCGCGGTCACCTACGGAGCGGGACTGATGGGTGCGCTTCTCGTGGGGCTGTCCTTTGCCAAGTCGCTCGCCTTTACGCTTGGGGTGCCGCTTCTGGGCGTCAACCATATCCGCGGTCACATGGCGGCGGCGTATCTCGCCGATCCCGCGCTCGAACCGCCCTTCGTCACCCTGCTCGCGAGCGGCGGTCACACCGCGATCCTGTACACGCAGTCATACGATTCCTTTACCATTTTAGGCTCTACCCGCGACGATGCGGCGGGCGAGGCGTTCGACAAGGCGGCGCGCGTTCTGGGACTGCCTTATCCCGGCGGGCCGAATATCGAAAGGCTGGCGCGGGAAGGGGAGAACAATATCGTCTTTCCCAAAATGCTGAAAGGCGAGAGCGGCTACGAATTTTCTTACAGCGGTTTAAAGACCGCCGTCATCAACTATTGCCACACCAAAGAGCAGAAGGGCGAACCTATATGCCGCGCCGACGTGGCGGCGTCCTTTCAGGCGAGCGCGGTGAACGTTCTCGTGGAGCGCGCCGTGCGCGCGGCTAAGGAATATAAGGTGAACACGATCGCCGCGGGCGGCGGCGTCGTCGCCAACGGATATCTCAGAGAACGGCTGCAAAGCGCCTGCGGCGAGGCGGGGCTGAAACTGATCCTGCCCGAAAAGCGCTATTGCACGGATAACGCCGCCATGATCGCGGCGGAAGGGCTCGTACAGTATCGGCGGCGGAATTTTGCGCCTCTCTCCCTCAACGCGGCGGCGCATATCCCGCTCGGCAAAAAAGGAAAACAATAATACGTAAAAAGCGCGGAACGAAAATTCGTTCCGCGCTTTTTTTGCGATGAAGGTATAAATCCGAAAATATCTGACGATAAAGGAGAGGACAAATCCATCGGGAGAACACAGAAAATGCTTAAAAAACGACTGGCGGTGTTCGCGCTCGCCGCAATGTGCCTCATGCTCGCGGCGCTGCCGCAGATTATGAATAAATCCCTGCTCTTCAAAAAAGGTACGAGTTATACCCTCTATGCGGGCAGCGTCAGTTCCAACGCGCGGATGATCGTGTGCGGCGAGGGGAAGGAATTTTTGACCAAACTCTTTACCAGAGAGGTCACGGGCGAAAGCGCCGCCTATGCCGACAAAGGCGCGGCTTTTTTCGAAGCGGAGCGGCTCGAAACCCGCTTTCTCATCGAGGAGAGCGCGGCGGGCGTCACCAATTATTACGGCTATTCCCCCCGCCTTTCGGGCGGCGTAACGCTCTTTGGCGAGCGGATCAACGTACACGTCGCCGTTTCCGAACGCGGCTCCGCCATCGGCAGTCCGCTCATCTTCGGCGGATATTAAAAAAAATTTTGCGGATCGCGTATAAATAAAAAATTTGTGTCAACAATCTACCTATCAAAAATTTTTCGGAGGAATGTTATGAAAGAAAAAAAGACAACCGACGCAGCGGTGAAAAAAAGAAACCTTTACTTTATCATCATTGCGGTCTGCGTGCTTTTGCTCGCGGCGGTGACTGTATTTACCGTTTTGATCGCGACGGACCGTCCCGGTACCAGTATCGATAATCCCGGCGGAAACGGCGGCGAAGAACCCGGACCCGGTCCCGACGAGCCTACGGATACGGAGATCGTATTCTCCATGCCTGTCGCGAACGCCACGGTCAAGACGACCTATTCGTTCTGGTATAATTCGACGCTCAACAAGTATTGCCTGCATACGGGCATCGACTTTGCGGCGGAAGCGGGCACCAAGGTGTGCGCTGCGTACGGCGGCAAGATCGAGAGCATCACGGACGATCTTCTGGAAGGCGGCAAGATCGTGATCGACCACGGCGACGGGTTGAAGACCGTCTATTCGTCCATCGACGTCAACTCTTCCATGAAAGTGGGCGCGAGCGTCAGCGCGGGCGATCAGATCGGCACCGTTTCGGCAACGACGGACGTAATGGGCAAGGAATACAACGAGGGTTCGCACCTTCATTTCGAAACGATGGAAAACGACCAGTTTATCAATCCCACGGCCTACCTCGACATCGAAGAAAAATAATCGCATACACGAAATCGGGTTTTGGAACAGACGACAGTTTGCATAAAACCAATCCTCATTTCTCCCTTCTTAAATAAAGAGCGGGGGCGCGGAAATTTCCGCGCCCCCGCTCTTTCATATATTGAAAAACCGCGACATACAATATACCAATAAATAAGAGGACAAAGCCCCGCAATAGGGGCGGGAGGGTTCTGTTTTGTTGAAACGAGGTTTGAGTTTACTGTTTGCGGCGGCGCTTATCTTAGGCGCGCTGTCCTTTACCGCCTGCAAGAAGAACGACGCGGAGCGCTGCGAGTACGATATTTACGCCACGTACGACGAGGCGTCCCGTTCGCTTTCGGGCGAAATGGCGTTCACCTATTATAACTACACCGATACGGAAATATCCGAACTGAAATTCAATCTGTTCGGCAACGCCTTCCGCGAGGATTCCAAGTACCGCCCCGTTTCTTCGGGCTATACCGCCAAAGCGTATTACGACGGCGCGAGTTACGGCAATATGAAAGTGAACGACGTGCGCGGCGACGTTTCCGAATGGGACATTGCGGGGCTGGACGAAAATATTCTGACCGTCACGCTGTCCGAAAGCGTGTTCCCCGACGAGCAGTGCAGTCTGGAGATCGTCTATACGCTCGAACTTGCCAAGGTCAATCACCGCACGGGCGTCACCGAACATGCGGTCAATCTTTCCAATTTCTATCCCCAGTTGTGCGCCTACGACAACGGATTTTACGAGTGCGAATATTATGCGGCGGGCGATCCTTTTTACAGCGAATGCGCCGATTATTCGGTGAAACTGGTCGCGGATTCCGACTACGTCGTCGCTTCCAGCGGCAAACAGACGGGCGAGCGCGCTTTGGGCGGCAACACCGAAAGGAGTTACGAACTGCAAAACGCGCGCGATTTCTGTTTCGTCATGAGCAAGGATTTTCAGGTGCTCAAAAAAGATACGGGCAAAGCGGAAGTTTCCTATTACTATTACCGCGACGAAAAAGCGGAAGAATCTTTGAATATCGCGTGCGAGAGCATCGAATATTTCTCGCAGACTTTCGGCGCGTATCCCTATTCCACCTACGCAGCGGTGCAGACGGGCTTTTGCTACGGCGGCATGGAATATCCGGGGCTTTCCATGATCAGCGACGCGCTCGACGATCTCAACAACAAATACACCATCGTGCACGAAACGGCGCACCAGTGGTGGTATTCGGCGGTGGGCAGTAACCAACTTGAAAACGCGTGGATGGACGAAGGGCTGGCGGAATACTCCACGGTCATGTTTTTCGAAAACTATCCCGCGTACGGACTGGAACGCAAGAATCTCGTGCAGTCGGCATATTCGGCATATAAGGCGTTTTTCGACGTGTACGCCCAGTTGTTCGGCGAAACGGACACCACGATGAACCGCAAACTGGATCAATTTGGCGGCGAGTACGAATACGTCAACGTGACCTACAATAAGGGGCTCATCCTGTTCGATAACCTGCGCGAAGCCCTGGGCGATAAAAAGTTCACGAACGCGTTAAAGCGCTATTATAACGAATTCTGTTATAAAATCGCAAAGCCCGAAGATATGGTTTCCTGTTTCGAAAAAGTGGGCGTAGACGTGGCGGGATTCTTCGCTTCCTACGTCGAGGGGAAAGCGGTCATTTAAATTCGGTTGTCAAATCCGAAAATTTGTATTACAATAGATGGGCGGAATAAAAAATTTCGAGGTGAAGATTATGCCCCTGTTGCAGTACAAGTGCGCAAAATGCGGCGAAAAGTTCGAAGAGTTGGTAAAGACGTACACGGACGAAGTGAAATGTCCGCGGTGCGGGGAGCGCTGCGGGCGCGATTACAGCGGCTGCGTCTATTCCGCAACGGGTACGAAGAGCAAAAAATGCAGCGGAAACTGTAAGACGTGCGGCGGCTGCCGTTAACGCTCCGGCGGAAATCGCCGTTTCCCTTTCAAACGAACAATAAAAAACCCGACGGCATATGCCGTCGGGTTTTTTTATGATAAATACGCCCCTTTGCGCATACACTAATATATACGGAGGAATATCTTATGAAACTGTTCGACGAGATCATGCGCCGTCTCGGCGCCGACGAAGAACTCGTGTTCAACGGCGTGAAATACGTAGTGTTCGACGGCCGCTGCGGGTACTTTGAAAACGTAAAGGGCATCGGCGATTTTTCCGGCGAGGCCGTGGAGATCTTACTGAAAAAAGGAAAACTGCTCGTGTCGGGCAAAAATTTATACATCCGCCGCTTTGTCGAAGGCGACCTCGCCGTGTACGGGCAGATCGAAAGCGTCGCGAGGGCGGAATGAAAGCGCTGACCATGTTCGATCGTTACGAGATCACCTCTCTGACCGTAAACCGCGCCGTCAATAAACTCGCGCGCGCGGGCATAGAGGTCTTCAACGTACGCAAAACAGGCAAAACCCGCATAAGATTATCCATCCGTGCAAAAGATTCCGAAAAATTTTTTGCAATTTTTCACGGTTCGTGTTATACTATAAATAAATTGAAAGACAGGGGACTCAAAAGACTCGCCGTATGGGCGCTCTGCCGCGTGGGCGTGCTCGTCGGGATCGCGCTCTTCTGCCTTACCGTCTTTCTTTCGGGCGCCCTCGTTTTCAAAGTCGAAGTGGTCGGCAGCGGCAGCCATTACCGCGAGGAGGTCTGCGCCCTCTTATCCCGGGCGGGACTTTCGCCATTTTCTCCCTATTCGGAGGAACGCGCGCAAAATGCCCGCGCGGGCATTCTCGATCTGCCCGCCGTCAGTTTCTGCTCGGTGCAGAAAAAGGGCGGCGTCATCGTCGTCGGCGTGGAAGTCAACGCCGAAACGCCCGCAAAAGTTTCCGCGCGCTCGCTGGAAGCCGCCTTTTCGGGCAAGATCTTACAACTCGTCTGTATCCGCGGCACGCCCCTTTATAAAGAGGGCGATACGGTCGAAAAGGGCGCCACGCTCGTGGCGGGCTACGTCGATTACGGGGAGAGCGGCGCCGTGCGGCGCGAGGTCGCGGCGATCGCCAAAGCCGTGCTCGAATGCGAGCTTTCCTACGAGTACGAGAGCAAGGAAGAGAGCGACAAGGCGCTCGCAGACGCGTATGCCGCCGCGACGTTAGAGATCGGCGACGCGGAAATATTGGAAAAAAGCGCGGACGTGCGCGCGGAAAACGGCGCGTTCGTATATGAAATACATATCCGTTACGCCGCTACGTTTGCGGTGAATATGGATTGACACGGAGGAATTTTTTACGGAACTTTATAAAGCGATCGTCGACGCGGGAACTCTTGACGCCATGCAGAAACTTCTCGGCACGTTCGATGAAAATTTAAATATCATTACGCGCGAACTTTCCGTATCCGCGGCCGTGGACGGGGCGACGCTCCGCCTTTCGGGGCAGCGGGAGGACGTGGAAGTGGCGAAAAAGGTGTTCGACGGGCTGTTGAAACTGATCGCCGCGAACGAGCCTTTCGACAAGAGCCGCATCGTCTACTGCATCGAACTTGCGAGAGAGGGCGGATTCGAGGGCATCGAAAAGGTGATGAGCGGCGTGGTGGCGATCACTTCGCGCGGAAAACAGATCAAGTGCAAGACGGTGGGGCAGAAAAAATACGTGGACGCCATCCGCAACAACACGGTCGTGTTCGGCATCGGTCCCGCGGGCACGGGCAAGACCTATCTCGCCGTGTGCCAGGCGGTCTCCGCGTTCAAGGGCAAGCAGGTGGAAAAGATCATCCTCACCCGCCCCGCGGTGGAGGCGGGCGAAAAACTCGGTTTCCTTCCCGGCGATCTGCAGACGAAAGTCGATCCCTACCTGCGCCCTTTATACGACGCGTTGCAGGAACTGTTCGGTCTGGAAACGTACCAGAAACATATGGAAAAAGGCGTCATCGAAGTGGCGCCGCTCGCCTATATGCGCGGCCGTACGCTGTCCAACGCCTTTATCATTCTGGACGAGGCGCAGAATACCACCAAAGAACAGATGAAAATGTTTCTGACGCGCATGGGCGACGGTTCAAAAATGGTCATCACGGGCGACGTCACGCAGATCGATCTCCCCGAGGGCAAAAAGAGCGGCTTAAAGCACGCCGTTTCCATATTGAAGAATATCGAAGGCATCGAAACGGTGACGCTGACCAGCAAGGACGTGGTGCGCCACCCGCTCGTCATGCAGATCGTGCGTGCCTATGAAAAGGAAAGTACAAAGGATGTGAGAACGCAAAGATGATGTATTCGGAAATGGTCGAAGGGAAAAAGTTCACGCGCAAATCGGGCGTGCAGAGCGCGTTTCTGTTTTTGTTCAATTACGTGCTCTTGCTGCTCGTGATCACTTTTTTTATCTTTTTGAATTCTCTGGAAAAGCAAGCGGATAGTTTCATCGGTTTTTTCAGCAACCAGCCCAATAATATTATCTATCTGGCGTCCAGCATCTTCATGCTGTATCTCGCTATTTACCTCTACTATCTGTTCGAGGATAAGAATTTTCTCGCCACGCCGAAAAATATCTTTCTGCTCTTTTCGGTTCTGGGCGTGTGCATCGTGGTTTGCTATTTTTTCAGTTATTTTTTCAATATCTACGCCCGTCCGATCGGGCTTTTAGCGCTTCTGGCGCTCCTCCTTTTGGGTATGCGCGACGCGATATTCCTGAATATCATCTTCGCGCTGATGATGTTTTCCATCGATAACTTCACGAATTTTTCCACCGATTACGTGGTCGCGCTCAACTGCACGCCGCTCATCACCTTTACGGCGGGCATGGTCGCCATCTTCGCGGGCAGCAAAGTCAAAACGCGCCTACGCTCCTTTTTGCTCGGTTTCGTCATCTGCATTCCCATACTCATCATGGCGGTATGCCTCGAATACGGAAAGGGGAGCGATATGGTCTATCTCCTTCTGTTCGGGGTAGAGGCGGGCATACTCTCCTCGGTGCTCTTTATGGCGTTTTTGCCCGTGTACGAAATGTGTTTCAACTGCGTCACCGATTATCGGCTCAGGGAACTGACCGACCACGATGCGCCGCTCATGCGAGAGATGAAAGACCGCGCCATGGGTACGTTCAACCACAGCATCGTCGTCGCGCACCTCGCGGAAGCGTGCGCCATCGCGCTCAACGAAGATACCGCGCTCGCCCGCGCCGTGGCGTACTATCACGACGTGGGAAAACTGCGCCAGCCCGAATACTTTACGGAAAATCAGGTTGGATTCAACCCGCACAGCGAACTTTCGCCCGAACTTTCGGTGGATATCATCCGTTCGCACGCCAAAGACGGGTACGAACTCATCCGTTCCAAGCATCTGCCGCAGATCCTTGCGGACGTGGCGTTGCAGCATCACGGCACCATGCCCATCAAATATTTCTATGCGCGCGCACTCAAAATGACCGACGGCGAACTGAATATCGAGGACTTTTCCTATCCCGGCCCCAAGCCGCAGACGAAGATCGCGGCGATCATCATGATCGCGGACGCGAGCGAGGCGATCAGCCGCACGCTCCCCGACCGTTCGCCCGAAAACGTGGAAACGGCGGTGCGCGAGATCATCGAAGAGCGCATGGACCTCGAACAGTTCGACGAGTGCGACGTTACGATGAAGGATCTGAGCATCATCAAGGAAACCATCGTAAACTGCCTGTCGGGCGTGTACCACAGCCGCGTGCAGTACCCGAAATTGAAAATCAAACACCCCGAACCCCACAAAGAGGAGGAAAAATAAATGGCGCGATTCATACTCGACTGCGAGGACGAAGAAATAGACAAAGAGGCGCTCGCCGCCGCTCTTTCGGACGAGGCGAATAGCGATACCGCCCTTTCCGCGGAGATCGTATTCACCGACGGCGCGGCCATGCAAAAACTCAACGCGGAGGCGCGCGGCGTGGACGCCGTGACCGACGTTCTCAGTTTTCCGAATTTAGACGAAATCAAAAACAGGGAGATCAAAGGGGAAGATTTCCCTTTCGATCGCGACGAGGCGGGCAACCTGTTTTTGGGTTCAATCATCATCTGCCGCGAACGGGCGGCGGAGCAGGCAACGGAGTTCGGGCATTCGTTAAAGCGCGAATATTACTATCTCGCCGTGCACGGCATGTGCCATCTTCTGGGATACGATCACGTGAACGAGGACGAAAAGCGGGAAATGCGGGAAAAGGAAGAGAAAATTTTGCAGAAATTGGGAGTTACAAGAGAATGAAGAGCGGATATACGGCGGTCGTAGGGCGCGCCAACGCGGGCAAAAGCACGCTGATCAACGTACTGGTGGGCGAAAAGATCGCCATCGTTTCCCCCAAACCGCAGACCACGCGCGACCGCATTTTGGGCGTTCTGACCGAAGAGGGCGCGCAGATCGTGTTCGTGGACACCCCGGGCATCTACCGTTCGGCAAACGCGCTCTCCGACATGATGATGCGCACGGCGGAAACTTCCGCAAAGGACGTGGATCTCGTCCTGTATGTGCACGACGGGCACAAGGGGATTTCCGAAGAGGATATTTCCCTCATGAAAAAATATAAAAATTTCGGGATCCCCATGATGATCGCCTATACTAAGACGGATATCATGCCCGAAGAAAAAATTCCCGCCGACGCGAAACTTTTGTTCGAGGCGGGCATCGACTGCGACGTGTGCCCCGTTTCCGCGCGCAAGGGGAAGAACATCGCCAAACTGAAAGCGTTGATTCTGGAAAGACTGCCCGAAGGGGACAAACTGTTCCCCGACGACGTGGTGTCCGATAAATCGGAAAAGTTCATGATCGCGGAGATCATGCGCGAAAAAATTCTTCTGAAATACGACAAAGAGATCCCGCACGGCGTCGCGGTCCTCATCAACAAATTCGAAAAGCGCGAGGGGAAAAACCTGTACGATATCGATCTGGACATCATCTGCGAAAAGCCCAACCACAAGGCGATTCTGATCGGCAAGCAGGGCAAGGCTCTCAAAGAAACGCTCTCGTTCGCGCGGCAGGGTATGGAAGAGTTTCTCGAAGCCAAGGTATTTCTGACCGCCTATATCAAAGTGCGCGACGACTGGCGCGACAAGGCGAACCTGTTAAAAGAGTACGGCTACGAAGATTTGAAAGATTCGCTGTAATTTTATGAATAGACGGCGCGTTCCCTTCCCATACTGTTTATAGGGAGGAGAATATGGCCAATTTCATGAGAGATAACGACGCGTCGAAACTCGCGTGGGACATGTTTGAAAAAACGGGAAATCTTTCCTATTACATGCTGTACAAAGAACTGAAAAAGTAAAAAGGAGCGCCCGATTTCGGGCGCTCTTTTCATTTGATTTTGAACTCGTCCACTTCTTCTGCCAAAATCTGCCGTACGGCGGTCGTTTCCAGCATTAAATCGTATCATTTTTTTAAAGCGAAATTTCGTTCCTTTCTCTGTAAACGCCAATCGATCGGTTCCCATTTTTCGCATTCGTCGTGCTTTTTGCAGGTTTCGCCGCTCAATTTGCATAAACCGCAGTTGGTTCAGTCAAATCGGAAATTCGCTTTGACATAGTATGCCCTGTAATGATTGCAATTCAAACATTCTTTGTCCATTTTGTGCTCCTTAAGTTGATTTGTTAATATTATAATATAAAGATTTCATTTTTGCATGGAGTCTTAGAATTCTAAGACAAAAAATTACTTGCCAATCGAGCGCGTTTCAATTATAATAAACTGCGAAAGGAAAATCTATGGAAGAAAAAGTAGACGCGCTCGTGCTGCGGAGCATCGATTATAAGGATAACGACAAAATACTCACGCTCTTCACGCTGCAAAACGGCAAAGTGACCGCGGCGGCGAAAGGGGTGAAAAAAGCGGGCGCGCGGCTGAAATTCGCCGCGCAGCCTTTTTGTTTCGCCGAATACGTGCTCGCGAAAAAGGGCGAGCGCCGCACCGTCATTTCCGCCGCCAATACCGACGGATTTTACGCCCTCCGCGAGGATATCGAAAAATTCTACGCCGCCTGCGCGGTGTGCGAGGTGTGCGACGCGCTGCTCTTCGAGGGCATCGTCAACGAGGAACTCTTTCTCTACGCCGTGAACGCCCTCAAAAATATGTGCGGAGGGGACGCCGCCGAAGAACTCGTCCGCTTTCTCATCGGCGCGCTGCGCCTCTCGGGGTATATGCTCTCGTTGGAGGCCTGCGCAGACTGCGGCGGCATTCTGGAAGGGCGGGTGTATTTCGACGTCGCGGGCGGCTGCTTTTACTGCGCGGAATGCGCCAAGGGCGCGGGCACGGGCGAAAATACTTATAACTTTTTGCGGAAATGTTCGGATTTATCCTATCTTCCCGAAAAGATCGACAAGGCCGCCGAAAGCCGCGCGCTCAAACTTTTAAAAGTCTATTTCCGCGACAAGACGGATACCGAACTCCGCTCGCTCGACGAATATATCCGCCTGCTCGGCTCGGAATCGTAAAAATTGTGTAAAGTTTTGATTTTCGGGACGGAATTGCTTGAAATTATCTGCGTTTTATATTAAAATAGATATGTTAATTCGTAACTATATATCCAAATTTAGGAGGAAAAGTTTTTATGGCAAAAAAATATTGTTACCTCTTTTCCGAAGGTAACGCGAAAATGCGTGAACTGCTCGGCGGCAAAGGCGCAAACCTCGCGGAGATGACGGGAATGGGACTTCCCGTACCCCAGGGCTTTACCATTTCTACCGAAGCCTGCACGCAGTACTATGAGGACGGCAGACAGATCAATCCCGATATTCAGGCGGAAATTATGGAGTATATCTCCAAAATGGAAAATATCTGCGGCAAAAAGTTCGGCGATAACGAAAACCCGCTTCTCGTATCCGTCCGTTCCGGCGCTCGCGCTTCCATGCCCGGCATGATGGACACCATTCTGAACCTCGGTCTGAACGAGAAGGTCGTCAACGTCATCGCCGATAAGTCGGGTAATCCCCGTTGGGCCTGGGACTGCTACAGAAGATTTATCCAGATGTATTCCGACGTCGTTATGGAAGTCGGCAAAAAATATTTCGAACAACTCATCGACAAGATGAAGGAAGAAAAGGGCGTCACGCAGGACGTCGAACTGACCGCGGACGATTTGAAGACGCTCGCAAACCAGTTCAAAGCCGAATACAAATCCAAGATCGGCGAGGAGTTCCCCGACGATCCCAAGGAACAGTTGTTCGGCGCGGTCAAGGCGGTCTTCCGTTCCTGGGACAACCCCCGCGCGAACTATTACAGAATGCAGAACGATATCCCTTACAGTTGGGGCACCGCCGTCAACGTGCAGATGATGGCGTTCGGCAACATGGGCGATACTTCCGGTACGGGCGTCGCGTTCACGCGTAACCCCGCCACGGGCGAAAAGAAACTGATGGGCGAGTTCCTGATGAACGCGCAGGGCGAAGACGTCGTCGCGGGCGTCCGCACCCCGATGCCCATCGACAAGATGAAAGAGATCATGCCCGAAGTGTACGAGCAGTTCCAGAAGATCTGCAACACGCTGGAAAACCATTACCGCGATATGCAGGATATGGAGTTCACCATCGAGGACAAGCACCTCTATATGCTCCAGACCCGTAACGGCAAACGTACGGCTGCCGCGGCGATCAAGATCGCCTGCGACCTCATCGATGAAGGTATGATCAGCGAGAAAGACGCGATCATGCAGATCGACCCGAAAACGCTCGACGCGCTCCTGCACCCGCAGTTCGACGCGGCGGCTCTTAAAAAGGCAAAACCCATCGGCAACGCTCTGCCCGCTTCCCCGGGCGCGGCGACGGGCGAGATCGTCTTCACCGCCGAGGACGCGGTTGCGGAAGGCAAAAAGGGCAAGAAAGTCATTCTCGTCCGTTTGGAGACCTCTCCCGAAGATATCGAGGGTATGCACTATGCGCAGGGCATTCTGACCGTGCGCGGCGGTATGACCTCTCACGCGGCCGTCGTGGCGCGCGGTATGGGAACCTGCTGCGTTTCCGGCTGCGGCGCGATCAAGATGGACGAAGAGAACAAGCAGTTCACCCTGAACGGCAAAGTTTATAAAGAGGGCGACGTCATTTCCCTCGACGGCTCGACCGGTAACATTTACGGCGAGGGCATTCCCACCGTTGCCGCGGATACGAGCAGCGGCTACTTCGGAAGGATCATGGAACTTTCCGATAAATACAAGGCTTTGGCTGTACGCACCAACGCGGATACCCCCGCGGACGCGAAACAGGCTGCCTCTTTCGGTGCGCAGGGCATCGGCCTTTGCCGCACCGAGCATATGTTCTTCGAGCCCGACAGGATCGCGGCGTTCCGCGAGATGATCTGCTCCGACACCGTCGAAGAGAGAGAAGCGGCGCTCGCGAAGATCGAGCCTATGCAGCAGAGCGACTTTGAAAAACTGTACGAGGCGCTGGGCGGCTATCCCGTGACCATCCGTTTCCTCGATCCTCCTCTGCACGAGTTCGTACCCACCACCGAAGAGGACATCGCTGCGCTCGCGAAGGCGCAGAACAAGACGGTCGCGCAGATCAAACAGATCATCGCCGACTTGCACGAGTTCAACCCGATGATGGGACACCGCGGCTGCCGTCTGACGGTCACTTATCCCGAAATCGCGAAAATGCAGACTTCCGCGATCATCAAAGCAGCCATTAACGTCAAGAAAAAGCATCCCGACTGGAACATCGTTCCCGAGATCATGATTCCCTTGACGGGCGAAGTCAAGGAATTGGCGTTCGTGAAAAAGGTCGTCGTTGCCACGGCGGACGAACTCATCGAAAAGAGCAAGAGCGGCCTCAAATACGAAGTCGGCACCATGATCGAGATCCCGAGAGCGGCGCTCACCGCCGACGAGATCGCCAAAGAGGCGGAGTTCTTCTGCTTCGGCACCAACGATCTGACGCAGATGACCTTCGGTTTCTCGCGTGACGACGCGGGCAAATTCCTGCCTTCGTACTACGAGAACAAGATTTACGAATCCGATCCGTTTGCGAGATTGGACCAGGCAGGCGTCGGCAAACTGATGGATATGGCGGTTACTCTCGGCAAGAAGACCCGTCCGACCATGCACTGCGGCATCTGCGGCGAGCACGGCGGCGATCCTTCTTCCATCGAGTTCTGCCATAAGATCGGCCTCGACTACGTTTCCTGCTCTCCTTACCGCGTTCCCATCGCAAGACTGTCCGCGGCGCAGGCGAATATCAAGAATCCCAGAAAGTAATTTAAAAAGCGCAAGCCCGCTCGTTTCAATCGAGCGGGCTTATTTTTTGCGGCAAACGATTTATTTTAAATGTTATTTGCAATTTTTAAAAACAGATTGACAGACTTGCGGGGTGGTGATATAATATTTTTAAAGTAAGTTTAAAAAATGGAGGATGTCGATGGCGGATTTTAAGGAACTTTTGAAAGTTCTCGGAAAAGGATTGCCTTCCCGTCCGGTATTGTTCGAATTTTATCTCAACGAACGTCTGTACCGCCGCGCATGTAAGGAAAAATACGACGTTTCCACGCCCTATGCGATCATGCGGACAATGGTGCGTTCATTCGAATATTACGGCTACGATTATGCGACTGTGCGAGGCAGCGAATACTGGTTTTCCAATGGCGAATCGCAAGAAAAAGCGACGGTTTCGCTGAATGCGGGGCATTGCATCGTTGATCGCATATCCTTTGACCGTTATCCGTGGATGGATGCCGCGGCGTGCGACTATTCCGCATTGCAAAGAATAGCGACGGATCTTCCGCGCGGCATGAAAGTCGTCGTCATGGGGCCTGGCGGGGTGCTGGAAAACTGCATTTCTCTGGTCGGATTCGATAATCTGTGCATGATGCTGTACGACGATCGGGAACTGGTCGGCGACGTTTTCGAGAGGATCGGCAGCGGACTTGTGGAATATTATCGCCGTTGCGCTGCATATGACAGCGTAGGCGCGCTGATTTCCAATGATGACTGGGGGTTCAATACCCAGACAATGCTCTCGCCCGCCGATCTCAAAGAATTTGTATTCCCTTGGCATAAGCGTATTGTAGAAGTCATTCACAATGCCCAAAAGCCGGCGATCCTGCATTCCTGCGGAAATTATTCCATGATCTTTGATGATCTTCTCGCCCTCGGCTACGATGCGCGCCACAGTTATGAGGATAATATCATACCCGTTGAGCAGGCGTATGAGCAGTTTGCGGGTAAAATGGCGGTTTTGGGCGGTATCGACGTGAATTATCTGATTACGGCTTCGGAAAATGAAATTGTTGCGCGCTGTAAAAAGATGCTTGAACGGGCATCTTTGCGAGGCGGTTATGCACTTGGCAGCGGAAACAGCATTCCGGACTATGTGCCCGACGAAAAATATTTCGCAATGCTTCGCGCGGTCAGCGAGAAAGAATGGTAAGAAATACAAGCGGGAGGATCTCCGATGAACAAAGTTTTTTCCAAAAGCAAATGGATATGGCTGAAAGAATGCAAGGCGAACCAGTATGCGGACTTTATCGTAAAGTTTATTGTAACGGAAAAGGACGCGAAACTGCGTATCAGCGCTGATTCCGATTACGAGGCGTACGTAAACGGGCATTTTGTCTATGCGGGGCAGTATCCCGACTATCCGCATTATAAGATCTACGACGAATTCGACGTCGGCGTTGTCTGCAAAGAGGGCGAAAATACGCTCGCCGTCCGCTGCCGATACGTGGGAGAGGACACGAGCACCTATCGCCGCGAACAGGCGGGACTTTTGTTCGAAATCGAAAGCCTCGGCCGAATCGTCGCGTACAGCGGCGAACACATACTTTCCCGCGAAGATCTCTGCTATCGGAGCGGACCGATGGAGAAGATCAGCCCGCAACTCGGATTTTCTTTTTTGTACGATTCCACGAAAGAGGACGATTGGACGGAGGGCTTTTCGAAGAGCGTTGCCGTCGAAAAATCATGCGAACTTTTTCCCCGCCCCAATAAGCGTCTTGTATTCGAAGAGTGCCGCGGCGCGGTGCTCGTTTCGCAGGGCGACTTTGTATTGAAACGGACGATGCCGACCGCCGCCGAAACTGCGGCGAACGCCTATTTGCGCCATATTGCTTTGGACGAAATGGGAAATACGTTTGCGCCGCGCTGTCCGCTGCCCTCCGGGAACGGTTACCGTTTACAGGGCGCGGGCGACGGCGTGTACGCGCTCGCGGATATGGGAGAGGAAACTGCGGGATTCGTCTGCCTGGATTTCGAAGTGCCGTGCGACTGCGACGTGATCGCAGCGTTCGGGGAACACCTCGACGATCTGCGGGTGCGTTCCTATATCGACGGCAGAAATTTTGCGTTTACCTACCGCGCGCACCGCGGCCGCAACGTGTGGCGGGGCAATCTGCGGCGGCTGGGGCTCCGCTATCTGCAACTGTATTTTCTTTGCGAGCGCGCGAATTTGTACGATTGCCGCGTTCTCGCCTGCCGCTACCCCGCAAAGCGGAAACATACCGACATCCGCGACGGACTGTACCGCAAGATCTATGAAAACGGCGTGCGCACGCTGGAAAACTGCATGCACGAGCATTACGAGGACTGTCCCTGGCGCGAACAGGCTCTGTACGCGATGGACAGCCGCAATCAGATGCTTTTCGGCTATTTTGTGTTTGACGATCCTTTGTACGCGCAGTCGAATCTGCGGCTGATGTCGAAGGGGCTTCGTGAAGACGGGCTGTTGGAACTGTGCTTTCCCGCGCGCGTGGGGGTGACGATTCCCTCGTTCAGCCTGTATTTTGTCTTTGCCGTCGTCGAAAATTACGAATTTACCGAAGACAAAGCGTTTTTGGAAGAGATGATGCCGACCGTGCACGCAATTTTGGGCGCTTTTGAAAGGCGCAGAGAAGAAAGGGGACTTGTTCCCGTCTTTGCGGAAACGCCGTACTGGAATTTTTACGAGTGGAAGGACGATCTGGACGGCGGCGCGATCTTCCGAGGCGAGCCGCTCGCGCCGCGCTACGACAGTTGCCTGAACCTGCTCTATCTCTATGCGCTGCAAAAGACTGCGGCGCTTTGCGCAAATGCGGCGTACGGAAAAGAAATTTCCGCGCTGAAATATGCGATCGTGCGCGAATTTTTCGACGCGGGACGCGGCGCGTTCTCGACGGTTTCGGAAAACGGGCAAAAACGGGGATTCGCGCAGTTGCCGCAGGCGCTGGCGGTCATGACGGGCTGCGTTCCCGCGGGAATGCGTCCTTTCGGGGAATTGCTCGAAGACGCGACGCTCACGTCGCTCAGCCTGAGTAACAAGATCTGGGCGTACGAGGCGCTTTTGAAAGCGGATACGGAAAATCTCGGTTTCGTGCTTCGCGATATCGAAAAAACTTTCGGCGGCATGGTCACGTGCGGCGACACGACGCTGTATGAAACGGAGGGCGGCGCAGCCGACTTCCATCTCGCAGGCAGTCTGTGCCACGGCTGGTCCGCCGTGCCCTGTTATATTTTTCAACGTTACGCAAAGGAGAAGATCTGAAATGGAAAATTTCCGATTCGCGCGCGTCTTCCGCAGCCGCATGATCTTACAGCAAAACGCGGAAACGGAAGTCTGGGGTTTCGGCGCGCGCGGCAAAGTGATCGTCGAACTTTCGGGAAAAGAATCGCGCCGCGCCGAGTGCGAAAGCGCGGCGGACGGTGCGTTCCGCGTAAAATTGCAGGCGGTCGCGGGCGGCGACGAACCGTACGTTTTGCGCGCGGTTTGCGGCGGTGAAGAGATCGCCGCCGATGAAATACGGTTCGGGGACTGCTATCTTTTAATGGGGCAGTCGAATATGTCCTATGCGCTGTCTGCGGCGGAGGGGCGCGAAGAATGGACTGCGCGTGCGCGCGGCTGCCGCATTTCCTCCTTGGCGCTCTCGGAGGACGCGCCCGATACCGCGAAAATTTTTCGTCCCGTAGCGCCCCTTTGCGATCTTAGAAAGGACTACGAATACGTGACCGAGCGCGACGAAAAGTTCTCTTCGCTTTCCGCCGTCGGCGTGATGACCGCCGTCCGCCTGTACGAAAAGACGCGTATTCCCGTGGGTTTTGTGGATACATCGATGGGCGGGCTTTCCGTGGAAAGTTATCTCCCTCGCGAGGACGCGGAAGGGGACGGGGAACTGCTGGAATTTTTAAAGCGCGCGGGGCGCTATGTGTCCGCCGAGGCGTACAACCGATGCGGCGAGCGTAATTTTACCCAACTCGGCGGCGTTTACAACGAAAAGATCGCGCCGCTCGAAGGGCTGAAATTCAAAGCGATCGTCTGGTATCTGGGCGAAAGTTCCGCCTATGACTACGAATACGCGCAGTTTTACGCGCGGGAACTTATCAAGATCGTGTCGCGCTGTCGGAAGTTGTTCGGGGGTATTCCCTTTGCCGCCGTGCAGATCGCGCCCGAATATTACCCCTACGGCGACAGATACGGGTATCTGTACGTCAACGAGAGCATTTCCCTGTTGCAGGAAAAACTCGAAAATTATTTTGCCGTGCCTATTTATAATGCGGAGCCGCGCTGGCTCGTCGAGGACGGGGACTGCTATTATCATCCCATTCATCCCGTCAACAAGGCTCCCGTCGCCGAGGCGCTCGTCCGCGTCCTTTCGGAAAATAAAAAGTTTCCCGCGATCGGGAACGTGCGGCGGGAGGGCGATCATTTCATTTGCCGCGTAAACGATGCGGAAAGCGGGATCTGCCGCGGCCCGCTCTACGGATTCACCGTGTGCGGGGAAAACGGCAAATATTATCCCGCTGAAGCGCGCGCCGAGGGAAAGGACTGCATCCGCATTTCTTCTCCGCACGTTAATAAGCCCGTGCATATGACGTACGCCTTTATGCAGGAACAGCGGGAATGCAACGCGCGCCTTAAAACGGGCGAAGCGATTTTACCGTACCGCAGCGAGCGGGGGAGCGTGCGCAAGGGGTATTATTTTTCGCCGCCCTATTGGGGCTTGCGCGAAAAATTCGTGCGCGAAAACTGTTTCGGATACAACGTGGGCACCTGCCGCCTTGTTCCCTGTTGGGAAAGCGGCAAGATCTACGGCGCGCCCGTCAAAATTTTTCACGCGGGCGGCGGGTTGAAGATCAAAGCAAAGCCTTCCAATGCAGATTATTTCTTTTTCGGCGTATCTCCCAATATCTGCCTTTCGGGTATCGTCAATCATCTTTCCGATTTCGATTATCTATCCGTGGAATTATCGTGTTCGGAAGAGGCTTCCTTTTACGGGATAGCCGTGCGCGACGCGCGGGGCGAAGTGTTCCGCTTCGCGCCCCTCGAAGGGGAAAATATGGCGGATTTTCTGCCCCTTTCGAAAGAGCCGCGCCGCTACTGCGTGGAATTTAAGCGCGCATTCGCCGGCGATATGTCCGTGACCGACTGTCCGCCCGAACGGCGCGATCTCTTCGTACAGGCGGAATTTTTGTTCCGTTGCAAAAAGCCCTGTACGGTTTTTTTAAAATCGCTCGATCTGAGCGACGAGCCCTTCTATGCTTCATACGAACGTGAAAAACAGGCGCCCGCTCGCCTCGACGCGCAACTTCCTTCGCGGCAATAATGCCGCTGCGGCGTAATTCGTTTGACAAATCGTTCATAAATCGTTATAATACAAATGTCATAAGATTGTATGACAGGAGTGACATGAACTATGAATAAGAATTACACTGGATCAAAGAGAAGGATCGCCGTATGTTTTCTGGCGGTCGTACTTGTTTTAGCGATCGGAGCAATGGTATTGTGCGGCTGTTCCGATAAACCGCAGGGTTACCGCCCCGAAAGCCCCAGCGTGACCAAGACGCCGCCCAAGGACGGTTCTCCCGAAGATTACGACGCGCTCGACAATATCGCGTTCGTCATCGGCAAACTCAATTCGCGCAAATATTATCACAGCGAAAACCGCAATACCGCCAACGCGACTTCGCTCGGTATCGTCAACGTAAAACAGACGGTCGTGGGCAGCAAGGATTATAAGGACGGGCTTCTCATTTCCTCTACAATCAGCACGAGCAGTTCTTCTTTGGCGCCTTCCAAGGCGCTCCAGAAATTCTACGGCGAGAAAAAGGTGGTCGTGCGCACCGCCGCATCGAATAAACCTGCGGACTGGAACGGGCTCAATACCAAATGGGCGTCGGGCGAGCCTTCGGAAATTCTCGACGAAACGCAGTACGAGGCGAAATACGGCCTTTGGGCGAGCGAATTTTCCGATTACGTCATCAACGAAAATACGCTATTGACCAAGGATGCCAAACCCGTGAAAAACGGCGACAAGTACGAGTTGACCGTTTCTCTGTCCGTCGGCGCGAACAACGCAGACGCGACCTATTATTATAAAAAACAGATGAAGACGATGGGGGATCTGAGCGAAGAACCGCAGTTCGACGACGTTTCCATGACCATCGTGTTCGGTTCCGACTGGACGGTTTCCTCCGTCAGAACGCGGGAAAACTATACCTCCAAGAAAATGGGCATCACGGCGTCCTGCAAGGGCGAGGCGGAAATTACTTTCTCGTACGACGAAAAGTCGGCGGACGTTTCCGCTTACGAGGATTATTTCAGCAAATACGCCTCGGCGCCCACAAAGGGGGACGACGGCGAGAAAGAGATGACCGCCATGGATTATATCGGCGAGGGGCTCATTCCCGTACTCAACGGAAAATCCACGCTATCCGTTCAACTGGACGTTGCGGGCAGTCTCGTCGAAGGGTTTGCCCGTTTGGAAATGAGCGAGGCCTCGCTCAGCCGTTTGCTGGTGAAAACACCGCAAACGCAATTCGTTTATACAGACGACGTGCTCTACGCCATGTACGACAAGGCGGTCGCCAAACTGACGGTTTCCGAATTACAGGGCGCGCTGCCCGATTTCGGCACGGGGTCCGAGGAAATCGTGTCCGCCATCGAAAACGGCGTTCTGGAAAAGGAGGGCAACCTCGTCACCGTTTCCTGCGTTCTGCCGCTCGGTACGGGCGATATTCCTCTCGTGTTCGGGTTCAGCGAAACGGACGGCAAGGTGGAATGGAAATACATAAACGCGAGCCTTTCCGTGTTCGGGCAGGAGATCTCTGCAACGGTGGAGCCTTCCTCCGAAAAGGTGCAGTTTGATCCCGTCATTGCGGATGACGCCGTGGATATGACCTTGTTTGCCAAAGACCTTGCCGATTTTTCAAGCCTGAAGGCATTGACGGGGTCCGCGGATTATGCGACGGACGCGCAGGACGTGCACGTAGACGCGAATATCGAAAACGCGGAGTCCGGGATCGTGCCCGTAAAGGCGGACGTTGCCGTTTGCGTGCAGAATTATAAGACGGACGACACGGGCGCGGCGATACGCGACGAAAATAATGCGCGCACGCCCGACGGCGGGCACTTCGTGCACGCGATCCTTGCGGACGACGTGCTGTATCTGAGTTATTCGCTCGTTTCTCTCGATGCGGAAACGGCACTCCGCGTCAAGATTTCCATGTTCGATTTGATGATGTCGGGAATGGAACTCATAAACATTTTGAACGACGTATTCGGCTTCGATCTGGGCGGGATCCTTTCCGCGGCGACGCTGACGCAGGAGAGCGCGCCGATCGTGCTGCAATCTATGTTTACAACGGGCGTGGGCGCGGCCTTTACGGCGGAAACGGACGCTTGGGGCGATCATTCGGTCGGGCTGGAAAACGCGTCGGTCAACGGCGGAACTCTTGCGCTTACGATCGGGGCGGTCAAAAATGCTGCGTTCGAAACGATCGCGGCGCCCCTCGGCGATTACACCGATCTCGCCTTCCTCTCTCGGTTGCTTGCCGACTTTAACGCCACCGCCGACAACAAGGCTACGGGTATCGACTTGTCGGGCGGTTTCATGTTAAATATTTTGGGTGAGAATATCATTATCGACGCCGAATATAATTTGCAGATCGGCGTGGATTCGAACGGCGCGGCATTCCTGCGCGTAGGACTCGAGATCAATGATGGCAAATTTATCTATGGCAAAGGTCATAGTGAGATCGTTCTTAAAAACGGTTTGGTCGTTATCACCAAAACGCAGACGACGGTTTACGACAAGGATAAAAACAAACATATCAGTTTGGAAACGCCCGTCGTAACGGCGCACGCGATAACGACTTCGGAATTCATGAATAATTTTGCCGAAGAGTTGTTGTTTGCCAGCAATTTGAATATGGAATCGCTGCAGGGGATCATTGATCTGGTCGGAAGCATGGCGGGAAATTTCGGGTTTAAAGCCGATATCGGCGAAATTATTTCCGGCACAGTCGATGAAAACGGATATGGGGTGAACGTCGATTTAGGAAAATTGCTCGGAATGGAAGGCGGCCTGTCTATACAGATCGTGCGCGAAAAAGTTGCAGGCTCGCAGACATACGTTTTAAAATCTGTCAATATCGATTTGAATTTGCAAATGAAATTTTTCGGCACGAATTTGGTTATCGCAAGCGGCAATATCACCATGACCAACAACAACCCCGGTCAGGCGGTGGATTTCAGCGCTTTCCATGCGGCGGTTTCGGATGCGGCTAAGACGTTCGGATGCCCGGATTTCGCGGCGTTGGCGCAGAAAGTAGCCGATAACGGCGGCGTTCTGAAAACGCCCGAACCCGCGCCCGAACCCGAACCTGCGGCATAAAAGGGGAGGCAATAGAAATATGGATCGCGGCGTCACGTATATCGTAACGGGCTGCACAGGTTATGTGGGCAACGTTTTGACGAAAAAACTGCTTGCGGAGAATTGCCGCGTCATTGGGTTTGCCCGCAGTCACCAAAAAGCGGAACAGGTATTCAAAGAACAAAAACCCGCGTTCGTATTCGGAGATATCGCAAACCGTGCGGACGTGGAACGCCTGTTCGAAGGAGAAGGTCCCTTTGTCGTCATTCATACGGTGGCGAAAGTCACGATCGGCGAAGGCTCTAAAAAGGAACTGTACGACGTGACCGTCAAGGGCACGCGGAACGTAACGGACGCCTGCTGCGCGCACGGCGCGAAAAAACTTCTGCATATCTCCTCCACCGAGGCGTTGCCGCGCGGTCTGCGGCTGAAAGAAGATTTGAGCAATTATATTCCCTGTCCCAAGCGTGCGAGAAAGGGATACGCCCGCGCCAAGAGCGAGGCGGACGCCGTCGTCTTGAACGCCGTAAAGGAGCGCGGGCTGAACGCCAGCCTGCTGCTTTTGGCGGGCGTACTGGGGCCCGGGGATTACAGCAACAGCCATATGTCGCAAATGTTCATTGATTATATCGAGGGGCGTCTGCCCGCCTCGATCCGCGGCGGTTACAATGATTTCGATATCCGCGACGTGGCGGAAGTGCTCCCCGCCGTCGTGGAAAGAGCGAAGAAAGGCGAAAGTTATATTTTCGCCAACAAGCCGGATACCATCAACGACAGCCTCGCCGTCGTTTCCGAAATGACAGGCAAAAAAATGCTCCCCACGCTGCCTCTCTGGGTGGCGTACGTCGGACTTCCGTTTTTAAGCCTAGCGGCGAAAGCGCGCAAAAAGCGCCCGTTGTACACGGGCGCGGCGCTCGCTTCGATTCGGGAAAAAGCCGAATTTCCCATCGGAAAAGCCGTCAGCGAATTCGGTTATTCGCCCCGTCCGCTCAAAGAAACGGTGCGCGATCACGTCGAATTTCTCGCGGAAAACGGCATGGTCAGGTTATGAAGATCCTTTTTGTCTACTATACGGGAACGTACAACACGCGGTTTTTGACCGACCTTCTCATTTTGAGGTTAGAAGAGCACGGACACATATGTTCGCGGGTGGAGATCGAGCGGGGCGTGCCGCCCGCCGATACGGAGGGTTACGATCTGATCGGGTTCGGCTATCCGATCTACGGCTTCAATTCTCCCTTGCCGTTCAACCGCTACGTGAATACGCTGGAAATCGAAAGGGGACAGAAGTTTTTTATCTATAAAAACAGCGGCGAGACGTTTGCGATGAACAACGCGTCCAGCCGCATTCTTTTAAGGCGCATGAAGCGGAGAGGCGCGGCGTTTGCGGGCGAATATCATTTCGTCATGCCGTATAACATTCACTTTGCGTTCGACAGGGAATTTGTCCGTGAGATTCTGGACAAGGACGAAAAACTCGCCCGCATCATGATCGACAATCTGGAACGGGGCGAAATATCGGAAATCGGTAGCAATTTTATTTACAACGTCGCTTCCGCGGCGGTGTCCGTACAGAAGATCGGCGGGTGCGTCAATTCGTTTTTTTACAAAGTCGACAAAGAAAAATGCGTCCGCTGCGGGCTGTGCGTTCGGAACTGTCCCGAAAAGAATATCCGTCTGGATCGGGGAAAGATCAAATTCGGGCACCGCTGCGATATGTGCATGCGCTGTTCGTTCTTTTGTCCGACGAACGCCGTCCGCATCGGCTTTTTAGAGGGCTGGAAAGTCAACGGCGATTACCGTCTTTCGGAAATTCTTGAGGATACTTCCCCCCGCGCGCCCTATATCGACGAAAACAGCTGCGGATTTTACAGATGCTTTATCCCGTATTTCGCCCGTATCGACGCGGAATATGCAAAGAAATTCAAAGACGATTAAACCCCGTTCGGAAAGATCCGAACGGGGTATTTCAATAGATCAGGGGCACGGGGTTATCCCGATATAAGTAATCCGAGGCAAAGGATACGTCTGTCAGCCAGTCGCCGAGCGCGTCCTTTTCCACGAGTACGGGGATACGGTGATGGAACTGCGATACGGGCGGCGTGGCGTCTTTGGTGAGAATGATAAATTTTTCTTCGCCGCCGCTGCGTTTGAAAAAGCCGCCGAGGTACAAAAGCCCGCCCGCCTGTTTCCGGAAATAATATTTCTTCTTGTCGGGCGACCACTCGAAAAACCCGCTGGCGGGGACCGCGCAGCGCCGCTCGAAAAAGTCGCGCCGAAATAGGGGCTTTTCCCGCACCGTTTCCGCGCGCGCGTTGATGAGCACGCCCTTGCCGTCGAGCTTTTCGTACCCCCAGCGGAACAGTCCCGCTGCAACGGAGCCGTTTCTCGCAGCAAGCGCGGGCGCGAGTTCCGTTGGGTACATCTCGCCCAGTTCGGGCGGCTCGCGGCCTTCTTTTTGCAGATCGTTCAAGATCTCCAATAGTTCGGGTTCGTCGATATTCACTTGAAATCTGCCGCACATATTCCACCTCTTACCTTTATTGTACGCGATTCGGGATATAAAATCAAGAGTTTCATACAATAATGGTATGGAATACGAGAAAATTTATGTCGAAACGCTCGTCCGCTTTCCCGCGGAAGGGGGGATGCGCCCCGTCGCCGTGATCTGGGAAAACGGCAGCCGTTTCGAGATTGACAGAATAAAATTTATCGACCGCGCGCCCGCGCGCGTGAGCGCGGTGCTGCCCATGCGTTACACCTGCGTGATGGGCGGGCGGGAAAAGTATCTGTATTTCGAAGAAGAGGGCCTGCGCTGGTTCGTGGAAAGGGAACGCTTGTGAGGACGATATTGCACAGCGATCTCAACAATTTTTACGCTTCGGTGGAAATTCTGCGGCATCCCGAACTCAAAGAAACGCCCGTCGTCGTGTGCGGCAGCAAAGAGGACAGGCACGGCATTGTGCTCGCCAAAAACGGTATCGCCAAAAAAAGCGGCATCCGCACGGGCGACGTGTATTGGCAGGCAAAGCAGAAATGCCCGAACGTCGTCGAGATCCCCGCCGATTTTACAGCATATCTGCGCGTATCCAAGGAAGTGCGCAAAATTTACGAGCGCTACACCGACCGCGTGGAGGCGTTCGGCATTGACGAGTGCTGGCTCGACGTTTCGGAATCGGCAAACCTGTTCGGCGGCGGGAAAAAGATCGCCGAAGAGATACGCGCCGCCGTGAAAAAGGAGATCGGCATTACGGTCAGCGTGGGCGTGAGTTGGAATAAGATTTTCGCAAAACTCGGTTCCGACATGAAAAAGCCCGACGCGGTGACGGAGATCACCGAGGAAAACTACCGCGACCTCGTATGGCGCATGCCCGTCGAAGAACTGCTGTACGTCGGTCGGGCGACCAAAAACAAACTCAACAGGCGCGGCGTTTACACCATCGGACAACTCGCCAACACCGGCGAGGCGCTGCTTTCCGATTGGCTTGGCAAATGGGGGAGGTATCTTTACGTATTCGCAAACGGCCTCGACTGCTCGCCCGTCGTAAAAAGGGAAGAGGAACAGAACATCAAGAGCATCGGCAATAGCCTGACGAACTACCGCGATCTGAAAAACGACGAGGACGTTCGGATGCTCATTCTTCTCTTGTCCGATTCGGTGGCGGCGCGCCTTCGGGAAAGCACGTTCAGCAAGGCCCGCACGGTGCATCTGATCGTGACGGACTCTTCGCTCGTACATTATTCCAAGCAGGGAAAAATGTCCCTGCCGTCGCGCTCCGCGACTGATATCGCCGACTGCGCATACGAACTGTTCCGCGCGGTATTTCCCTGGAATTATCCCGTGCGCGCCGTCAGCGTGTCGGTTTCCGATTTTATAGGGCCGATCGAGCAGATGAATCTGTTTACGGATATATTAAGCGAACAGAAAGCAGAGCGGTTGGAAAACACCATAGACCGCCTGCGCAAACGCTACGGCAACAACGTGATCCAGCGCGCCGCCATTTTAAAGGACGAGCGGCTGAAAAAAACGGATATCAAGGGCGAACACGTCATCCATCCCGAAAATTTCTTCGGGAAGACGTAAAAGAGGCATATGTGCTTTGCGGCACATATGCCTCTTTTTTCAATCTCGGAAGAGCAGTTCGTTGAGATTGCGGCTGACCGCCAAAAGCGCCGCGCCCACGGCTGGATGCTCAGTATCGAAGGAATTGAAGAACACGCGGCTGTGATAATTGTTATTCAGTTTCAAATAAAATTCTTTTTCAAACAGTTTTTTATATTCTGTCATTTCTCCGTTGAGAAAGAGATATTCGGGATTGAACAACATGATGAGGTTCTGCACCGCGACGGCAAGATAATAAGAATAATTTTTAAAAATTCGTAGGCTCGTTTCGTCCGTCTCGCTTGCACGAATGAGCGACAGAAACTCTTCGTATGTGCCGCCCTTATATTGGCGGGAAAGCCCTTCGAGCGTACAGTAGGCGTAAAAACATCCCGATCTTCCGCACTTGCATTTTTGCCCGTTGGGAACGAGGGTGGTATGCTCGATCTCAATGCCAGTATCGCCCGCGCCCTTGTATATGTTCCCGTCAATGAGCGCGGAAAAGCCGATGCCGTCGGGGCTCAGCCGCAGGGCGACGCAGTTGTTCACATCGGTAAAATTGCGCATTTTTGCGAGCGTATATATGAGCAGACAGTCGGGATCGTGGAATATGTAGACGGGGCGGCCGTACTTTTCCGCGAACAGGGAGCGCAGAGGCACGTTTTCCCAGCCATCGATCTTGTCGATGGAAACGGATATATTTTCCGTGCGGTCGATCTGCCCCTGCACGGAAAAGGCGATCATGATGATCTCGTCGTATGTGGCGAAATATTTAGCGATATATTCATCAATGAGTGATAAAATATAACTTTTATGCAACTCCTGCGGACGTACGCGCTCCGATTGCAGGACCAGTCCGCCCAGATCGCAAAGAGCGAAAGTGATAGCCGAAACATTGATATCGATGCCTAGGATCCTGTTTTTTTGGTTATTGATGGTTAGAAGTTTCGGTGTGCGCCCCGAATATCCCAGTTTATGCGATTTTTCGATGATCAGCCCGTTGCTCACCATATCTGCCGTGATCGAAGAGATGCTCCCCCAACTCAATGAGGATAAATTCTGCAATTCGCGCCGCGAAATGCTTGAATATCGCTGAATGATCTTAAAGACGGTCTGAAAATTATATTGCTTCATTTCATAGTTGGTTTTCGTGGACTGCATTGAACTCTCTCCTTGCTTTCTTTCATTATAAGGTGAACGGCTTATTTTGTCAATGAACATTTAAAAATTGCGCGTCAATTCCCGATAAAATATTTTTTAAAAAATTTTCTAATCGCTATTGACAAAGCAAACTATGCGTGATAATATTATATCAAAGGTTGATATAATTCAAATACGACCAACGGAGGGAAAGATGGATTTTCAGGATTACGACAAGCCCGCGGGCAAACTCATCGCGTTCGGGTACGCGGACGTAAAAGTAAGCGAGGGAGCCTTTTTCGAAGCGTACGAGGAATGTTACCGCTATTACATGGCGATCTCCGTCGACGATATGCTGTTCGAACTTCGAAAGCGCGTCGGTATCGCCAATCCGCCCGCGGCGAAGACTCTCGCCGGAGAAAAGGGGACCTGGTACGGACTGGGCGGGAACGTTTTGGGGCAGTGGCTGCAAGCATACGCGCGCTTTTACGCCGCCACGAAACGGCAGGAAGTCAAAGACAAGGCGGACGCGCTCGTTGCGGGGCTTCGGGAAGTTACCGGTCGCGACGCACAGTTGGGCGACGGGTTGTTCATGTACTTTCTGGAAAAATACGTGAGGGGGTTTCTCGACTGCTATGTTTACTGCGAAAACGAAGATGCGTTCGCCATGGCGCAGTCTTTCGTACGCATGGCGATGGGATCCCCCGTCTATACCGCGGCGAAAAAACGTTTGGGCGATAACGGTACCATGCCTGTGCCCGCGGAAATAGAGTGGTACACCATTTCTGAATCGCTCTACCGCTACGCCGATATCGCAGAATTGCGGAACGAGCGGGAAGAGGCGGAAAAAGTGCGCGCCTTTGCAAAGGGTTTCGAGTACCCGCAATTCTGGGATATTTTTTACGAGGGTAAAAATTTATTCGATTATTCCCCGCTCGCGGGGCAGAATACCGCTTATTTTCATTCGTACAGCCATTTGAATTCTTTCAATTCGGCGGCGTATGCGTATCAGAAGAGCCAAGATCCTTACTACTTGAAATCGATCGTCAACTTTTATCGGTTTATGCGCGAAAAGCAGGAATTGATGACGGGCGGTTACGGTCCGCACCTCGAATGGTTGATGCCCCGCACGGGCATGATCAACGCGTTGGAATTTTTTCACGATAGTTTCGAAACGCAGTGCTGTTCGTACGCCGTGTATCGCCTGAGCGACTGGCTCATGGAAGTTACGGGCGACGCCGCGTACGGCAACTGGCCCGAAAAACTTTTATACAACGCCACGCTTGCGAGCATTCCCATGGACGAAGCGGGGCACGTGCAGTATTATTCCGATCTGAATACCGACCATGCCTGCAAGCACCTGCACGAAAATACCTGGACGTGCTGCACGGGCACGCGGCCGCTCCTTATGAACGAACTTCTGCGTTCCGTCTATTTTCATCGGGGAAACGACTTGTACGTCAATCTCTATATTCCCTCGTCGCTGGACTTCTGCGGCATGCGCGTGCGGCTGAAATCGGAATACCCGCGCGGCGGGCGGGTGACGCTCTGCGTGGAGAAAGGCGCGGGAAAGAGGAAGATCGCTTTCCGCCGTCCGGAAAGCGCCGCGTCGTTTTCCGTACATATCAACGGGCGGGAGGAAAAGTGCCCTGTCCGCGACGGCTGGATATTCGTCGAGCGCGCATTTGCCGACGGCGACGAGATCGCGCTGGATCTGGAAACGATGCCTGTTTGGAGCAGGCTGGAAGTTTTCGGCGAGGGAGTCGCGGGGCTTTGCTGCGGACCCGTCGCCTTGGCGAGCGCGTCTTCCGCCGACGAAGTGCTATCCGCTCTCGACGTCGGAAAAGAGGCTGCGCCGCAGTTGGAAAAGATCGGGCCTCTGCAATATAGAGCGAAGGGGAGCGACGTGCTGTTCACGCCGTACATGGATTACCCGAAAGGGGAAATTTACCGCGCGTACTTCCGCTACGGAGGGAAAGCATGAAAAAAACAGCGATTTTTCTGGCGTGCGCGTTGATCGCCGCCCTCTTGGTCGGCTGCGCGCCCGAAGAAAGCAAGGAAAAGAGCGACAATCCCCTCATGGAAAACCGCGTGAAACTGCTCGAATTCGATTACGGCGACGTGACGCTCACCGACGGTATATTCAAGGACACCTACGAATCCGCGGCGGATTACTATTTGGGACTCAGCGTGGACGATATGCTGTACGGCCAGCGCAAGGCGGTGCTTCTGGATACGGGCGCGGGCAAAGATCTCGGCGGGTTCGGCGCGGGCGGCAACGTTTTGGGGCAGTGGATCCAGGGCAATGCCCGCTACTGCGCGGCGCTGGGCACGCCCGAACTCAAAGCGCGCGTTACGGAACTTTGCGACGGACTGTACGAGATCTCGAAAGTTTCGCCCCTGTTCAACGACGGGAAATCCATGTACAGTTTCGAAAAGTATCTGCGAGGCTGTCTGGACCTGTATACCCTCTGCGGTCTGGAAAAGGGGTTGGAAATGGCGCAGCGCATGGTGGACGCGGTGAAAAACGACCCCGCGTACGCGAACGCCGAAAAACGCTTGGGGGATAACGGTTCCGCGAGCAACCCGCAGGAAATCGAGTGGTACACCATCGCCGAATCTCTGTACGCCTTTGCGGACGCGTTGAAAGCCGCGGGGCGTCCCGCCGCAGAAGTCAAGGAATACGCCCGCTTTGCCGCCGAATTCGAGTATAAAGAATTCTGGAACATCTTCTACGAAAACAAAAACTTCTACGATTACCGCCCCGTTTCGGGGCAGAATATCCAGCATTTCCACGCGTACAGTCATCTGAATTCTTTCAATTCCGCGGGAGCGGCGTACGGTTGGAGCGGCAACGATTATTACGTCGATTCCATGATCAAATTTTACGATTTCATGCGCGCGGAACAGGAATCCGCTCCCGGCGGCTACGGCGCGCACACCGAATGGCTGCTGCCGCGCGAGGATATGGTGGATGCCCTGCAAAAATATCACGACAGTTATGAAAACCAGTGCGACACGTACGCCGTGTACCGCCTAGGCAACAAACTGGCGGGCTACACAGGCGAGGCGAAATACGGGGATTGGAGCGAAAAACTCTTATACAATTCCACGATCGCCTCGCTGGAAACGGAGGACGGCTACGCCTTCTATTATTCGGATTTCAGTTCGGCGGGCGGGCAGAAAAACCTGCGTTACGACTGGCGCTGGGCGTGCTGCGCGGGCTCGCGGCCGCTCACGGTGAACGAGGTGCTCAAAACCATCTACTATCAGGACACCCGAAATCTGTACGTCAATCTTTTCGTCAATTCCAAAGCGGAGATGAAAAACGCCGCGGGCGGCACGATCGTATTGACGCAGCAATCGGATTTTCCCGAGAGCGACACGATCGTCTTTACCGTAGAACCCGAACAGCCGTCCGATTTTTCCGTCAAGTTCCGTAAGCCCGAATGGCTTTCGGGCAAGGCGCAGGCAAAAGTCAACGGGCAGGCGGTCGGGCTTTCGGAGGACGAATGCGGCTGGCTGGTCCTCAGCCGCACCTGGGAAAAGGGCGACACGATAGAACTGACGCTGCCTTCTTCCCTGACCGTGAGCAAAATGGAATACGAGGCGGACTACGGCAAGGAAGGCGTGTTCGCGATCATGCACGGTCCCGTCGCATTGGCGGCTTCCATGCAGAACCCTTTGAAAGACCCCGCCGACGTATTGGACGGCAACGGCGATATCGCGGCGCAGCTCAAAGAGGAAGGACCTCTCGCCTATACGGCGCTTGCGGACGAAACGCTCGCCGTCAAACCCTTCTATCGCTATAAAAAACAGGAACTTTACTTCCTGTACATGAATCTATATCAATATTAACGGAGACGCATATGATCAAAATCGGAATGGTGGGAACGCATCAACTGAGTTTTCCCGGAGAGAAAGAGAACCTGTACGGAAGAATGCGGGAACAAATGCGGAAAAACGCAAGCGAAATGGGCTTCGAACTGTACGCGTACGAGAAACTCGTCGTCACGGAGGAAGAGGCGCTTGCCGCGCGACGGGCGCTGGAAGAGGAGAAAGTTGACTTTCTGCTCATTCTCAACGTGTCGTACTCGGCGGGGCATCTGGTATCGGCGTTGTATCGGATACGCGGCGCGAGGGTGGGACTCTGGGCTGTCCCCGAAGGGGCGGCGAGCGGGCCCGTGCCGTACAATTCTTTTTGTTCGGCGAATATGTTTCAGGGTATCAACGCGCACTATCTGCGCGATTACGGCATCAAAAGCAAGTGGTTTTACGGCTTTGCGGACGACGCGCGTTTCAAGCGCCGCCTTGCGGTGACCGTGCGCGCCCTGCGCGCGCTGAAAAAACTGCGCTCGTCGCGCGTCGCGCTCATCGGCGGGTTTGCGCCCGGGTTCAACGATCTGTATTTCGACGAGCGTACGGCGTTTTCCAAACTGGACGGCATCTATATCAACCGCCTGCACGAGTATTCGGAGATCATCGCGATCGCGGATAAGATATCCGACGAAGAAGTGAAAAACTGCGCGCAAAGTCTGGGCGAGGATGCGATTCCCAAAACGAAAAACGCGGAAAAATTATACTCGCTGAGCCTGAAAATATATCTGGCATATAAAAAGTTCGCGGCAGAACACGGCTACGACGCCCTGGCGGTTTCCTGCTGGCCGAAGTTTCAGGATGATTACCGCTATTCGGTTTGTTCGGTCCTGGGCATGCTGAACGACGATAAGATCGTAGCGGCGTGCGAAGGCGATCTGATGAGCGCGATTTCCATGCTCGCGTTGCAGGAGATGAGCGGGGAAAGCACGGCGCTGATGGACTTTTCCGCGTTCGACGAAACGGACGAGAGCGTGCTCTTATGGCACTGCGGGCCCGCGACGAAAAAGTTCTGCCAAAAGAACGGGTACACCCTGGGCGAGAATTACAGCGGCATGGCGCACGAGAAAGGCAAGATCAACGGCGTGGGCGTTGCGCGGGACATGGAGTTTGACGAAACGGAGGCGACCGTCTTCCGTTTCAGCGGGGATATGGAAAAATATCTGAATCTGGGCGGAAAATTCATGGGCAAGGGCAAACCGAGTTTCTGCGGCAGCCGAGGCTGGCTGGGCGGGCTGAAAATGAATGGCGAAAAGATATCCGCGCTCGATTTTACCAACACGATCCTCGCTTCGGGATTCGAACACCATTACCCCGTCGCGAAGGGCGATTATTGCGACGAGGTCGCGGAACTGAACGCCTGGCTGGGCATCGGCGCGATCGAAAAGATACGGTACAAAGATCATTTGCAGGAGGCGAAAAGATGAAAAACGATATGACCATAACGCAGATGATGCGCGCGTCGGAGAAACTGAAAAAACAGGGACAGCGGTTCACGCATCTGGGCATCGGCCCCATGTCGGAAAATTTACTGCGCGCGGCGCTGGAACTTTCCAAAGAAAAAGACTTTCCGCTTATCCTCATAGCGAGCCGCAATCAAGTGGACGGGGACGAATTCGGCGGCGGGTATGTGTGCGGATTCGATCAGAAACGATTTGTGGCAAAGACAAACGAGATCGCCGAGGAAATAGGTTACGACAACCTCTGCTATTTTTGCCGCGACCACGGCGGACCGTGGCAGCGTGACAAGGAACGCGCCGGCCGTCTGCCCGTAAACGAAGCGATGAAGATCGCCAAACGCTCGTACATAGAGGATATCGAGAGCGGGTTTCACCTTTTGCATATCGACCCGACGAAAGATCCGTTTTGCGGCAAGGTCGTGCCGCTCGATCTGGTATTGCACCGCACGCTGGAACTCATCGAAACGGTGGAAGCAAAGAGAAAGGAGTTGGGCATTGAGGGCGTCGCGTACGAAGTCGGCACGGAAGAAACGATGGGCGGACTGATCAGCGCGGAAGCGTTCGAGGGATTTATTCGCGAACTGAAAGCGAAACTGAGCGAGCGGAACTTACCCATGCCGCTTTTCGTGGTGGGGCAGACGGGTACGCTGACGCGGCTGACGTCGAACGTGGGAAGTTACGACAGGGCTACGGCGGGCGCGCTGGGCCGCATCGTGGAAAAATACGGCACGGGGCTGAAAGAGCACAACGGGGATTATCTTTCCAACGAAATTCTTTTAGAACACCCGATCATCGGCGTGACGGCGATGAACGTGGCGCCCGAATTCGGGTTGGTGGAGACCGAAGCGCTCTTGGAACTGTGCGCGACGGAAGAGAAATTTACCGAGGAGAAAAAACGCTCGAACGTGAAAGCGATCGTGTCGAAATACGCGATCGGCGGAGAACGCTGGCGCAAGTGGATGGTGGGCGGAAAACGGGAAGCGAGCGTAAAGGAGATCGCCGCAAATGCGGAGGATGTAGCGCTCATCACGAAAATGTGCGGTCATTATACGCTCAACGAGCCGGAAGTGAAAGAGGCGCTTTCCAAACTGTACGGAAACCTTTCCGCGCTCGGTTTAAACGGTCATACCTACGTCGTCAAGAAGATCAAGGACAGCATCGACCGCTACGTTTACTGTTTCAACCTCTACGGTCTGACCACGAAGTTAAGGAACGTTCTATGAAATATTATTTCGCCGCGGACATCGGCGGCACCAAAACGGCTATCGGACTTTACGACGAGGCGTACAACGAAATTTATCACGGTAAAATTCTGACGGAGCCTTCCGAGGGGTGCGAAAAACTTCTCGATAAACTGTACGGCATGGCGGGACGCCTGTTTGAGGAATATCCCGTGGCGGGGGCGGGCATCGCCTGCCCCGGGCCGCTGGACGTTTCCCGCGGCGTGGTCAACAATACCACCACGCTGGGCTGGTACAACGTGCCCGTGCGCCGGTTGTTTTCGGAAAAATTCGGTGTGGAGTTCGCCCTGCTCAACGACTGCAACGCGGGCGCTTACGGCGAATACGTCGTGAGAAACTGCAAAAACATGGCGTATATGAGCATCAGCACGGGCATCGGCGGGGGCATCATCGTGGACGGAAAACTGTACAACGGGCAGGGCAACGCCGCGGAATTCGGGCATCTGTACGCCGGCGGCAGGCATCTCAAATGCGGGTGCGGACGTGAGGACTGTCTGGAACTGTACGCCTCGGGCACGGCGGTGGAAAGCGAATATTTTCGCCGTACGGGCAAGCGTTTGAGCGGCGTGGACATTGCGGAACTTGCGAACATCGGCGACGAGGCGGCTGTGAGCATTTACGAAAACGTTGCGGGGTATATCGCGGAGGCGGTCGTGGACATTCAAAAAATCCTCGATCCCGAACTCGTCGTTATCGGCGGGGGCGTCGCCGAGGCGGAGCCGTTCAGAAATGCCGCCGCCTTTCAGAAGATCGGGCAATACGGCGTGAAAGTCGCCTTTTCCGATCAGGCCGGAAAGCAGGTGCTGCTCGGTACCATCCATTATATTCGCGATTTTATGGAAATCAGGGGGATAGGAGCGAATGAAACAACACAAGAAGTTCTTCGGCAGTGACGGTTTGGAATACGCGCTTTCCGAACCGCCGCTCAAAAAGCGGGTGACTGTCAGTTTTCAAAAATATTGGCTGATCTATTTACTGATATTGCCCGGCGTGGTCTCGCTTATCGTTTTCGCGTACGGACCGATGCTGCTGCAATTTATCATGTCGTTTACCGATTACAGGCTCATCGACGGTATTTTCGGCAGCGATTGGGTGTGGTTTGCCAATTTTAAGTCGCTGTTTACAGAACTTCCCGAAATCGGCAGACTGATCACCAACACGCTCGTCATCAGTTTTTATTATTTCATCGCGGGATTTTTTCCGTCGCTGGTTCTGGCGGTTATGCTGTTCGATCTTTCGTCGAGTAAGCTGAGAAAGGTTTCGCAGACCATCGTCTACATACCTTACTTTTTTTCCTGGGTCATCGTGTACGGTATCTGTTACGGCTTGTTGTCCAACACGGGTATCCTCAATTCCATCATCACGGGCCTTGGCGGCAAACGCGTGGATTTTCTTTTGAACGCCAATTATATCCGCACCATTCTCGTCGTCACCTATATCTGGAAACAGGTGGGCTGGGGCACCATCATTTACCTTGCCGCCATGCTTTCGATCGACGTGACGCTCTACGACGTTGCCAAACTCGACGGCTGCGGCCCCATCCGCCGCACTTTCGTGATCACCCTCCCGGGCATCAAAAACATCACAGTGTTTCTGCTCGTTCTGGCTCTCGGCGGCATTTTGAACGGCGGCAATACCGAACAGATCCTGCTCTTTTACTCGCCCGCGACCTGGTCGAAAGCGGATACCATCGGCACGTGGATGTACCGCGAGGGACTGAGAAATCCCGACCAGTTCAGCGTGGCGGCGGCTCTCTCGTTTTTGCAGGCGACCATCGGCATGATCCTCGTGCTCATCTCCAACAAACTGTCCACGAAATATGCGAAGATCAGCATCTGGTAAGGGGGAAAACATGGAAAACAACAGGGTAGGCCTTTTATCGAAAATAAAACGCGCCATGCGCCGCGAGCGCTGGAACGCAGAGCGGTATTATCAGATTTTTTTATACGTCTTTATTTTTCTGCTTTCGCTCGTATGCCTATATCCGCTCGTATACGTTTTGAGCGCCTCGCTGATGAGTGTTTCCGAATGGCAGGCGCGCGGCGGCGTGTTTCTGGTGCCGCACCGCCCCACGCTGGAAGCGTATAAATTCGTACTGTCCCAGCACCAGTTGTACCAGTCTTTGGGCGTGAGCGTCGCGAGGACGGTTGTGGGCGCGGTCCTTTCCGTCGTCACCTGCGCTTTGACGGGCTATGCGCTCTCCCGAAATGACTTTTTCGGAAAAAAGCCGCTGTCTGTGCTGCTCTTTATCACCCTCATCTATTACGGAGGGTTGATCCCGAGTTATCTCGTCATCGAGCAGATGGGGCTTTTGAACACCTTCTGGGTATTCGTTATTCCCTCCATGCTGGGCGGCTGGAACGCGCTCGTGTTCCGCCAGACGTTCCAGGGCGTTCCCCCCGAGATAGAGGAGTCCGCCATGGTGGACGGCGCGTCGCCGCTGCGCATATTGTGGTCCATTCTGTTACCCATGAATATGCCCACGGTGGCGGTCATACTGCTCTTTTCGGCGGTGGGGCAGTGGAATTCCTGGTTCGACGCGTCGATGTATATCGATTCGTCCAACGCGTCGCTCACGCCTCTGCAACTCTTTTTGCAGCGCGTGTTTGCGGAACAAAAGCCCGATTCGGGGCAGGCGACCCTCTTAAACGTGGAAACACAGAAAATGGCGGTCGCCGTGATCGGTATCGTTCCTATCCTCTGCGTATACCCTTTCTTTCAGAAATACTTTACAAAGGGCGTGTACGTCGGAGCGGTCAAGGGATAAAAAATAAAAGGAGAAGATGATGAAACTGATTCAAAAATGTTTGGTAGTGCTATTGTCGCTCTTGTTGGCGGGAAGCGTTTTGGCGGGCTGCGGCGGCCGCGGAAATTCGCAGACGGCGACCGACGACATCGTGGAAATACTCTACCGCGGGTGGAACAATCTGCCCATCGAAAATTCCTACGTAAATAATCCGTACAAGGAATTTATCGACAAAAAATACAATTTCGATTACCGTGTTTCCCTTTCATCGGATTTTACGAACGAAGTGTCCAAACGCTTTGCCTCGACAAAGACGCGCCTTCCCGACATCGTCATGTTCGAGACACAGGACTACGCGGCGATGAAGAGCCTGTACAATCAGGGATTTTTCATCGAGGATTACACGCCTTATCTCGATTCGCTGCCGCAGTATAAGGCTCTGTTTGAAAACAATCTCGCCGCCAAGGCGAAACTGACCGAAAACGGCAATATCATCGCGCTTACGCGCGAGGCGAACGATCCTGTGTGGATGCACAAGATCCGCAAGGATTGGGTGGAAAAATACGCGAACGGCAAGATTCCCGCCACGGTGGACGAACTGCTCGCAATGGCGGAAAACGTGAAGAAAGATTCCAAGGCGGGCGACGAAAAATATCTGTTCACCGCCGCGGGCAGCCGCAAGGATATCGGCGATCTCCACCGTTTCCAGTTCATGTTCGGCGATTACGACGACTGGTACGTCAAAGACGGTGAGGTGAGTCATCCCATTCTGGACGGCACGCACGAAAAGTTTTTGAAGTTCTGCCGTACGCTGTACGAGAAGGATTATATCGATCCCAACTTCCTGTTGCAGGACTGGACGCAGAAAAAGACGCTTTTGCACAACGGGCATATCGGCATCGACTATTATACGCCCGCTATCGCCACCGAACAGATCTTTTATAATAACAACGACGAGAGCCAGACGAATATCTGGATGAATATGCCCATGCCTACGGATACGGCGGGCGTGACGCGCGGCGGCGTGACGCAGGAAACTTTCCAGTACTATTTCGTCATCAACAAAAAACTGACGGAAAACGAAGAAAAATTCGCCTCCGTGCTGCAATTCCTGAACGATATGCTATATCCCGAAGACGAGGCGGAGCGCAACGAGAGTACGTATATGAAGATACGCTGGGGCGTGGACGTGGACAATTACGAGATCGGAGAGGGCAAGGAGATGGAACCCGTTTTAAGAGACGGCAAAGATACGGGATTCATCACTTATTATTATCAGAAGAACCCGCAGAACCACGCACGCCCGACCAACGGCGCGACCTGGGATTACGGCGTGCCCATGGCGACGACCAACGACAAAGTTGTAGAGTATCTGGGCGCGACCAGTTACGGACAGAGCGCGTACGACTATATCGATCTCTATAACGGCGCGCTGGAATACAATCTGAAAAATCCCAATTTCAACTACGGCGAAATGGTGAACATCAGTTCGCGCATAGAGAGCAAACTCACCGACCTTTTGAACGAGTTCGAAACGACGTATATTCTGGGCACGGCTTCCCGCTCGTACGAGGAATTCCGCAATACCTGGCTGCAATACGGCGGGGAAACGGCGAAGAGGACGGCGGAGCAGCAGTTCAGGGCCGCGGGCTTACTCAAATAAAAATTTTATAAGGGGACAGGAATATGAGAAACAAACTTTTAGTGTTTATCTTGGCGCTCTTCTCGCTTTCGGCGGCGTTCGCGCTCGCCTCTTGCGGGGGCGGCGGGCCGAAAGTGACGCCCTCCAAAGCGGAATACGATATCGGCGCGGGCGGCGATCTGGAATTTACCGTCGATCTGAACGGCGGCAAACTCACGCGCGTCAAGGACGACGGCGCGGTCGTCGATCCGACGGAATACCTCTTCGAGGAAAAGGAAAACAAACTGACGATTTTCGAATCGTACCTTCTCTACGCGGAGACGAAGGAACACACCTTTACGCTCGTGACCGACAAGGGCGAAACGGAATTTATCGTCAATATTACCAACAAAGTCAAGACGAGTTTCGACGAGTCCGACCGCGGCTATGCTTACGGTTCGGGCAAGGATCTCGAAATCGACGCGGACTTTTCGACCGCCACGGTGTCCTCGGTGACTGCGGGCGGGCGCAAACTTGCCTCTGCCGATTATTCGTACGACGGCGCGGCGAAAAAATTTGCGGTCAAGACGGCGTTTCTGGATACGCTGTACGGTGAAACGGAGATCACCGTCAATCTTTCCAACAACCAGTCGTATAAATTCAAAGTGACTTCCGACTGCCTGTTCGCCGCCAACTTCGACGACGATAATATTCCTTCATTCTACAACGAATACCGCAACGCGACGACGACCGCCGCGGGCTGGAACGGCACGAGGGCGCTGCATTGGAAGGGCAACGGCGGCAATCTGATGATCTTCTATGTGGAAAACTATAATTACGGTTTGCAGACTGCGTTCGAGGCAGGCAAGACCTACTGCCTGTCCTTCCAGTTCAAAAACAACTGGACGGGCGAAGGAAATCCCGAAGGATTCGTGGGCATGAGTCTTTCCAACACTGCGCTGTTCAATCTGAATTACCTCAATAACACGGTGGACGGTGGCGTGGCGAGTTGCGACGCAAACGGCGTGTGGAGCGTGAAAATTTACTTCGACGCGCCCGCCGCGGGACAGTTCACCTATATGTACACGGGCTATCGTGACGGTTCCGACGCGGTGCTGTTCGACCTCTTGTTCGACAATATCGTGCTTCTGGAAGCGGAAGACCGCCCCCCCGTTCTCGACGAACGCGACGGGGAAAAGACTTTTTCCAAAGGACAGGAGAGCGATCTGTGGTTCGACGGCGAATTCGGGCTTTCCAAAGTCAAGAGCGTTTCTGCGGGAGGCAAAACGCTTTCCGCCGAAGACTATTCGGTGCTCGCGTCGAGCGTGATCCTTAAAAATTCCTACCTTTCTAAACTTACCGAAGACACGCAGTTTATCGTGACGTTTGAAAACGACAAGACGGTCGCTTTCAAGGTGAAACTGGGCAAATCCCTTTCCACCGTGTTCGACGAGGACAACGAGCGCGAGTATCTCTACGGCAGCGGCGATCTCTCCTTCGACGTAAATTTCCGCGGATTCTCCGTACTTTCCGTCAAAAACGGGCAGGAACTTGTGCCCGAATCCGCGTATGTGCTTGCAGAGAACAAACTGACCGTCAAACAGGCGTATCTCGACACGCTGCAAGGGAAGAACGACTTCGTGCTCACCGTGGACAATGCGGGGCTGGTGGACGGTAAAGACGAGGCGGAAACGCACGCTTTTTTCATCACCTCCAACGCAGCGGTCAATATCGGGTTCGGCGAATCGGATATCCTGAGTTCGGGCATCGTCGGGGCGATCGCGCCCGCGAAAAACGAGATCGCCGACGGCTGGGACGGTAAGGCGTGGAACCTCTCCGCCACGGGCGGCAATTTTATGGCGATGAAGGCGGCGGGCGCGGCGTGGAGTTACGGTTCGTATGAGGCTCCCTTCGTGGATAACACGCTCTATTGCCTGCAATTCGACGTAAAACTCAATTCCCAGACCAAACTTGAGGGAGAAGCGTCGTTCGTCAACTTTATTCTCCACGGCACTTCTGTCCTCGCGTCTTTCCATTTCGACGAGAACAAGACGTTTGTGCCCGAAGCGGACAAGGGCGTCACGTTCGTCGACCGCGGTAACGGCGTATATACCGTATCTTTCCGATTCACGTATATGTTAGAGGGACTTTCGGGCGAAGAAGGATGCGTGCGCATCGAGGCGCAGCAGTATAACGAATATTCGTACGATATTCTCTTTGATAAGGTCGTCGTTTACGCGGTGCCTCTGGCGACTTCCGCGCTCTACGAGCACGGTTCGATGCGCGACGTTTCCTACAACGTGACGTTTGAAGAAGTGAAAGAAGTCAAGGCGAACGGAGTGGCGCTCGCCGCCGGTCAATACGCACTGGAAGACGGCAAACTCATAATCCGCGGCGCGTTTGCGGAAACGATCGTCGGCTCTGCGGAGATCGTCGCCACCAAGAGCGACGACGCCGAGGAAACGTTCATACTTCTTTCCACGCTGTTACAGGATATCGACTTCGAGCGCGAAACGGATCCGGGCTTTATGGCGGCGGACATTCTGACCTCTACGCAGAACGGCGCGGTCGAAAACGGCATCGAGGGCAAGTCCTGGCAACTTACGGCGACGGGCGGCAACTTCATGACATTTGCGCCCGCGGCTTCGCAGTGGCTTTCGGTCAACATGTGGCCCGCTACGATCACCGAATTCCGCGCGGGCGTCAGATACGCGCTGCAATTCGACGTAAAACTTCTCGGACAGTACGCGCACGGCACCAAGGACGCGCCCGCGGCCGCGGTCAACTTTATCCTGCACGGCACCGATCACGACGGCAAGTTCTACTTCGATGTGACGACGGGCGCGCTCACCGTCACAGAGGATGTCGGCGTTACCGTTACGGGCGGAGAAAACGGCGTCTACACGGTAAAATTCGAATTCGTCTACACGCCCTCAGGACACGAAGGCTGCGTGCGGCTGGAAGCGGATTCGTGGCAGAACGTCGACTACGATATCCTGTTCGATAATATATCCGTAAATCAAATCGTATAAATAAAACGGGCGGGGAAAGCGACGCTTTCCCCGCCTTCGAAAAGGAAGACTTGTATGCTGAAAATTCAACATTTCACCGTAGAACACAGAATCGAGCCTTTGGGGCTGGATGAGGAGCGCCCCGCGTTTTCCTATCGTCTCGAATCCGACCGCAGGAACGTCGTGCAGAAAAAAATGCGGCTCGTCGTCCGGCAAGGGGAGAATACCGTGTGGGACACGGGCATGACCGAAAGCGGCGAAACGCTCTATCATATATATGCGGGCGCGCCGCTCGCGCCCTGCACGCGCTACGACGTAAAGGTACATGCCGAGGACAACCACGGGGATACGGCGAGCGCCGAAACCTGTTTCGAAACGGGGCTGATGCCCCGTATATCGCCTGTCAAGGCACAGTTCGTCACCCACGGGTTCGAGGAAGAGAATCTATGCCCCGTGCTCTGCAAGCGCTTTTCCTGCGGCAAAAAGGTGCGTGGCGCGCGCCTGTACGCCTCTGCGCTCGGCATGTACGATCTGATGCTCAACGGCGAACGCGTCGGCGATCTGTATTTCACGCCCTATTGGACGAGTTACCGCTATGCGCTCGAATACCAGACGTACGATGTCACGGCGCTTTTGCGGGAACACAACGAGTTGGAAATGACGCTTGCCGACGGCTGGTACAAGGGGGAACTCACCTGGCTGCGCAAAAAGAATCTGTACGGCGACCGCCTGGCGGGCTGGCTGGAACTACACGTTTGTTACGAGGACGGCACTACGGAAAAAATCGTCACCGACGAAACGTGGCAGTCACGTCAAAGCAGTATCATATCTTCGCTGTACGACGGCGAATGCCAGAACTTTTGTGCGGAAAAGGGAGAAACGCGCCCCGCGCGCGTCTATGCGCACGATACGGGCATTCTCGTTTCGCAGTTGAATGAACCCGTGCGCCGCCGCGAGATTTTGAAAGTAAAAGAGATCCTGAAATCCCCGCAGGGCGAAACCATTCTCGATTTCGGTCAAAATCTCACGGGACGGGTGGAATTTCGCGCGCGCGGCAAAAAGGGACAAAAGGTCGTTCTCCGCTTTGCCGAAGTGCTCGACAGGTACGGCAACCTCTATACGGACAATCTCCGCACCGCCAAGGCGACGGATACTTTCATTCTGAGCGGTAAAGAACAGACGTACGCGCCGCGGTTCACCTTTCACGGTTTCCGCTACTGCGAAGTGCAGGGCGCGGACGGCTTAACTCTTGAAGATTTTCGGGCGGTCGCCATGTACAGCGATATGGCGCGCAGCGGGAGGCTGGAAACTTCCGACGAGGATATGAACAAACTGTACGAAAATCAGTTTTGGAGCAACCGCGGCAACTTTTTGGATCTTCCCACCGACTGCCCCCAGCGCGACGAGCGGCTGGGCTGGACGGCGGACGCCATGATCTATTGCCGTACGGCGTGCACCAATTTCAACGCCTACCTGTTTTTCCGCAAATGGCTCAAAGACGTGGCGCACGAGCAGAGCACCGAATACGGCGTGCCGCACATCGTGCCGAACCCGCTCGAGCAAACGGATTCCGCCGCCGCCGCGTGGAGCGACGCCGCCGCGGTCATTCCCTGGGTATTGTACCGCGTGTACGGCGACAGGCGCATTCTGGAAGAACAGTTCGGGAGTATGCGCGGATGGGTGGATTACGTGGCGGCGCACGCCGACCGGGACGGGCTGTGGAAGAGCAATTTCCAGTTCGGGGACTGGCTCGCTCTGGACATGGACGAATTTTCCGACCGCACGGGCAGTACGGACAAATACTTTCTCGCCAACGCCTTTTACCTTAATTCCGCGCGCATCGTATGCGACGCGGCACATGTGCTAGGCAGGGCAGATGACGAGAAAAAGTACCGCGCGCTCTATGAAAACCTGCTTTCCGCCATGCAACGCGAGTATATCACCGCCACGGGGCGCATGGTTTCTGAAACGCAGACGGCGTACGTCATTGCGCTGTGTTTCGATATCGTGCCCGAAAATTTCCGCCAAGCGTTCGTGGAGCGGCTCTCCGCGGACATAAAACGCCGCGGGCATTTCATGACGGGATTTTTAGGCACGCCTTTCATCTGTTTCGCCCTTACCGACAACGGCAGACAGTCGCTGACCGATCTTATACTGCGCCGCGATAAATACCCCAGTTGGCTGTATCCCATCCGCCACGGCGCCACTACCATGTGGGAGCGCTGGAACAGCCGTCTGGAAAACGGCGATTTCAACCCCGGCGACATGAATTCTTTCAACCACTGTGCATACGGTTCGGTGGCGGAATGGCTGTACCGCCGACTCGCGGGTATCGAAGAAATAGAGCCTGGCTACCGTAAGATACGCATTTGCCCCGTTTACAGCGCGGGTTATTACGATTACAGCCGCGGCACCGTGACCGCGAGCGACGAGGTCAGTCCCGTCTATATGGAGGGGATCGACCGTGTGAAAGGTACGTATGAAAGCGTGTACGGCGAGATCAGTGCGGAAACAGACTATAAAGAGGGCGTTTTGCGCGTCAAGATCCCTCCGAACACGACCGCCCTCGTCGTTACGCCCGACGGGAAAGAGCACGAAGTGGGGTCGGGAAGTTACGTATTTACTTTCGGGAGCCTACGGTGATCCGCTGCGTATTCTTTGACCGCGACGGCACGCTGGGTACGCTGGACGATGTCCGCTATCCGCAGACGTTCCGTCTTTTTCCCGACGCGAAGAAGACGATAGACGCGTTAAAAGCGCGCGGAATGTTTGTCTTTATCGCAAGCAATCAGTCGTGTGTCGCGCGGGGTACCGATGGCGGCTACGATTTTGCCCGTGAATTTTCTCTTCTGGGCGCGGATGATTGGTTCATCTGCCCGCACGACAAAAAAGACGGCTGCGCTTGTCGCAAGCCGAAAACGGGGCTTTTGGACGAGGCTGTGCGAAAATACGGTCTGATAAGGCGCGAGTGTGCCATGGTGGGGGATCGGGAGACGGATATCGAATGCGGCAGGGCGGCGGGCATGTTTACCGTCCTTTTAGACGACTCGGGCGCAAAGCTGACGGAGGCGGACGTTTCTGTGCGTTCGCTCTCCGAATTATTGTATTTATTATAATAAAAGGCATACCCTTGCGGGTATGCTTTTAATTTAAAATTTGTAATATAAGCGGTACCAAAAACCGCCCATGTACGCTTTTAAAAGCGCTTGCAGTTCGTCTGCGCTCACTTGCCCTCCGAAAGACAGAGCCTGATAGGCAATGCCTTTTTCGATCATCGGATAGCCGCACGCGGCAAAGCAATTTTTCTGATAGAACGCCTTGCGTTTTTGTCTTTGTTCTCTGTTTTCGCACGGTGCGTCGGGGTCTTCGATGGTCAGGATCAGCCGCCGCGCGGGAAATTTTTCTTTCAGGGCATCGAGGATTTGCGACCCGTATCCCTTGCCGCGCAAATCGCCGCGCACCGCGAAATAAAACACGAAGACGATGTCTTTATGATATATTAAATTCAAAAGCCCGACGAAAGTATCTTCGTCGTAAATGCCGAAGCAATCGGAAACTTTCTTTTTCGCCTTGGCTTTCAAAAAGAACAGCGGCGCACGCTCCTCTTTGGGAAATGCCTCCTTATACAGCGCGGAAAAATCCCGATAGATATTTTTATCCTGTTTCGATGAAACGAACCTCATAAAACGCTCCTATTTGAACAATTCCGCCGATTTGAGGCAGAGTTGTAAAATTTGTTTTTGCGCGGCGGTCAGCCGCTTGTTGTTGCGCATGATCACGTTGTACGTGCGCGTAAAATCGGCGTTTTCGATGCGTATCTGTCTGAGCGTGCCGTCGCTTAGAAACGCTTTGACGATGTGATAGGACAAGATCGATATGCCGCCCAGCCCCGTAAGACACTGAATGATCGCCTGCGTGCTCACCGATTCGACGGCGGGTTCGATCCGTATCTTTTCCCGCGCGCAGTACTGATCGAAATAATCCCGTGCGGCGCTGCCCTTTTCGCGCAGAAAAAAACGGTGCCCCGCAAGTTCCTTTGCGCTCAATTCATCAGCGGCGGGATAATCTTTCGCGCATACCGCGACGAGGCGGTCCTCATAAAAGGGGATCTCGGTGAGCGCTTCGCCGGAAGCGCCGCTCTCGATGAGCGCGAAATCCAGTTCGCCGCGCAGCACCATCTCTTCGATGAGTCTGGTCTGATGTATCTTGATGGAGATCTGTACGTCGGGAAAGGCGTGCGTTATGTCCGCCGCGATGCGCGGGATCATATATTTTCCGACGGTGAGCGAGGAGCCGAACCGCAGTTTTTCATGGCTGCTTTCGCGCTTTGCGTGTTCTTCGAAAGCGGAAAAGGCGTTGAGTACCAGACTTGCTTCGTCGTACATACGGCTGCCTATCTCCGTGATGACCAGGCGTTTGTTGATGCGCTCGAACAATTGAATGCCGTAATTTCTTTCCAGTTCCGCGATCGCCACGCTCACCGCGGGCTGTGCCATGTATAAATTTTCCGCCGCGCGCGTGATGCTGCCCGTCCTGCACACTTCGGTAAATATTTTCAGATGCCGCAGAGTCATGTTTTCTCCGATATAATAAAAGAATTATGAATTTGATAACATTATAATATTTTACAAAGGTTTCGTCAAGTAGTATAATAAACGGGTAATGTTTTTTGCGGGAGCAACCATGAAAGAAAAGAGAAAAAAATACGCGACCATCTTTTTTACCTGTCTTTATTTAAGTTCGTTTACGTTCGGCGGCGGCCTTGTCATCGTGCCCATGATGCGCAAAAAATTCGTGGACGATCTCAAATGGCTGGAAGAGAAGGAAATGATGGATCTGACCGCCATCGCGCAGTCTTCCCCGGGCGCCATCGTCGTCAACGCCGCCATTCTTTTGGGTTATAAGATCGGCGGCGTGTTCGGCTCTCTTTTGGCGATTCTGGGCACGATCATTCCGCCCATGACCATCATCGCCGTCGTGTCCGTTTTTTACGAACTGTTCCGCACGAACGCAGTGGTGAACGCGGTGCTGTCGGGCATGCAGGCGGGCGTTGCGGCGGTCATCTGCGACGTGGTCGTCAGTATGTTTCTCGGAGAGGCGAAGGGGAAAAAGATACTGCCCATCGTGATCATGCTGCTTTCCTTTTCGCTCACGTATTTTCTGAAAGTCAACGTTGTATATATCATTCTCGCCTGTATCTTGTGGAGCGTCGCCGTCTTTTTCGTGCGGCGCGCCCGCGAAAAGAAGCCGAAGGGGGAAACCAAAAAATGATCTACTGGCAACTATTTCTCGTGTTCGTACAGGTGGGCTTGTTCAGCGTGGGCGGAGGATACGCCGCCATTCCCCTCATACAGGATTACGTGGTCGAGGGGCACGGTTGGCTGAGCATGACGGATTTTACCGACCTCATTACCATCGCCGAAATGACGCCCGGTCCCATCGCCATTAACAGCGCCACTTTTGTGGGTATGCGCGTGGGCGGACTCGGCGGCGCGGTGCTCGCCACGCTCGGCTGTATTTTGCCGTCGGGCATCATCGTCTGTCTTTTGGCGTTTCTCTATTTCAGATACAGAAAACTCACGCTGGTGCAGGGAATGCTCGGCACGCTCCGCCCCGCCGTGGTGGGGCTTATCGCTCCCGCCGCGATCTCCATTACGTTGCTCGCCTTATGGGGCGAGGGCGGCTTTTCTCCGCGCGTCGTCGATCTCAATCTGATCTCCTTTTTTATCTTTCTGTCTTCGTTTTTCATTCTCAGAAAGTATAAGGTCAATCCGATACTCGTCATGCTCGGCGCGGGGGGACTGGGCGCGGTCTTCTATCTGTTATAGCGAAAGGGAACGCCCGAGCGGCGTTCCCTTTTTTACTGTGATTTGTATTTTCCCGGGGTGGTGCCCGTCTGTTTTTTGAAGGCGCGGATGAACGCCGCCGCGTTCTCGTAGCCGATCTTTGCGGCGATCTCCTCGATCGAGAGGTCGCTCGTCTTTAAAAAGATCTGCGCGCGGCCGATGCGGTACGATTGCAGATACTCCATGGGCGTCATGCCCGTAATGCGGCTGAACAGGCGCAAAAAATGATATTTCGAGAGGAAGGCGCTTCCGGCGAGGTCGTCGAGCGTCACTTTTTCGCCGTAATGTTCTGCTACGTACCCGAGCGCGCGCTCTACGGGCGTGAGCGCTTTTTGATATTCGCAGTCCTCGCTCTGCTGTTTCAAGAGCATCAGAAAGAGTTTTTCGAGCACGTGCGAGGCATACAGAACGTCGTAGGGCAAAAACAATTCCCGCGGCTGTACGATCTCGCACAGCGTCCTGTAAAATTCTTCGTGGTCTGTGACGGACACGCAGAAATTTTCGTTTTTCGTAACGAGCGATGTCAGAGCCGCCGCCGCCGAACCCGTGTAGTGCACGTACAGAAAATGCCAGTGATCGCCGTCCGTGCCGTACACTTGCGCCTCCGCGCAATCGATGAGCATCAGCGTGCCCGCCGTCAGCGAATATTCCTTGCGGCGGTATAAAAGTCTGCCTTTGCCCGCGAGCGTGTAGATCAGAAGGTGCTGGTTCATGCCCGACCGCTCCGTCCGATAGGCGGAAGTACAGTAAAATTCGCCGTACGTCTGCACGGAAAGAGATAAATTCCCCACCGAAGAGTTATATGTGCACGAATCCGAATATGACTGCGCCGATACGCCGCTGAGTTTGATGTTGAACATATTTCTATCTTATCATATCTCCGCGCGTTTGTACAGCAATATCTGCATATTTTATTGCAATTTCGGGCATTGCAAGCGCTGATGATTTGTGATATAGTGATAGAAAGCAAATGTTTTGGAGGTCGTTATGACGAACAGGGAGCGCGCGTACAATCTTTTGCACTATAAGAGTGTGGACAGGATGCCTGCGGTGCATTTCGGATATTGGAACGAACTTTTGATCGAATGGGCGGAGCAGGGGCATATCAGCATGGATCTGGCGAAATCCTGGTACGACGGCTCGCCCGCAGACCATGAGTTAAACCGCTTGCTTGGCTGGGATTTCAACTGGTACACGACGGTGTGTCCGAACAACGGACTCAATCCGCCTTTCGAATATAAAATTCTGGAAACGCTGCCCGACGGTTTTAAGCGCGTACAGAACCCCGAAGGACTGATCGAGCGTATACGCGAAGGCGCGGGCTCCATTCCGGCAGAGGACGATTATCAACTCAAAGACCGTGCGGCGTTCGAAGAGTTGTACAAGCCGAAAATGCAGTTTTCGGAAGATCGGATCCCCACGGAATTTTTCGAAAAATTCAATGAAAACAGGGGCGACGATCCCGTAGGGCTGCATCTGGGGAGCGTGCTCGGCAATATCCGCAATATGCTGTCCGTCGTGGGTATGTCGTATATGATCTGCGACGATTACGATCTGTTCGCGGAAATTATCGATACGTTTGCGGATATGCAGTACAAATGCGCCGAGGCGGTATTGAAGACGGGCGCCAAATTCGATTTCGCGCATTACTGGGAAGATATCTGCTTCAAGAACGGCCCGCTCATTTCGCCCGATATGTTCGAGGAACTGTGCGCCAAGCACTATAAAAAGCGCAACGATCTTTGCAGACAATACGGTATCGACATCATCTCGCTCGACTGCGACGGCGTGACCGACCGCCTTTTGCCCATCTGGTACGAAAACGGCGTGAACACAATGTTCCCCATCGAGATCGGAACGTGGGGCGATCAGTTCGAACCTGCGCGCAAAAAGTTCGGGGAAGGCATTCTGGGCGTCGGCGCCATGGATAAGACCGCGCTGCGCAAGGACAAAGCGGCTGTGGACGCGGAGATCGAGCGCATCAAGCGCCTTGTCGATCTGGGCGGGTATATTCCCTGTCCCGATCACCGCATCATGCCCGGCAGCAAATGGGAACTCGTGCAGTACTACGTGGACGAGATCAAAAAAATCAAAGTGTAAAGTGTGATTGAAAAGAGCGTAATGAATGTTACGCTCTTTTTTTGTTCTGAAAATGTTAAAAAAAGTATTGACTTTTCGATAATACCGTGCTATATTTTTTACACTTAGTTTAAAAAATGGAGGGCGATGATGTATTATCGGATCGCAGTTAAGGCGGAAAGCGGCCTGCAAAAAGCGGAGGAAGAATTATTTTGTTACCTGAAAGCCATAGGAAACGTGTCGGAAGTGAATTCCGGCACCGACGGAGACTTTCTTATCCGGGTTGTCTGTAAAAAAATGCAAGAGGGGGATTTCTCTTTAAAATCGGATGGAAAAGTTCTGGATATTGCGGGCAACGGATTAAATGAAGTGTTGTGCGGCGTTTATACGGCGCTGGAAGAATACGGGGTGAAATTCGGTATTTCCGGCGAGGTCATACCCGAATCCGTTGATTTTTCCGTTTCGTTCAAGCGGCACGTAACGCCTGCCGTTCTGTATCGGGGGATCCGTCAGCACTTGAATTTTCCGATGGATATCAGTTCGTATTCGTTGAACGAGGCCAAGCGGTATATCCGAAACCTTGCACGTCTGCGCTATAATAGCATTACTTTCCACAGTTATCCCGGACAATTTTATTGCGGAAAATATCAGGGAGAAAAAATATCGGCGGGTAAGTTTTTTTACGGGGAAGTGCAGCCCGTTTCGAACATCGCCTTTTTAAAAAACAATGTTTCGAATTTAAATTATTTTTGTATCGAAGAATCGGAACAGTATTTCAACGACGAAGAGAAATTATCCGAGTATGCGGTTTTTTGGCTTCGCTCGGTCATGCAGGAATGCAAATCGTACGGCATGAGAGTGGTTTTTTCATTTGAGGTGCGCGGGGCGGACGCGGCGGAGATCGACGGCATGATCGCGTGGGTCCGCAAATCTTATCCGCAGGCGGATATCGTAGAATTGGCAACGCAGGAGTGCGGCTGCGGATGGGACGATTCCGCTTGTATTCCGAGCGGAGACCTGCGGGAACTGGCAACGCAGTTATACGGAAAACCCATCGTTGAAAAAATAGGCCCTTTGTTAAACGGCAGATACAGTCAGATGCCTCTCACGCTGCGGGAAATGAAAAAATGCATAGAAGCGGCAAAGAGAAACGAACGGTGCCGTGTTTTGATTTATGCGACCTGTATACAGACGTTACATGTATGTCGCCGCATATTGCAGGAATACGGTGTGGAACACGCGTTTTTATGTGCGCACGGCGCCAAATATGTGGAGAAAAATCTGGATGAATTGCTTGCCGAAGGGGATTCTATACCAGGGGTATATAGTTGGATCGAATTTGACGGAAATATGTTTCAGCCGGAAAATAAGGACGGACATAATTTCGATTTGCTGCATATGCTGCGCAAAAAAAGCCGAGGGAGCCGGATACCCGAAATCTCGTTGAATCATTGGCGCAATGCCGAAAATTCTCTTTCAATTGCCTATTGTGCCGAATTGATGATAGATTGTACTCCGCCCGCGTTCTTTTACGAAAAAGCAGATCTGCTTTGCGGTTTATCGCGCGGCGGGATCGAAAAATTATGCGAAACCATTGCCAAAGCGGAGGATTGCGCCCGAGACGAACTTCCGAATATCGGTTTTTGCGCCGTATATTGCTGGTATAATGCAGATCGCGAGTATTTAGGCTACATATCATTGTATGACCCGCAAAAACTCGAAAAATATGAGAAATTGCTGGACGAAGCGCGCGCCGTCGCGGATTCTCTGCAACCGACGGGGGCTGTCGGCGAACGGCTTCGGGCGTTTTGGTCGAACAGATTACGGGCGGGCGTTTGTCACGTACAAACGATCCGTGCGCTGATGCCTCTGAATGAATTGGCCAAATGCAAAGATCAGGATTCCAAAGAAAAAATGGCACAGGTTTGCTCTTGCGCCTTGGAATACGCGAAAAAATATCTTCGCATCACGACGGAGTATACGGCGGACCGCGGCGGTCAGGGCGTATTGATCAGTTATTATAAGACGATCTTTCAATATATCTATGTGCTTCGTGAACGCCTGTGCGGGATCCCGGTACCTGAAACCTACGAAAAAAGAAATTTGGATACGCCGCCCAGTCCCATGATTCAAAAAAACGTTCAATAGAAAAAAGGAGAGCATATGCTCTCCTTTTTTTATGAAATCGTTTAAAATTTCAGATTTACTTTTTCGATATATCCGAATTTTCCGTCAATTTTTACGGGACAGAGACCGTCGGCGCAGATATCGGCAAAGTCAAACCGCTGTTCGCAAATTTTCCCGTCCGTGTCGGCGTAAGCATATTGCCCATCTGTCAATTTTACGACGGCAAGACCGTCCGCATAGGGCGCGATATTTTCTATGCTTTGTTGTATTTCGATTTTTTTATCGTCCTTGCCTAATACGAAGGCTTGCCCGTTTTCGTCTTTCACGACGGCAAGCGGCGTATCGTTGCCGAAGTCGGTCGCCGAAGAGAACTGCGCTTCTATGCAAACTTTCCCGTTTCGGTCCAAGTAACCGAACAAGCCGTTTTTTCGAAAGCGGATACGGTCGGAAATACATTCGTAACAGTCGGCGGCATCGGTCCTGAAAAGGACTTTGCCTGCCGTATCGATGAAGACGATCGCTCCCGATTCATCTTTACATTTTCCAATCATGTTTGAAAATTCGTGCATTTCTTTATACATAAAATCCGTCAACAACTGCCCGTTTTTGTCGATCAACGCCCAATTTTGTTCAGCGTCACAAACGGCCGCCGCACCGTTTTGGAAGTTCGTCGTATTGGAAATTTCTTTCTCGATTGTTTCCCCGAACATATTTTTCAGTGTGCACATATTGGATCCGACAGCAAAATCGAGCAGCAGATTGCCCTGTTCGTCTGTATAATTGAACTGCATTCCGAACCCGTGACGCAGGGTGACGCGCGCAAAACCGTCGGAAAACGGCGCGGCAGAATAAAATTGCAATTCTATGGCGGTCGTTCCGTCTAAATTCATAAAACCGAACTTTCCTGCCTTTTCCACGCCGATCAGATGAGGGGATGCTATAAAAATACTGTCATAATTGCCGCTGAATATCACTTTTCCGTCCGTATCGATTACTTTTTCTCCGTCGTCTTCCGAAACGACGGCGTATCCGTTTGTGTACGGCGTTCCGCTTTTAAAGTGCTTTCCGAAGGCAAAATCCGATTTTTTATATTCGGAACACCCGATTATGATTCCGTTGCATAAAAGAATCGCCGCCAGACAGCATACGGCTGTACGTAGAAATTTTTTCATGAGAAAATCTCCTTTGCATGATTATCTGTATTTATAGTACCATAAGAGATCAAAGGTGTCAATGTTCTGAAACTCAGTTTAAAAATATTTTTAAACTAACTTTAAAAAAGATATTGACAAAACGTATTTCATGATTTATACTATATTCACAAAATGGAAGGAGGAAGTCAATGAAAAAAATTATTGCGATCATTTTGGGTGCGCTGTGCGCATTGTCTGTTGTCGGTTGTACGAACGGCAGAGGCGGCGCTTCCAACGAAATCTGGATTGCATTCGCAGAGACGGGATACGGCAGAGAGTATCTGGAAGACTGGATCGAAGAATTTCAGAAAGCATATCCCGAAGACAACTGGAAATTCGAACTGGAAGGAGATCCGCAGATGACCGGGCAGATCGGCACGCGTCTGAGCACCGATAATGAAGTGCCCGATATCTTCTTCGGATTGACGACGAACTGGCAGCAGTGGGCTTCCCGCGGGCTTTTGGCTGATCTCGGCGATGTATACGGAGCGCCCGTAGATGACGAAGGTACTACTCTTTTGGATTTCATGCGGCCGGGTGCGCGCGATTTCGGAAAGGTGAACGGAAAATATTACGCAATTCCCTGGAACGACAGTGCGGCGGGACTCATCTACAACAAAAAGATTTTTGATCAATATAAATTGCAGGTTCCCCAAACGGTGGAGGATCTGTACGCGCTGTGCGATACCATCAACCGTTTGCCCGTGAATACGGATAGTGACAAGACGAACGACATCGCCCCCTTTGCCTGGGGCGGCCAGGTCATTTCCTATTGGGATTTCGTAGTGCAGACATGGTGGGCGCAATACGAGGGCGCCGAGAGATATTCCGAATACTTCAAATACGATTCGGTGGACGGTTTTAAACAGGAAGGCCGTTTAAAAGCGCTGGAAGTTTTCGAAAACCTGGTGGTCGGAAAGGACGGCGTCCCCAAAAACAGTTATTCGGGCGCGATGGGGGATTCTCATATTCTTTCGCAAATGGCATTTTTGCAGGGGAAAGGCGCCATGATTCCCATGGGCGCATGGATGGAAACGGAAATGCGCAAGTCGATTCCCGACGGCTTCGAGATGCTTATGATGCCTACACCCTTTATCGCGGGCGCGAAAACGGACGCGTCGGGCAAACCCATTCAGGTAAACGCATCACAGGCGGGTGATTTCTTTATTGTGCCTAAAAATGCTCCCAATCTGGAAGGCGCGATCAAGTTCATGAAATTTATTCATACGAAAGAAATGACGTTGCTCTATACCGAAAATACGGGCACAGCACGTCCCTTTGACTATAATCCGTTGGAAGCGGAAGGACTGAGCGATTTTCAGAAATCCTGTTTGAATATTTATGAAAACAGCGTCACTGTTTACGAATTTTCGCAGAGCGTATTGTCCTGGCAGAATCTTGTGAGCAAGTGGCCGGGAACGGGCAGCCCGTATTCCAGAATGATACTGGATAACGAAAAGGCTTCTGATCTGTACGCCGAAATGAACTCGTATGTGTCTGAAAAATGGCCCGAATGGCAGAAACTCATCCATATGTAATTGAGAAACGGGAGAAAAGATGAAAAAGAAATTTTTAACGTTCGCTTTGGCTCTGTGTATGATTTTGCCCGCCGTCGGTTGCGAAAAGGGCAATTATACGAAAGTCGAGCCCGATTACAGCGCGTCGGAAGATACGCTTGCAATGCACATAGGCGGCTGGGTCGCTCCGCCGCCCGTGCAGAAAGCGGGAGGCGTGGATTATTGCACGCAGGAAAACTATAACGACGTTGCCGATTTCGGCATCAATACGATATACGGGCTTTATGAGCCTTGGGGATTGACCGTTGACGGCAAAAATGCAAACGAACGCGCGCTCGAATATACCGAAAAAGCGGGTATAGGGTTTTACGTGCGCGATTTGCAGGCAGGCGCCGCCTTGCAGGAAGGGGACAAAGATACTTTCGATCAGGTGTTCGGAAAGTATATGGAATACGATTCGTTCGCGGGCATTATGGCGGTGGACGAACCGTCTGCGGCGCTGTTTCCCGAAATTGCAGCTATGCGGAAAGGGTGGGATAAATTCGTCCCCGATAAAGATTTTTATGTGAACCTGTTTCCCACGTATGCGCTGCCGGGGCAACTGGGCATCGGCGAAACGGAAAATTACCGCGAGCATTATATCCGCAGATTTTTGCAGGAAACAGGCTTGAAAATGCTGTCTTACGATCACTATCCGCTGTTGGAAGACGGATGGGGCAAAGGCTCGCTGACGGCCGATTATCTTTATAACCTGGAAGTTTGTGCGGAAGAGGCGCGTGATGCGGGCGTACCTTTCTGGACGTTCTTGCAGGCAATGAGTTACGACAACGCGACGCGCTGCCCCACAGAAGCAGAACTGCGCTGGCAAGTACTGTGCAGCATGGCGTTCGGGGCTCAAGGTTATCAATATTTTTGTTATTGGACGCCTGCGGGTCCCGGGGATAATGTGACGAAATCCGCTTGCGTGACGGAATTCGGCGAAAAAACGCCCGTTTGGTATGCAGGACAAAAAATCAACAGAGAAATTCTGAATTTCGACCATGTATATCTCAATTACGAGTGGCAGGGAGTCATGCCCGTCCTCGCCGAGGGCAATTCGAAAAACAAACTGTTCAATATGATGAACCACGCATTGGATTCCGTCGGACGGATCCGTTCCGTCAAGTCGGATCAGGACGTGATCGTAGGGGCATTCAAGGACCGTGCGGATAACGATGCCTTTATGGTCGTGAATTTTTCCGACCCGGGCGACGAGAAATCCTGTAAAACCGAAGTCGTAATGAAGAGCGCATCGTCCGCCGTCGTCTATAAAAACGGAGTGCGCAGCGTGGCAGAAGCAAAAGGCGGAAAATTGACGCTTGAATTGGAAGCAGGCAACGGAGCGTTTGTCGTGCCTCTGCAATAAATGAGGGAGTATCGCAATGCCGAAAGTGAAAACGAGCACCGCGGAGCAGACGGAGTTTAATTCCGTACAGCCGAAAAAGATAAAAAACAATCTGAGCATGCCGCGTTCGCGTAAAATTTTTATCGCCTTGATGCTGGCATATCCTATTTTACATTTTTTGGTCTTTTGGCTGTATATCAACATCAATACATTTGTCATTTCATTTGAACGTTTTTCATATACGTCGGGCAAAAATGTTTTCGTCGGCTTTATGAACTATGAAGAGTTTTTCCGGAATCTGAGTTTGCCCTCGTCGGCGACGCTGCGCCATGCGATTGTCAACTCAATTTTGTATCTGCCTTTCAATAACTTCATATTATTGCCGCTGTCTGTCATCTGCGCTTATTTTTTGTTTAAAGGAGTATTCGGGCACAGAGTATTCCGCGTCGTTTTCTTTTTTCCCTCTATCATTTCGATCGTCGTATTGACGATGTCGTTTTCGTTCATGTTCAATACACAATTCGGGCCGATTGTCAAAATTCTGCAAAATATCGGGTTGGGGGCGCTTGTCCCTCCCAACGGATTTTTCGGAACGCCCGGACTTACACAGGGAATGGTGTTTTTATACTGCTTATGGGCGGGAATCGGATACAACGTAGTACTCCTCACGGGCGCGATTACAAGAATCCCCGAAGAAGTGCTCGAAGCGGGAAAACTCGACGGTATCCCCATGCGCAAAGAATTGTTTATGGTCGTCGTGCCGCTGATATTTCCGACCATTTCGACGCTGTTCATTACCGGAAGCATGGTCGTCTTTACTCTGTTTTTGCAGCCGATGCTGTTGGCGAACGGCGGTCCGAACGGAACCACATATACCGTCGCTTATTACATCGTCGATATGGTAAACAATAACAGGCTGGAAGAGGCGGCCGCCGCGGGCATTATATTCAGTATCATCGGTATACCGATCGTACAACTGATAAAATGGGGAATGGAAAAGATTACACCGCAGGTGGATTTTTAACCAGAATATAAGGAGGAATTATGAAGAAAAAAAAGAAGATGTTATTGGGCGCAACGCTCGCGCTGACCGCGGCGCTTGCGCTCGGAGCGGGAACGTTAGGCGCGTCGGCGTCTGTCAGCGGATTCAATGATTTCATCAAGGAAGATTTCAACAGCGGATCTCTGAACGGCGACGTATGGCAAACGCCCGCGGAGGGTATCGAACTGATAAATGTCGAGCCTTCCTTGACTTATCGGATTTATCATCAAAAATCTGTCTCTACAAAGGAAGAAGTTACCGTGGCGGATACCGACGTGCTCGTTGTCGAGTACGATATGCAGAGCATTGACGTGGAAGGCGGGTTCTGGGGCGTTACGTACGGCGCGCAGAGTACGGATCTGACTTTGGAAAATGCCATTTGTTTTTACGGCACGAGCCAGATTTTCTTTGGCGGGACCGAATCGACCATCGTATATAATGCCGATCTGACCAGTCAGCGTTGGATCGCTTGGTCGAGGGACGCGGTCACGCGGATCGTGATCTATCCCGACGGCGCGCAAAAAATGTATCAGGACGGTACGCTTATCGCGCAGGTACAGGCAAAAGATGCGGGCGCGGCGCAAAAAGTCAGAAACGGTTACCTCGGTATCTCGTTCAGCGGTGCAACTTCCGAATCGAACGTGACTTCGGTTTTCAACTATTTTAAAATCGGCCATGCGGCGGTAGCCGATACGGTGGAAACCGATGCGATCACCTGGGATATCGTAGATGACTCTGCCGACAAAGCGGGGCTTTCCGATGATTTCGTTTCCAACCAGAGCGATATTCAGGGCTGGGTCACGAGCGCGGCTTATATCGTTTCGGAGGAAAACGGCGGCTCGCTGTTGTCCAAAGAGGAGATCCCCGAAGTCGATCACAGAATAGGGAACGCGCTTTCCGTAAGCGCGGATCTGAATACGACGGGTATGACGGGCGGTTCGGCAAAGTTTGCTTTCGGAATCGATAAAACAGACAAAAATATCGAGGGAAGTAAAACGCTCGCCGCGGGCGTCAACGCCAAAGACGGAAAATTTTATCTGACCGTTTGGGAAGGGAACGCAGTGAAAGCGGAAAAAGAAATCACCCTTGCGAACGGAAAGATCAAAATTACTTATAACGGAAACGGGACTTTGACCGCCGCGTATGCGGGCGTCAGCGTAACGGCCGCCGTTGCGAACGCTCCCTTCGGTCTGTTTGCTTACGGCAGTTCGAACGGCGCGCAGGCTGTGCAGGTGGACAATTTACAGATCCGAGTGGCGGGCAGTTACGTGCAGAATTCCGCAAAATCTGCTGCCGTGAATTTTGACGGACTGACTTCCGTCGAGGCGATCGATGCGAATGCCTGGCACGTCGGATCCGCGTCTTCACCCGATTATACGGACGGCGGATTGCGCGTTTCGGACGGAAAACTCAGTTTCTTCAATGCGGCGGACGGTTCTGTCATTTCTTCCAAAGAAAAATTCCAGAATTTCGTTTTACAGTTCGACGTGCCCTATATCGAAAGGGAAGGGCAGGAGGACGACGACGGCAATATCACCCGCACGGTTTCTACCTGGATCGGGTTGACTTTCGGAATGGAATCTGCGGAAACGCTGTTCAGTGCCGAAAATCAGAAAATGATTTATATGGGGCCCGGTACGATCGATCTGTTAAATGCAAAATTCGACGATGGTTCGACGCGCATCTGGGCGCCGCAGGATTTATGGAATATGGATTTTGCCGGCAAAACCGTGACGGTCCGTCTTGTTGCAAAGGACAACAGTTTATCCCTGGCTTACCGCGTGGAAGGTGAGGACGAATCCGTACTGGATACGCCCAAAGCGGTAATTTCGAACATTGATACTTATGGTCATGTGGGGATCCAATGCACGCAGAACGGAAATTTTGACGTCGATAATTTGATTCTCATCAACACAGACGAAACAGAAAATTATACTTTGACGAAAAAGACGCCTGCCGATACGCAAGTTAAAGCGGGAGTCGGCGAAAAGGTTACCGGTAAGATCGATCTGGGAGATATGGTCAATAAAAGCGCCGCGTTTACGCCCGTCGAAAAGGACGGCTTGAAACTGAACGCGGACGGTTCCTATGAATATACCGCTCCTGCGGCAAAACCCGAAGGCAAAGTAGAGTTTTCGTATAGCGTTACGATAGACGACTGGAAACTCGGCGGGTGGTATTCTCCTGCGGGAGAGGCGTCCCGATATACCGTAAACGGCAAGATCGTCGTCGAAATTACGGACGTAAGCAAGATCAGCGTGACTGCGCCGACCAAGACGGAATATACGATCGGGGAGGAACTCGATCTGAGCGGTATGGTCGTCAAGGCCGAAATGAGCGACGGAAGCGTAAAAATTTTGCAGGCTTCGGAATATACAATCGATACTTCCGCCTTTGACGGAAACAAAGACGGCGAATATGAAATAAAGGTGGCCTATCGTTCGCAAAGCGCTGCCTTTACGGTGAAAGTCGTAAAACAGGCGGGCGGCTGCGGCAGCAGCGTAGTATTTGCGGGCGGCGCGGGCATCGCAATCGCGGCAACGGCGCTTGCATCCGCGGGGACGGCAGTTCTGCGCAAAAAAGAAAAATAAGAATTTCGGGCAAGGCGGCGGCGCCGACGAATCGAGGCGCCGCCTTCCAAGGGGAGTAAACAATGAAAAAAGGCAAAGCGGAAAGAATCACTCTGTGGATCGTATTCGTCCTGTTTTTCTTTTATGCGATCAGCCTTGTGCTGCCGCTCATCTGGACTTTTATCAATTCTTTCAAGACGAATCGGGATTTTTTCGATGATATCTGGGGATTGCCTAAAAAGTTTCTGACGGAAAATTACGTGAGCGCCTTTAAACTGAAAGTGGGAAGAACCAATCTTGCGGGCATGTTCCTGAACAGTTTTATTTTGGTTGTCGGTTGTACGGCCGCAAGTATATTCGTTTCCACGCTGTGCGCTTACGTCGTCAGCAAGTTTAAGTTCAGGGGCAGACAGGTGATCTATACCGTAGCGATCGCGACCATGCTGATTCCGACGGTCGGCACGCTGACCGCTACCTATAAACTGATGGTCACGACGGGACTGTACAATACCTATCTGGGCATTATCATTATGTCCAGCGGCGGGTTCGGAATGAATTTTATCCTGATCTACGGATATTTCAAAAGCATTTCATGGGCGTATGCGGAATCTGCCATGATCGACGGCGCGAGCGATTTCCGTGTGTTTTGGCAGATCATGCTCCCGCAGATCAAACCCGCGTTGATAGCGGTCTCAATCATTTCGGCCATTAACTACTGGAACGACTATTTTACTCCCTATATGTATTTGCGCGCGCACCCTACGGTGGCGGTAGGTTTACAATCCATCGTGAATATGATGACTGCGCAATCCGATTGGCCCAAACTGTTTGCTGCGATGATCATATCGATCATCCCCGTGATGGCTTTGTTTATCGTATTTCAGAAAACCATTATGGAAAATACGGTCGCGGGCGGCTTGAAAGGATAAAAGGGAGAAAAAATGAAACGGATATTTCTTATATTGATTGCTGCGCTTTGCATCGCATGTTTTGCGTTGCCCGTTTTCGGCTGTGCTCCTTCCGAAAACGATGACGGCGATGGAGGTGACACGATGACGGAAGAAGAATATCAGCATTACGGCGCGTATTCGTATTATTATTATCCGCAGTTGGGACGCGACGTGATGCCGGTCGGCGCATGGTGCGCGCCTCCTACTCCGAACTACGGCAATTTCGGCAATCCGAACTATATCACCGACGAAAATTATAAAACCATGGCGCAAAGCGGGATAAACAGCATCTACGCACTGTACGATACACCGGTGAATCATCCCGATTTGATATTGCAGGCGCTCGATTATGCGGACAAATACAATATGGTATATCTTGCGCGCGATCTTCGGATGATGGCGGCTTCGGAAGAGGCGGACCTGTTTGAACTTTTTGAAGATTACACTTCCAAACCTGCGTACGGAGGGAATCTCATCATCGACGAACCGGGCGTAAATTCTTTTGCGGCGCTGGCTTCGCTCAAAGTGAATTGGGACAGAGAATTCGGCGGCGGAAAAAATATGTACGTGAATTTGCTGCCGCTCTATGCGTCTGAAAATCAACTTTTGAACGGCGCGGCCGGAGGTTCCGAGGGCGGAAAGATCACGTATGAAGAATACGTTGCGAGATATCTTCGCGAAGTCAGGCCCGATCTGTTCAGTTTTGATTATTATCCTTTTAACGGAAAAAATAAAAATATAGAACAGGATTTTTACAAACAACTTTCCATCGTGAAGAGACGCGTCGAACAGGCAAATATTCCTTTCTGGATTTTTGCGCAGGCGGGATTTTTCGACGGCGGAGATACCCGTAAAATAGAAGAGTGCGAACTGCAATGGCAGGTGAACGCCGCTTTGAGTTACGGGGCGAAGGGGATCCAGTACTTCAATTATTGGCATGCGCTGGAAATTCCCGGAAACAATTGCGGATTTGTGGATAGAGAGGGTAATAAAACTTACATTTACGATTACGGCGTACGGCTGAACAAACAGATCGCCGCCGTAGACGGAGTTCTGATGAAAAGCGCGAACCGCGGCGTAATGCAGGTAGGGCAGTCTCCCGCGCCGATCCCGGAAGAAGATCTGTTAACGAGTTACGAAAAACTGACTTCGGCAACGGGAGGGGACGCTTTGATCGGGTGTTTCGATTACCGTGACAAAACGGCCTACTACGTAACGGCGAATTCATTGACGGACGACGCAGATGTCACGCTGAATTTCGCAGGGAAAGTAAACGCGACCTTAATACAGGACGCAAAGGAAACGAAACAAAGCGGAAATACGCTCACTCTTTCCATTCCGAAAGGGGAAGGCGTATTGATCGTAATCGAATAAGGAGAAACAGTATGAATAAAATATTTACTTTTTCACTGGCGGCATTATTGGGACTGAGCGCGTGTGCCTTAGCGGCGTTTCCCGCCAAGGCAGATGCGGAGGAAGCGTATACGGGACCGAATTTTACCGAGGATTTCGAGTCGTACAAGGTAAAAACGGATAACGGTTACGATTCTAAGCAGATCGCGGCAAAATGGCAGAACGGATGGCTTGATCCTCCCGGTCCCGATGAGGTGGATTCCGAGGGGGCGGACGATAAATTTTCTATCGAAACCGATCCGACGGATCCCGCAAACAAAGTTTTACATATGGATACGGCGACAAAAAACAGTTCGTTTTTTTACCTGACGATCAAAGACGATCAGGGACAGGGCATCCGTGTAAAGAATTTCGAAGTATCTTTCCGCTTTTTATGTGCGGAAGGCGGCGAAGCGTATTGGTTCGGCATTGCGTCGCGCAAAGCGGCGGACACACGCTACAACGGCACGAACTGTGTGATGATGAACGCGCGCGTGTGGGATCAGGCGACGTTCCGTCCCGACGCTTACAGACAACTGGGAATGTCGGGTTTGCAGTTGAAATTGAAAAATCAGGACAGATCTGCCGATTTTACTCCCATGGATATCGCGGATATCTACGCGGATTGGCATACTTATAAACTCGTCGTGCAGGACAACGAGTTCGATATGTTCATCGACGGATCGCATTTCGGCGGCGCGACGATTACGCAGACTTCTGCGAATAAACACGGTTATCTCAGTCTTGTGTCTACCGTCGCCAATGTCTATATCGATGATTTTCAGATGGTCAACAAGGACACTGCGGCGCCTCCCGACGAGGAGGAGCCCGATCCCGAACCGACGCCCGACGTGAGTCCCGTTTTAACCGGTGAAAAAGAGTTTACCGTGACTGCCGGTGAAAAGAAAGCCTTGACGGTCGGACTGGATACGAAAGATCAGGTGATCGTAAAGGTCGACGCGAACAAACGCGGCGTCATGAGCAAATATTATTCTTATGCGGATAAACGGTTTACGCTCAGTGCGGACTATATGAGCGGTCTGGACGCGGGCGAATATGAATTTCTTGTCGGCACCGACGGGGGCGAAGTGACTTTTAAAGTCACGGTCACCGAAGCGGCGGGGGGAGGCGGATGCGGTTCCTCTGTCTTAGGAGGAGGAACGGCGCTCGTCGGGCTGGGATTGACGGCGGTCGGCGTTCTGTCGGTTCATAAAAAAAAGTCGTAAAGTTAAAATAAACGGCGGGATTTCGTATACAATCCCGCCCGTTTTTAAATCGGCTGAACATGCGGAGGCTATTCATGGAAAGAGTTATCAGATTCGCGTATAAAGAACTTGCGCGGTATTTTAAAATCATGACGGGGGACGAGGCGGATATTCGACTGTCGGTCGATATGTCGTTGCTGGAAAAGGATATGGACGCATATCTCGACGATAAATATGAGATCAGCGTTCGAGGCGGGAGGGGCGTGATACGCGGCGTAAACGCGCGCAGCGTTCTGATCGGCGTCTATCGTTTTTTCCGCGAATGCGGCTGCGTATTCGTAAGACCGGGCGTAAACGGAGATCGTATTCCCCGATTGTCTGTCAAAGATTGTACGGTCGAACTTGTCTGCCGTCCCTCTTACCGCTTTCGCACGATTACCATCGAAGGCGCAAATTCTTTGGGCGACGTGCTGAGTTTGATAGATTGGTCAATAAAAAACGGCTTCAACGCATATTTTACGCAATTTCGCGACAGCAATACCTTTTTTGAACGCTGGTACAATCGGGAGCGCAACGATTTAACAAACGGCGTGGGATTGCAGGACGAAGAGGCGCGCGCGTTCGTCCGTTTAATTTCAGACGAATTGAAAAAACGCGGGATGCTGTTTCATGCCGTAGGCCACGGCTGGACGTGCGAAAGTATCGGCTACAAAGCCCGCGGGTGGTATAAAGTCAAACCCGGTTCCGTTCCCGACTATGACCGTGAATACCTTGCGGAAATCGACGGCGCGCGTGATTTCTATATGGATACGCCTCTTTATTCGCAACTCTGTTATTCCAACGAGAAAGTGCAGGAAAAGATGATCGACAGTGTGGTCGAATATTTACTCGATCATCCCGAAGTGGACTATCTGCATTTCTGGTTGGGAGACAATTATAATAATTTTTGCGAATGCGAGAAGTGTGCGCAACTATCCGTCAGCGATTGGTACGTCGTTCTGCTCAATAAACTCGACGAACGGCTGACGCAAAAACATATTTCCGCAAAAATCGTATTTTTGATTTATTTCGAACTGTTATGGCCGCCCGTTCAAAAACAATTGAAACACCCCGAAAGATTCGTGATGATGTTCGCGCCCATCACCCGCACCTATTCCAAAAGTTTTCTGGGCGAAAAGCGCGTCGAGGGGGTAAAACGCGCATTGCCGAAGTTCCGTCTCAACCGCCTGCGCTTTCCTTCCGATCTGAGGGAAAATCTTGAATTTCTTTATGCCAATCAGGACAGGTTTTCCGGCGATGCTTTCGATTTCGACTATCACTTGATGTGGGAACCTTTCAAAGACCTGGCGGGCGTAAAATTGGCGGAAGTCATTCACGATGATGTCCGTGCGCTCAAAGATCTCGGTTTAAACGGCATGGTTTCCTGCCAGATCCAGAAAGCGTTCATGCCGCACGGACTCGGGATCTATGCGATGGGGCGGACGTTGGAAAATTCAGACGTCGATTTCGCTCGACTTCGGAAAGAATATTTATCGGCTGCGTTCGGTGACCATGTTTCGTCGGTCGTCAATATCCTGCAAATATTTTACGACTGCCATTGTCCCGAATATCTTCGCAACGAGCATAGCGAAATCGACGCGCGGCAGGCCGAAGCGTTCGATAACGGCGCGGACAGATTGCGGGAGGGGGCTAAACAACTCAGATTTTTACGCAAAGAAGAGAGCGATAAGACGGTAGATCTCAGTTTAAAACTGCTCGCTTATTATTGTGAATTATGCGCGCATTATTTTTTGGCTCTCGGCGCCAAAGCACGTGGGGAAGCCCGGGAAAAAGTACGGGAAAAATTTTCCGAAATGCATAAATTTTTATTTGAGAACGAATCCGAATACGGGAATTACTTAGACTCGTTTTACTTCGATTTAATGTCAGAACAGATTTTAAACAGCGATTGGAACAACGTATTAACCGCATAAACATGCCGGTTTTGTCAAAAAGTTCCATTTTGTATTGACTTTCGCGCGATTTAATTGTAAACTTATGAAAAGGAGAAAGTATAATGCAAAACAAAAAGAAATGGGTAAAGAATCAACAGCCGATCCGTTACAATAACCAAAAACAAGTGATTGATTTGATGCGTAGCGGTTCGCAGTCTTGCAGCGATATCGCGAAGGCGACCGGGCTGAGCAATACGGCGGCTGAAAATATTGTTGACGAAATGGTGGAAATGGGCGTTTTGGTCAAAGGTCCGATCACCGATTACGGTAAACTCGGAAGGCGTCCCATCAAATATAAGCTCAACGGCGAACTCGGCGTCGTTGTTTCTGTCGATCTGACCGATCGCGATCTCCTTATCTGTATCTCCAACATGAACCGTCAGATTCTTTTCCGTTCGGAAGTGAAGAATATCATTATGATCACCGAACAAATCTTAAATGATATTGTAGAGATCATCAAAGAAGGTCTGCAAAAGCCCGGTATTTCCGATAAACCTTTGCTGTGCATTTGTTTTGCGATCCCGGGATATTTCAATAAAGACACGGGTGAATTTTTACTGGCGAACCGAATCGAAAATTGCAGGGAGGTCAATATCAAATCGTTGTTTTCGGAAATATTCGGCTGCGATATTTTATTGCAGAAAGATATCATTTCCGGTGTGATCGGCGAAATGCAATTCGGCGTACTGAGTACTTTGCAGGCGAAAAATGCGTTGTTCATGCATTTTGATATCAATATTGCTTCCGCGTTTATTTTCGACGGTAAAATGTATGAGGGCGACCATGGGTTTGCGGGCGAAACGGGTTTTTTCATGCCCAATATGTCCGATCCCGCCAAAGGGCTTGGTATTTACGTATCGCTGACTGCGATTTTTATCAATATCATCGAAAAGATCAAAAAAGAAAAACTTTCTCATCCTTTGGCAGGGAAAGAAGTTCTGGAATTCGACGAGGTAAAACTATTGTTTTTGAGCGGCGACGAAACTGTTTGTTCGGTCGTTAAACTTACTGCGAAAAAATTGGCGCTGCATTTTCTGAACATAAATTATCTTTTGGATATAACCCATGTCGTTCTGGACGGCAGGATCGTCGAACTCGGCGAAAAATTTTTGGAATACGTCAATACATATTTAAAAAAATATAATCAAGGAATGTCAGAGGTCAAAGTTCAGTATTCCGATCTCATGAATCGCGCGATAACGCTGGGCAGCATCAGCAGCGCCGTGGATTCCCAGATAGATAAAATTCTGCGCGCAAGGAACTGAATTTCGCCCTGCGGTAAATTATTTCATGAAAGGACGTTATTTTTGTTTTACCATTGTTATACGCGTCAATCAGATCGAAGTTGCGCCCGGCGTAAATCTCGGCGTGGACGAAAGGCGCGAAAATACTTTGGAAAATCTGATAAAGTACAGAGAAAGCATTTTCAGAGCCGATCCGTCGGCGCGCGTCACCTTTGCTTTGAGCGATGCCGCGCTGCGCGATGAAAGCGAGAATTTCAGAAATATCCGTGCGCAACTGCGCGAATATTACGAGAAATTCGGGGATGACGTAACTTATATGCTCGGCGCCTTTTTTTCGGCGGCTTATGAGAAAAGAGCACAGATCTGCGCGAACGTACACAGCGCGTTGTGTTTATTGAAAGATTTTATGGGCCCCGAATACCGTCCGCAGGCAATCGTAGGAGGCTTTGTTGCATCGGACGTCATACGGTACATAGCGGAAGTCGAGCATATTCATGTCGTGCAGGGGAATATTTTCAGTCAATATGCTGTCGACAATCAGGACGGAGACGGCTCGATCTGTTATCCGTATTATCCTTCGAAAGAACATTTTTGCAAGCCTGCGCAGGGAGACGAAGATTTTATAGACTGCGTCAATTTGGACGGTTGGACTGTGGATTTTATCAACGCTACTTACTGCGGCGTAACGAAAGAGGGGTACAACAGCCGTATGGGCTGCGGACCGATCGAAACATTGCGTCCTTTCTGCGTGGAAAAAGGCATTGAGATCATGTTGGTCTCTGCCGATCAGATGCTGGGTGAAAATTTCGGACGTAATAACGGGTTCGGGTATGCTACGGCGATATGGGAACTTTGCCTGATCCAAAGGGACGGTCATCATCAGATGAATATCGATGAAACGACTGTGACGGCTTTTTTATCGGCATTGAAGAAAAAATATCCCGATTTGAAAATCGTTCCTTTCGGCGAAGTGGGCGAGTCTTTCCGAAAAGAACATCCCGATAACCGGCAACTGCATTATGAATTCGTGCATCAAGGTATTGGGTTCGGGGGCAGTTTGGAAAATGTCCGCCTGTATTGGTACATGAATAAATATTTCCGCCTTTGCATTCGGGAGGATATTCAACGGGGCACGAAAAAAGTCATAGACTTTACGGATTATACCAAACAGGCGGCCGAACCCGAAGATTCGGATTATCGCATTGGAAAAATTCAGAGAAATTGGAGCCTGTTAGGGGATATCAATCAAAAAGGTCTGCGGGAGCAGGATAAACCGATCGATTTCGTGCGATTAAGCGAGGCTCAAAAAGAATTGATCGGGCGGGCGGAAAAAGAGTTCGGTTTTACCGTAACCTTTTAATACCTGTACGGGGAAAGCGAAAAACTTTCCCCGTTTTTGTTTTTCGTTGACAGAGAAGATTTATTATATTATAATGAATAAAGCAATAATCGCAGGAAGGAAGATATGGGCGCGTATAAAACCGAACCCGTTTTAAAGGACTATCTTTGGGGCGGGCACAAACTCGAAAAAATGTTCGGCCGCGATAACGGCGGTAAAAAAGTCAGCGAAAGTTGGGAGATCTCCGTGCATAAGGACGGCGAAAGCACCTGCGGCGGCGAAAAACTTTCAAGTATCATCGCCCGCACCGAAAATTTTATCGACAAACGGAATTCTCCTCTTCCCGTTCTCATCAAATATATAGACGCGGCGCAGAATCTTTCCGTACAGGTACACCCGGACGACGCGTATGCGCGCGAACGCGAGGGCGACAACGGCAAGACGGAAATGTGGTATATCCTTTCCGCCGAAGAGGGCGCGGGCATTTACTGCGGCTTTTCGAGAAATATTACCCGCGAAGAATTTCGAATGAAAGTGCGCGAAGGTACGGTAGAGGCCTGCCTCAACTTTATTCCCGTGCGGGCGGGCGATTGCTATCTCATCGAGGCGGGCACCGTGCACGCAATCGGCGCGGGGTGCGTTATCTGCGAGATCCAGCAAAACAGCAACGTCACCTATCGGGTGTACGATTATAACCGCCGCGGCGCGGACGGAAACTTACGCGAACTGCACGTGGAAAAGGCGCTCGACGTCATCGATTTCCGCCCCTTTGCCGACCGCACGGGCTCGACGGCGTTTGGGAACGTTGCGGGCGGCAGAATGCGGCTGTTGACGAGGTGTCCTTATTTTACCTGCCGCGAACTGATTCTGGACGGAACGTTTTCCGCGAAAGACGAAAATTCTTTTACCGCGGTCAATGTACTGGAAGGGCGGGGCACGATCTCGGGTACGGCATTTCGGGCGGGCGACAGTTTTATCGTGCCCTGCGGCGATACGCTTTCTTTGCAGGGAAAAGCAAAAATGATATTGACAAATCAAGCGGAGGAAATATGAAATATTATGCGGGCTTGGATCTTGGCGGCACGTTCGTCAAGGGCGGAATCGTAGACGAAACGGGCGCGATCGTTCGCGCGGATAAGATCCCGACGGGCAAGGACCGCCCGTACGGCGAAATCGCCGCCGACATGGCGGGGCTCGTGCGAAAGATCGCGGCGGACGCGAACGTATCCATGTCCGACGTCGCGGCGGTCGGCATCGGTTCGCCGGGGACAATAGACAGCAAAAACGGCGTCATCTATTACAGCAACAACATTGCCTGGAACAACGTTCCGCTGTGCGCGGAGATCGAAAAAAATCTCGGGATCCGCGCGTTTGTGACCAACGACGCGAACGCGGCGGCGCTGGGCGAAGCCTGGTGCGGCGCGGGGCGCAAATACGGATCCATCGTATTCATCACGCTCGGCACGGGCGTGGGCGGCGGCGTGATCATCGACGGGAAACTCTTTCAGGGATTCCGTTCTGCGGGCGCGGAACTCGGCCACGTGGTCATCCGCATGGGCGGCGCGCAGTGCACCTGCGGGCGCAAGGGCTGTTTCGAGGCGTACGCCTCCGCCACCGCGCTCATCAGGCAGACGCGCGAGGCAATGGAAAAACATCCCGAAAGCAAACTGTGGGATCTATGCGGGGGAGATCTCGAAAAAGTCGAGGGGAAGACCGCGTTCGACGGGCAGGCGCTCGGCGACGAGACTGCAAAGCGCATTGTTTCCCGCTACGTCAAATATCTGGCGGAAGGGCTCGTCAATATCTGCAATGAATTCCGTCCCGAGGCGATCGTGCTCGGCGGCGGCGTGTGCGGCGCGGGCGACGTGCTCCTGAAACCCTTGAAACGGCGCATCAACCGCTATATCTACGGCGGCACGAAATACGCGCCCGTCAAAGTGGTCATCGCGTCTTTGGGCAACGACGCGGGGCTGGTCGGCGCGGTCAAATACGCGATCGACTGCGTTTCGGCGCGGTAAAAAAGAGCCGTCGGGATCCGACGGCTCTTTTGTCTTTGCAAGGTGGTTTTATGTTTCGGGAATGTCTGAAAAATTACGTGCGCTGCGTAAAATATCTGCTCATCGCCATGGGGATCGTCTATCTGTTCTTTATACTCGCCTGCGTCGCTTTGGCGCAGGGCGCGTTTCGCGTCGTCGCGGAACAGGGGAGCGAGGTGTATCGGCAGATCGCGGCGTATCTTACGGAACGCTTTGCGGGCGGACGCACGCTGAGCGTTTACGTCAACGGCGGCTTTTGGCAGGAAACTTTGTCCGATCTGGTCGCCATGGTGCGCGCGGGCGGCGAAACTTCCGCGGCAGAACTGCTGCTTTTATTGGCGGGTTTTGTCTTTCTCGTTGTGCTCGGCGTCAAACTGGCGGAAGGGGCGGGGCACTTTTTTTATAAGCGCGAATTCGGTGACGAGAATACCCGTTACGGACTTTTGAACTGGATCGTCAAACTGCTCATCGGCGTCGCGTTCACGCTGGCTTTTTCCTTTTTCGCGTTATTTTGGAAATACGGCGGATGGGTGGTCATCGCCGTATATCTGCTCGTCAACGCTTCGCAAACGCTGTATTCGACTTGGTTCGTCTATTTTTCCAAAGAGGACCGAAAAAAATTCGGCAGCCCCAAAAACGTATGCAAAGTCGCGCTCATCATGCTCATCTGTTACGCGTTGTTTGCGGCGCTGTTCTTCGTGTTGTACCGTTTTTTATCTCCCGTGCTCGCGTTCGTGGTCGCGGTGCCGCTGTTCGTCTATACCGATCAGGTCATCCTCATTACGACGCTCACGTATTTTCAGAAAACTATTTGAGAATGTGAAAGCAAATGTAGATATCTTTTCCGAAATCGTTGCGCACATGGCAATGAAATCGGGGATAATCGGCGAGGTAAACATCGAACAATTTCAAAACTTGACGAAAGCGGTCTTCGGTCATGTTTGTTTAATACTGAAACAGTTTTCGTCGCGGTCGTATTGTTCTTCGTCGGAAATCGTAAATTGAACAGTCATTGAAAACAAATCCCCTTTGAAATTATTATCTTCGGAAATTATATCACAATTTTCAAAGGCAGTTATGTCAATTTACCGCGACTATATCGTAATTTTGAGTTGTTTTATCGCTGCAACGGGCAAACTTTTTTCTTGTAAGCGTATTTCAGCATGAAAGCCGAGACGATTGCGGTAACAAATTCTACGATCAGGAACGTCCACCAGACGAGATCCGCGGCGTTTGCAGAGAGCGTAAACAAATACGCGACGGGCAGGACGAGAAGGCATAGGCGGAGGAACGAAATGAGCAGGGGAAAGAGCGCATAGCGGAACGCTTGCAAAACGCCCTGTACGGCAACGCTGAACGCCATAAAGATATAGCCGACGCTTGCGATCCGTACGGCGGCGACGACCGTGGATCGAATGGCGTCGCCGCTCGTCGGCTGACTCGCCATACCGAATAGCCGGGCGAGGGGGACGGCAAGGCACTCGAACAGCACGGTGATCGCGGCGGCAACGATGACCGAATCCAAAACGCCGTATTGTATGCAGGCTTTCACCCGCCGCCCGTTCCGCAAACCGTAGTTGAACGACAGGATCGATATGATCGTATTGGAAACGCCGAAAGCGGCGAACAGCGCAAACTGCATGATTTTATAGTAGATCCCGAAACTGCCTTGCAAAAGATCGGCAGTTTCTTTTATTCTGACCGTACCGAGAATTTTCGTCATGCCGAGCATCATCACGGAGAGCAGTCCCTGCATGAGCGCGGCGGATATGCCTATCTTGTAAATGCCTTTGATGATTTCGCCGTTCGGCTTGATCGCTTTGACGCTGTTTTTCAATTCTTTATTGGCGAGATAGTGAAACAGCATTGCGGTGATCAGCGAAACGATCTGTCCGATGATCGTCGCCCACGCCGCGCCTTCGATGCCCATTTTGCATGGGTAGATAAAAACATAATCGAGCACGATATTCGTCACAGCGCCCGAAATTTGCGAGATCGTGGAAAAATGGGTTTTGCCCGTAGCCTGTAAAAAGCGTTCGTAAACGGTAAAGCCTATCGAGCCGAAAGAGAACAGACAGCATATTTTTAAGTAATTTGTCCCCATTCCGGCGGCTTGCGCGTTTCCGCCCGCCTGCATGGAGATAAACCAATCGCACCCGAACAGACCGAAGATCAAAAACGCGGCGTAGATACATATTCCGAGAAAGATCCCGTTGCCTACCGTCCGTGCCGCGCCTTCGCCGTTTTTTTCGCCCAATTGTTTCGATAACAGTGCGTTAATGCCTACGCCCGTGCCGACGCCGACCGCGATAATCAATAATTGAATGGGAAAGGCATAAGTCAGCGCAAGATTGCCTGCGATCCCGTCTTCGCCCATATTTATGACAAATGCAGTATCGACGATATTATAGACTGACTGCAATATCATAGAAACGATCATGGGCAAACCCATTTTCCATATCAGTTTGTGCATAGACGAAGTTTCCATTTTGTTTTGATTCGTTCGTTCCATATTTTTACCGCCTTATAAAAAAACGTGCGTAAATCCTAAGCCGGATTTACGCACGTTACGTACTACTCACTTGACTGACAGTATAGCATTTTTTACGAAAAAAAGCAAACGATTTTTTGACTTTGTAGTATACAAAACATTTGACAACATAAAATAACGATGTTATAATAACAATGTTATTTAATAAAGGAGTTTTTTGTGTGCGTAGGAAAAACGAAATTGCCGTAGATAAAATATTGGATTGCGCAAAAGAAGAATTTATGGAAAAAGGCTTCGAGGGCGCGTCTATGCGGACGATCGCAGAACGGGCGGGGTATACGACGGGCATGTTATACGCGCGGTTTGCGGATAAAAGCCAACTGTTTAAAGAACTCGTTGACGATGCCGCGGAGAAACTCTTCCGGTATTTTTCCGATTCGGAAAACGCTTTTGCGGATCTGCCGCCCGAACAGCAACTTTCTGAAATGCACACGTACGTCGAGGGGAAAGTAGACGAAATGATAGATATCATATACGATCGTTTCGACGCATTCAAACTTATAGTATGTAAGAGCGCGGGGAGCGGCTACGAATATTATATCGATAAAATGATAGATGTGGAAACGGCGAATACCTTGCGGTTTATTGACGCGCTGAACAGCGCGGGCATTCGGATCAACGATGTCCGCGCAGACCTGAGCCATATGCTGTCAAGCGCTATGTTTAACGGAATATTCGAAGTGGTCGCCCACGATTTGCCGCGGGAAGAAGCGAGAGGGTATATCAAACAGGTACAGGACTTTTTCAATGCGGGTTGGGATAACCTGCTCGGGTTGCCGTCGGATTGGCAGAAGTCGCTCAAACGGCGTTAGATGAGAGATGGAAAGATCTCTTTTTTAACGGGCTTATGTTAGTCATTGCTAACTATATAAAACGGTCAAAAAATGCAAGGAGGCAATACATAAATGAAAAAGAAAAATGGAAACTTGTCGGAACTTATGCGGTTTGCGGGCAGGCATAAGTATCTGACTTATTCGTCGTGGGTGCTTTCGGTCGTAAGCGCGGCGCTTGCGCTCGTGCCGTTCGTCTATATTTTCTTTATCATAAAAGAAGCGATAGAAGTCGCGCCCGATTTTTCGCAGGCGACGAATATCGCGACCAACGGTTGGATGGCGGTCGTTTTTGCGCTCGCGTCTATAGTGGTGTATGTGGGAGCGTTGATGTGTTCGCATCTGTCGGCGTTCCGAATTGCGGGCAATGTGCGTAAAACCACCATGAAACATATTTCCGAACTTCCGCTCGGATTTATCGGCGAAGCGGGCAGCGGGAAAGTGCGTCGTATCGTAAACGATTCGAGCGCTGCGACCGAAACGTATCTTGCGCATCAACTGCCCGATATGGCGGGAGCGATCGCAACGCCGCTCGGAATGATGGTCATGTTATTCCTGTTCGATTGGCGATTCGGTCTGATCTGCCTGTTGCCCGTTATCTTGGGCTTTGCGGCTATGTGGAAAATGGCGGGCCCGAAAATGGCACAGGATATGAAAGACTATAACAACGCCCTGGAGGATATGAACAATCAGGCGGTGGAATATGTGCGCGGCATTCCCGTCGTAAAGACGTTCGGGCAGACGGTGCGCTCGTTCAAAAAGTTTCAAGGCTCGATCGACAATTATTATAAATTTGCGACGGGGTATTGTAAAAAGTGCCGTCGGCCGATGATACTTTTTACGATGTTTATCAACAGCGCGTTTGCCTTTCTGATCGCGCTCGCGCTGATCCTTGCGGGCGGACGGGCGATCGCGCAAAATACGCTTCTGAACTTTTTGTTTTACGTCATATTTACGCCTATATTGACCACGGCGCTCATGAAAGTTTTATACATGAGCGAAAACGGAATGGTAGTATCGGACGCGCTCGCGCGTATTCATTCCATACTCGACATGAAACCTTTGCCCGAAACGAAAGACGGAGAAACGCCCGACGATAACTCGGTAGAGTTCGAAAACGTATCTTTCCGTTACAGGAATACCGAAAAGGATGCGCTTTCGAACGTATCTTTCAAAGTGAACGCAGGTCAAACGGTGGCGTTCGTCGGTCCGAGCGGCGGCGGAAAAACGACCGTCGCGGGGCTGATCTCACGCTTTTGGGACGTGCGCGAGGGAACGGTAAAGATCGGCGGCGTGAACGTGAAGAATATCCGCCATAACGATCTGATGGATAACGTAGCGTATGTGTTTCAGGACAGCAGACTTCTGAAAACGTCGATATTTGATAACGTGCGGTTATCGAAACCGCACGCAAGCGAAATCGAAGTATTGAACGCGCTGCATAAGGCGCAATGCGACGATATCGTCGCAAAATTACCCGAAGGCATCCATACGAAGATCGGAACGAAAGGCGTATATTTGTCGGGCGGCGAACAGCAGAGGATAGCGATCGCCCGCGTTATACTCAAAGACGCGCCGATCGTCGTATTGGACGAGGCGACGGCGTTTGCCGATCCCGAAAACGAGGTGCTTGTGCAAAGAGCGTTTGCGGAACTGTCCAAAGACAAGACGGTCATTATGATCGCGCACAGGCTGACCACGGTCAGAAACGCGGATAAGATATACGTTTTGAAAGACGGCAGGATCGAGGACGCGGGAACGCACGAAGAACTCGTAAAGAGCGGATCGCTGTATGCGAAAATGTGGAAAGACTATCAGACTTCTATCAGTTGGAAAGTGGGAGGTGCAAAATGATAAAGCGTATCATGAAAAAATTCGCGCTCTCGGAGCGCGGCGCGAAAGGTTTTCTTTGGGCGGTGATCGCCTGCACGGCAGAAGGGCTTGCGCTGATGATCCCCGTATCGCTTCTATATTATCTGACGGACGATCTGCTCAAAGGAGCGGTACCGTCATCGCATTATTATCTTTACGGCTTCGGGATCGCCGCGGCTCTTGCACTGATCATCCTGACCAACTTCTGGAAATATAACGCAACTTATTTTTCAACGTACCGCGAATCGGGAATCAAGCGTGTGCGGCTTGCCGAAAAATTACGGAAACTTCCGCTTTCGTTTTTCGGTAAAAAAGATTTGGCGGATTTGACGAATACGATCATGGGCGACGTTCAGGTGACGGAACAGATGATGTCGCATTACGTTCCGCAGTTTTACGGCTCGGTCATCACGGTTTGCATCGTAAGCATCGGAATATTCGTATTCGACTGGCGTATGGCTCTCGCCGCATTGTGGGTGTTCCCCGTATCGCTCGTCATCGTAGGCTTTTCCAAAAAAGCGCAGAACTATTTTACGCGCAAACAAAATCTGGCAAGCGTGGCGGTGCAGGACGGTATTCAGGAAAATCTCGATACGCTGCGCGACTTGAAGAGCAATAATGCCGAAAAGAAATATCTGGAAGGATTGAATCAGAAGATCCGCAACATGGAAAGCCGTCAGATCAAAAGCGAACTCGGAAGCGCGATGTTCGTCGTTCCCGCGCAGATGATACTCAAACTCGGGATCGCGACCGTTGCGCTCGTCGGCGGTATGTTGCTTGTAAACGGTACGCTTTCGCTCATCACTTTCTTTATGTTTTTGCTCGTGGTATCCCGCGTGTACGAGCCGCTGTCGGGAGCGATGCAAAATCTTGCGGCAATGAACAGTTTGCAGGTCAACATAGACAGGATGAACGAAATAGAAAACTACGAAGAGCAGGGCGGCGAAAGAACGTTTTGTCCCAAAGGCTACGATATCGAGTTTAAAAACGTCGGTTTTGCGTATAACACGGGCGAAACGGTGCTGGACGGCGTATCGTTTACCGCAAAGCAGGGCGGAGTCACCGCGCTGATCGGAGAGAGCGGCGGCGGTAAATCGACCGCGGCGAAACTCGCGGCGCGATTCTGGGACGTAGACCGCGGCAAGATAACCGTAGGCGGCGTGGATATAAAAACGGTGGAACCGGAAGAACTGTTGAAAGCCTATTCGATCGTATTCCAGGACGTAACGCTGTTCAATAATTCTGTAATGGAAAATATTCGTATCGGCAGGAACGGCGCGACCGACGAGGAGGTGCTGCGCGTAGCGCGCGAAGCGCAATGCGACGAATTTGTAAACAAACTGCCCGACGGTTACGCTACGGTGATCGGCGAAAACGGCTCCATGCTTTCGGGCGGCGAACGGCAGAGGATATCCATAGCGCGCGCTATGCTGAAAGATGCGCCGATCGTGATAATGGACGAAGCCACCGCGTCGCTCGATGCGGAAAACGAATCGGAAGTACAACGCGCTCTCTCGGCGCTTATCGCGAATAAAACCGTTCTGATCATAGCGCACCGTATGAGAACGGTGGACGGAGCGGAAAAAATCGTCGTACTGCAGGGCGGCAAGGTGGCGGAACAAGGTACGCCGCAAGAATTGAAGAAAAAGAACGGAATTTATGCGAGAATGCTTGCGTTGCAGTCGGAAAGATCGTAAATGCACAAAAATATAACGGGCGGAATCGTCCGCCCGTAGGTTCTCGAAAATATTCGTTATCGCAATTTTCGTCGTGATCGGTCTGCTTTTGCGCGTGGGCGAAAACAGACGGTATGGCTCGCTATACTCGGCTCGTTTGCGGCAGGGTTGGGCGCGATAAGCAATATCATCCTAAATCGAACGAATTTAACGTAACAAATTATTTCTACGATTTTGTTTCCCTTTTTTTATTTCAACGAAATAGAAAAGCGTCATAATTACGGTAACTATCATTGCAATGAAATCGGCAACGGGCGCGGCGATCAAAATACCTTCGATCCCGAAAAAAACGGGCAGCGTGCATATGAGCGGAATAAAGCAGATAATATCCCTTATCAATGACGTTAAAACTGCGAATACGGGTTTTCCGACTGCCTGGAAGAAGATGGACGACATTTTGATAATGCAGGTAAACGTTACGAGAGCGAGAAATATGCGGAATGTTTTTTCGGAAAATTCCCAATAATCGTCGGGGTTCGGTATATTTGTAGGTTTGCCGAACATGCCGACGACCGCATCGGGGACGATCTCGAACAATAATGTCGCGATCACGCCTACGCAGACTGTGCAGAGTAAGATGGAACGATACAGTTTCTTCACTCTGTCAAAGTTTTTCGCCCCGATATTATATCCGATAATGGGTTGGCAGCCGAGAACGATGCCCACGACGATATTGATCACAACGGTAAAAACTTTGCTTTCGATTCCGATAACGGCAATCGGAATATCAACGCCGTATTTCGACGTCGCTCCGTATTTCGCAAGCATCATATTGCAAACTAACGAAATGACAACGATTGTCATTTGCGTAATCAGCGATGATATGCCGAGTTTAAATGCTTCGCCATATATTTTTAAACGGGGAACAAAACTTCTGATTGTCAATTTGAAAGTTTTTGTGCGGAACAGATAAGCGATGCTGATGACAAACGAAACGATCTGGCCGATTGCCGTTGCCCAGGCCGCGCCGGCCATGCCCCATTTACAGGCAAATATGAAAACAGGGTCGAGGATGATATTTATGATCGCGCCCGCAAGCATCGAGAACATCGACCACGATGGACTGCCGTCGGCGCGGACAACTGCGTTGATCATATTCGACAGCATATAAACGGGGAAAAAACCGAGAATAATATTAAAATATTCGATCGCATAGCCTATTGTATTTTCCGACGCACCGAACAAAGACAGAACCTGCGTTTTCAAAGGATAAAATACGGCCGGTAAAAAGACGCTCAGAATGCATGTAAGCGTCATACCGGTGCCGACGCATATGTGGATTTTATCCGTATCTCCTTTGCCTTGATGTATATTGATATATGCGGCTGAACCGTCGCCAAAATACCAGGCGACTCCTTGCGCTATAATAAAGATAGGGAATACAACGCCGGTTGCCGCGTTACCGAGCGTAGAAAGTTCGCTGTTACCGATAAAAATCTGGTCAACGATATTATAAAGTGCGCTGATCAGCAGTGACAGAACGCACGGAATACAGAATTTCAGCATTAACTTTGAGATTTTTTCTTTGCCCAGAAATTCCGTGCTTTGAGAGTAAGACATACATAGAACCTCCAACCGAATTTCCGTCTTTGTCAGAGAAAAGAGCGTCTGAAATCTGCGAAGAACAAAAAAATAAGCGTAGAATTTCCTGCTGAAATTCTACGCTTGCATTTGCTGTCCAACATCGAAAGTTTATCAAAAATTTCTATTTTTGTCAAGTATAAGCAGCCATTTTATTAAGGCGCATCCCAATGAAAAGAACCTAAGCCGAATATTCGACTTAGGTTCTTTTTGGCGCAGAAGGCGGGATTTGAACCCGCGCTACGGTTTCCCGTACTACTCCCTTAGCAGGGGAGCCCCTTGAGCCGCTTGGGTACTTCTGCATTGCGCTAAAATATAATACCATAATTTCAAAAGTTTGTCAAAGTTTATTTTTGTTTTTTCTCAAAAAAGTTTTTCTTTTCGCGGGAAATTTTTCAAGACCTATTGCAAGGTTTCCGTTTTTATGGTAGAATAATAGAATAAAGGCGGTAATGATTATGAATATTTGGCACGATATCGACGAAACAAGGATCACAAAAGAGGATTTCATGTGTTACATCGAGATCCAGAAAGGCTCGAAGAGCAAGTACGAACTGGACAAGGAAACGGGCGTTTTGCGTCTCGACCGCATTCTGTATACTTCCACGGTATATCCCGCAAGTTACGGCTTTATCCCGCGCACGCTCGCGGACGACGACGATCCGCTGGACGTGCTCGTTCTGTGCAGCGAACCCATTCTTCCCGCGACGCTCGTGCGCTGTTATCCCATCGGCGTCATCAACATGATCGACGACGGGAAAATGGACGAAAAGATCATCGCGATCCCGTTTACGGAACCCACATATAATATGTACCGCGACATTTCCGCGCTGCCCAAACATATTTTCGACGAGATGATGCACTTTTTCGAAGTGTACAAAGTGCTCGAACATAAAAAGACCTCCGTCAAAGAGATCATGGGGCGCGAGAATGCCATCGCCATCATCGAAAAGAGCATCGAAAATTATAAGCGTTTCATCGGGAACGGGGACAGGGCGGAATGAAAAAACTGCTCGTCGTAGTGGATATGCAGAACGACTTTATCGGCGGGCCGCTCGGAACGAAAGAGGCGGAGGCGGTCGTGCCCGCGGTGGCGGCGCGCATCAAACGGGCGAAAGCGGACGGCGATGAAATTTTATTTACGCGCGACACGCACGGCGACGATTATCCTGCGAGCGCGGAGGGGAAAAAACTTCCCGTCGCGCACTGCTTACGTGGCACGTACGGCTGGCAGATCGACGGGCGGCTTGATGCGGCGGGCGCGAAAATTTTAGACAAACCCGCGTTCGGCAGCGTAGCGCTAGGCGAATACGTCCGAAGCGGCGGGTACGGCGAGATCGAACTCGTCGGCGTATGCACGGATATCTGCGTCATTTCCAACGCCCTTCTCGTCAAGGCGTTTTCCCCCGAAACGAGGGTGGCCGTGCGCAGAGATTGCTGCGCGGGCGTTACGCCCGAGAGCCATGAAAACGCGCTTCGCGCCATGGCGGTCTGTCAGATAGAAATAATTTGAAAAGCTTGCGGCGGATTGAAAAATCCGCCGCTTTTTTCATTGACTTTTCTTTGAGAAAGTCGTATCATTTTGAACGATTGTGTAAGAAGGAGAGTTTATGAATTTTACGATTTTTTGGGATTTGGCGGTCATATTGCTTGCCACCAAATTATTGGGTATGCTGATGCGCAAGTTGGGCTTGCCGCAGGTGGTCGGCGCGGTCATCGCGGGGCTTTTGATCGGTCCCGCCATCTGGGGCAGATTCGGCTGGGCGCCCGTCAATCCGACGGAGAGCGAGGCGCAGTTTCTGGACGGGATCGCGGAGATCGGCGTAGTGCTCATTCTGTTTTCGGCGGGGCTGGAAACGGACGTGCGCGAACTCAAACGCTCGGGGCTTGCCGCGACGATGATCGCCGGCGCGGGCGTGGTCGTGCCGATGGCGTTCGGTTTCCTGATCGCCGTGCCCTTTCTGGGCGGGTTTTCGGCGCTGTCCGATCAGACGGTGCTTTTAGACGCCGTATTCGTGGGCGTCATCCTTGCGGCGACGAGCGTGGGGATCACGGTGGAAACGCTCAAAGAGATGGGCAAACTCAACGGAAGGGTGGGCACGACCATTCTTTCCGCGGCGATCATCGACGACGTGATCGGCATCGTCGTGCTTTCCGTCGTTATCGGATTTAAAGACCCTTCCGCCAATCCCTGGGTGACGATTTTAATGACGCTCGCCTTTTTTGCGGCGGCGATCGTCGTGGGATTTTTCATCAAAAAATTGTTCAAATACTTATCGGAAAAATACGACCATACCCGCCGTATTCCCATTCTGGGGCTAGTCGTGTGCTTTATCTATGCCTTTGCAGCGGAAAAATGGTTCGGCATCGCGGATATTACGGGCGCATACGTCGCGGGGATCGTATTGAGTTCTCTGCGCGATACGCACTATATCGACCGCAAGGTAGACATCAACTCGTACATGATCTTTTCGCCCGTCTTTTTTGCGAATATCGGCATCAGCGCGAGTTTCGACGGATTTACCGTATCGCTGCTCTTATTCGGATTGCTGTTCGTGGCGGCGGGCATTGCGGGCAAGATCGTCGGCTGCGGCGCGGTGGCGCGGCTGTGCAGGCACAGTTGGCGGGAGTCGGCGCAGATCGGCTGCGGTATGATCGCGCGCGGCGAAGTGGCGCTCGTCGTGTGCAAAAAGGGTATCGAGGGCGGATTGTTTGCGGGCACCGCGATCGACCCCGTCATGCCCGTCATCATGCTGGTCATCATCTCTTCGCTGCTGTGTCCCATCTTTCTCAAATTGCTATTCAAAAATGACAAAGGGCTGCCCCTTTCCGCGGGCGGCGGACCTTTGCCCGAACCGCTTCCTCAAACGGAAACAAAAGCGACGGTTTAAAACCGTCGCTTTTTTCTTTATAACAGGCTTTCCAGCGTACGCACCACGCCGTAGTCTTTGTTGGAAGGAATGGTGTGCGGAAACGCCTCTTTCATCTTATAAAATGCGTTTTCGGGCACGCGCGGATGACCGCAAGCCTGTAACATTTCAAAGTCGTTCATATGGTCGCCGAACGCCATGCACTCGTCGGGTGAGATGCCCAGTTTCTTTAAAACGACGGAGAGCGCGGCGCCCTTGTTTACGCTTTTTTCGGAAACGTCCAGCCAGTCCATGCCCGACTGAATGACGCGGAGATCGGGCAGAAGTTCCGGAAGGACGCGTATCCCGTTCTTTTCCGCGCCGAGCGCGTCATAGACGGCGATCTTGCAGATGGGAACGCTCTTTGCGACCGTCCGTAAATCTGCCTGCGCCGTGTGCGTGTACGAGGCGTTCACGTAACTTTCGAAAGGCTGTTTCAAATCCTCGTAATAGGCGCAGTCGGGCGCGCACAACAGGGGAAACAATCCCTCGCTGCCGTGCACCGCTTGCAGCGTCTTTTCGACTTTTTCGGGAGGCACCGCGTTGCAGAAGAGCAGTTCGCCCCGCATCCAGCCGAGGCCGCCGTTCTCCGCGATGATGACGATATCGTCGGCGACGGGTGCGAAAAAGTCGATCAGATTCTGTAACTGGCGGCCGCTTGCGGCGCCGAATACGATCCCTTTTTCTTTGAGTTTTCTGATGATCTCGAACGTATTTTCCGGCAGGCGCCTTTCGGGCGTGAGCAGCGTTCCGTCGAGGTCGGAGACGGCAAGTCTGATCATAAATCCTCGTAAATCGTTACATGAGCGGCGCAAAGATCCGCAGCGCCGCGCGGTAGATCTGGCTGTGCAGGCGAATTTTTATCTTATCCTCTGTGATGAGTTCGCTGTTTTTACAGGTGTCGAGATAGTCGTCGCGCAGTTGTTTGCAGAAATCTTCGCCGTACATTAAAACGTCGCACTCGAAATGCAGATAAAAACTGCGGAAATCCATATTGGAAGAGCCGATGACGGCATAGCGGGAATCGCTGACGATGCTCTTGGCGTGTATGAATCCGGGCGTGTACTGGTAAATTTTGACGCCCTCTTTCACGAGAGGAGAATAAAACGCCTTGGTCAGTGCGAACACGTATTTTTTGTCGGGAATGTGCGGCACGGTGATGCGCACGTCCACGCCCGAATGGGCGGCGGAAACGAGCGCCTTTTTCATTTCGCCGTCGATGATGAGATAGGGCGTGTTGATATAGACGTACTTTTTCGCGTTGTAGATGATCTTGATATACAGATCTTCGCAGATCTGGCGGTTGGAATCGTAAGGGGAATCGCCGAAGGGCACGCACAGGTATTTTCCCGGGCCGCCCTCCGCGAGATACTGCTCGTAGCCGTATTTTTCGTTGCCGAATTCCACCGTCCACAACTGCAAAAACATGGTGGTGAAGTTCTGCACGGCGCGGCCGCGCAGCATGATGCCCGTATCTTTCCAGTGTCCGAAACGCGCTTGTTCGTTGACGTATTCGTCCGCAAGGTTGATGCCGCCCGTAAAGGCGTATTCGCCGTCGATGACCGCGATCTTGCGGTGGGTGCGGTTATTCTGCGCCACGTCCAGAACGGGGCGGTAACGATTGAAACAACAGCATTTGATGCCGAGTTTTTTCAGTTTTTCGGGGTAATAGAAAGGCAGCGTCATGATCGAGCCGATATCGTCGTAAATGACGCGCACGTCCACGCCTTCGCGCGCCTTTTCCGTGAGGATCTCCAGAACGCGATTCCAGAATTTTCCCTCGGCTATGATGAAATATTCCAGAAAAATATATTTTTTCGCGCCTTCGAGGACTTCTATGAGTTTTTCCGCGTATTCTTCGCCCACCTTGAAATAGAGCGCCTCTTCGCAGTCGGTCGGGGGGAGATATCCCTCGGACGAGATGAGTTTCGCGCAACTGGCAAAGAATGCGTCCGTCTCTTCGAAGCGTTCTAAAACGCCCCGGCGGCTCTCGTACAGGCATTCCACGCCGCGGAAATTGCGCGTCAGTTTTTTGCGCGTGAACCTGGAGAGTCTTTTGCGCCCGAAGATGATATAAAACAGACAACCGAGAATGGGCAGAAAGAGGATCGGCACGATCCAGGCGATCTTATATTCGGCGTTGATGTCGGAATTGATGATGTACAGCACGAATATGACGTCGAGCGCGATCGTGATGCCCGTAAAAATGGCAGAGTGTATGGTAGAGTTGAGAAAGAGCACGAAAAATACGAGAATGCCGATTTCCGCGAGCAAAATAAGACTGAATATAAAAAATTTGCTGAAAATGAGTTTGAAAAATTTTCGCATGGTCCACCCGTAAAAAAGAAACGAAGCCGCCAAAAGATTCGGCGGCAATTTGTCACATCATATTGAGGAGCGTGCACGCGGGATATTTCCCGTCGTCCAGATCTTTCGCGCCCGCGGCGAGCGCCTGTTCGATATCGGTCGCCTGCACGGAAGGGCATTCGAGCGCGGAAACGTTGACCGCCTTGTTGACCAATAGATTGATCGCCGCCGAGGTGTAGGAATATCCGTTGTTGACGCTGAACACGTTCAGATTTTTGCGGAACGCCTGTTTGACGGAGATCTTGTGGTCGGGATCGGTGAATCCCGCGAACACGACGTTTTTGTGGCTTCCTGTCACGGAAAACAGAAGTTCGGGCGAAAGTTTGCTCTCGGTCATCAGCACGCCGCCGTACGCCATGCGCCCGCCCGTGATCTGCGAGAGATTGCTTTGCAGCGTTTCGTCCGCCGCCAGCGTGTAATATATGCCCGCGCGGTTGGCTTTTTTCAACTTTTCGGGATCGGAATCGATGAGTACGGGCACCGCCTGATGATAGATCAAAAGTTGGCACAGGATCATGCCGAGCGCGGTCGCGCCGATGACGGCGATGTGCCGCCCCTTGTCCGCCTCGATCTTATCCGCCACCGCCTCGCACAGCGCAACGGCTTCGGTAAACACCGCCTCTTTGTCGCTCACCGCCGCAGGGAGAGGGGAAAGTTTTTCTTCGTCCGTAACGATAAAGTCGCGCAAGAATCCGTCGCAGTCGGCGCCCGCAACGCACAGTTTTTCTTCCGCGTCCTGCCCGCAGGCATAGACGCCGTTGAGATAGACGCGCGTGCCTTTTTCCACCGCGCAGCAGTTTTCGCCCGCCTCCACCACGATGCCCACGGCGAAACGCCCGGGGACGAGCGGATATTTGAGGTCTTCGTCGCCGCGGTATGCCGCGTATTCCACGGCGGTCAAAAGTGCGGACGTGATCTTTACTTTCGCCTGTTCGGGCGAACTGATATTGTCCGGACGTTCCTCCGTCTGCAATACGCGGGGGAAAACTATTTTACAAGTTTTCATAATACTCCTGAAATTTTTTTGGTTTTATAAAAGGGTGACATTTGCACCATTTTATCGCTTATACGGGTAATTATAAAGCAAGCGGCCGAAATAATCAAGCAAAAAGCGCGCCTTTGCGAATTCTTTGAAATTTTTTGAAAAATTCGTATTTCCCGCCCGTTTTCCGGTTGACTTGTCCCACAAAATAATATATAATAAATCAGCATCTTATAAAAACGGAAGAACGTTTCCCCGACGTCCGCACGCCTGCGGGCGGGGCAATTAAGAAAGTAATCGAAAAGAGGTGAAATTATGAAGCCCGAAATACATCCCGATTATCACGAGGTCACGGTCACGTGCGCTTGCGGCGCTACGTTCAAAACCGGCTCTACCAAAAAAGGGGATATTCTCAAAGTGGATATTTGCAGTAAATGTCATCCTTTCTTCACAGGCAGACAGAAACTCGTTGATACCGGCGGCAGAGTCGATAAGTTTAAAAAAAGATACGGAATTTAGTTTTTGTCAGCTCTAAGTGTTTCTTGGGGCTGATTTTTCTTTATTCTCGGCATTCGCTCCTTCTAACCACATTTACGGAAAATTTTATGAGCAAAGAAAAAAAGACAAAGAAAAAGGAACAGCGCACGTACATCGGCGGACAGGCGGTTTTAGAGGGCGTGATGATGCGCGGCAAAACTTCCTACGCGACTGCCGTGCGCGATCCCGAGGGCAATATCCAGGTGGAGAAAAAGCGCCTCTCGATCTCCAAACATATGCGCCGCGCCTCCAAGATCCCGCTGGTGCGCGGCGTCGTCAACTTCGTATCCTCGCTCGTGACGGGTTCGAAGATCTTGATGCGCAGCGCGGAAGTGTACGGCGACACCGACGAACCCTCGAAATTCGAGATCTGGTGCCGCGATAAACTGCATATCAACATGATGAGCGCGATCTCCGTCATCGCCACCGTTCTGGGCGTGGCGCTCGCGGTGGGGCTGTTCGTCGCCCTGCCCATGCTGCTCGCCAACCTCATTTTCTCGGAAAATCTGCGTTTCGGCAACGTATGGTACAACCTTACGCAGGGCGGGCTGCGCCTCGTCATCTTTATCCTGTATATCGTCGCCATCAGCGCGATGAAAGATATCCGCCGCGTGTTCATGTACCACGGCGCCGAACATAAGACCATCACCTGCTTTGAAAAGGGGCTCGACCTTACGCCCGAAAACGCAAAGACCTGTTCGCGCATCCACGACCGCTGCGGCACGACGTTTATGTTCCTCGTCATGGCGGTCTCCATCGTGGTCTTTTCGATCATCAACTGGCTGTGCGACGAATATCTCAATATTTTCGTCTACAACAACGTGGTCAACTATCTCATTCAGTTTGCCGTCAAGTTGTTGTTCATTCCGCTGGTCGCGGGGCTTTCCTACGAAGTCTTGAAACTTCTCGCGAAATCGCAGAGCAAAATCCTGCTGCCCGTCAAGGCGCCCGGATTCCTGTTGCAGCGGCTCACGACCCGCGAGCCGGACGATTCCATGCTCGAAGTCGCCATCGCCGCCTTCAACAGCGTCTATCAGATGGACGCCGATCCTTCGATCCCCGAATCGGAATTTACCGTTTCCATGACCGTCAGAAAGTATGTGGAAACGCTCAAAGAAAAATTCAAAGCCGCCTCGATCGACGAGAGCGACGCGGAGTGGCTCGTCGCCTGTTCGAGCGGCATTGCCCGCAGCGAGCTATACACGAGCGAAAAAATGTTCGTGCCCACGGAAGTTTCGCGCATGGACAAGATCGCCCGCGAACGACTCGGGGGCCGTCCGCTCTGGTATATCCTGGGCGACACGGAATTTTACGGCTACAAGATCAAGGTGGACGAACGCGTGCTCATTCCCCGCCCCGAAACCGAACTTCTGGCGGAGATCGCCGTCAAAACGTACGAGGAAGGGGACAAAGTGCTCGATCTTTGCACGGGCAGCGGCGCGGTGGCGATCGCGATCGCCAAACAGAAAAATATTTCCGTCGCGGCGGCGGACGTCAGCGCGGACGCGCTCGCGCTCGCGGAAGAAAACGCGCGCGCCAACGGGGCGGACGTGAAATTCGTCGAGAGCGACCTCTTTGCCAAGATCAAAGGGAAGTACAATATCATCACCTGCAACCCTCCCTACGTCAAGAGCGCGGACATGAAGACGCTGCCCAAAGAAGTGGGATTCGAACCCGCGATGGCGCTCGACGGCGGCGAGGACGGGCTGGATTTTTACCGCAGGCTCGCCAAAGAAGCGCCCAAGCATCTCGTTCGCGGCGGCGCGCTCATCATGGAGTGCGGCATCGGGCAGGCGCAGGAGATCGTAAAACTCTTTTCCAAATTCGACTACACCATGGTCACGCGCGATCTGGAAGGGGTAGAGCGCATCGTGCGCGCCGTCTATTAAGGTTATTATGATAAAGAAATTAGAAGACATTCTCGCCAAATACCGCGCGCTGTCCGAACAGATGGCGGATCCCGCCGTCATCGCGGACCCCGAAAAATGGACGAAGTGCGCAAAAGAGCATTCCGACTGTTCCGAATCCGCCGAAAAGTATCTCGAATACAAAAAGGTGGAAAAGGAAATGGAGGACGCTTTCGCCGCGGCGGAAACGGAAACCGACGCCGAAATGAAGGATATGCTCGTGCAGGAAGGGTACGCCTGTAAGGAAAAACTGGCGGCGATCAACGCGGAACTGCGTATCCTTTTATTGCCCAAAGATAAAAACGACGAGCGCAACGTGGTCATGGAGATCCGCGGCGGCGCAGGCGGCGAAGAGGCGAACCTGTTCGCGGCGGAACTGTTCCGCATGTACCAGCACTATGCGGAGAGCATGCGCTGGAAACTGGATATCATCGACATGAGCGATACGGAACTGGGCGGCATGAAAGAAGTCGTGTTTTCCGTATCGGGAAAGGGCGTCTATTCCAAACTCAAATACGAGAGCGGCGTGCACCGCGTGCAGCGCGTGCCCGAAACGGAATCGCAGGGGCGCGTGCATACTTCCACCGTCACAGTGGCGGTTCTGCCCGAGGCGGAGGACGTGGACGTGGAGATCAACGAAAAAGATCTCAAAATCGACACCTACCGTTCGGGCGGCGCGGGCGGCCAGCACGTCAACAAGACGGAGAGTTGTATCCGCCTGACGCATCTTCCCACGGGTATCGTGGTCACCTGTCAGGACGAGCGCTCGCAGATCAAAAACCGCGAAAAGGCGATGAAAGTTTTAAAGAGCCGCCTGTACGACTACTACAATACCAAATATCAGAGCGAATATTCGCAGAACAGAAAAAATCAGGTGGGCACGGGCGACAGGAGCGAGCGCATCCGCACCTACAATTTCCCGCAGAACCGCGTCACCGACCACAGGATCGGGCTGACGCTGTACTCCTTGGACAATTTCATGCTCGGCGACATTTCCCAGATGATCGAAAGCCTTGCCATCGCCGACCGCGAAGCCCAGCTTTCGTCGGAAGAGGAAGCATAAGGTTTCGCACAGATTTTATTTATTGTCAATAAATTTTTACGAGGTATAGAAAATCATGAGCATCACAAGAAGAATTTCCTCCATTTCTCCATCTCTCACCCTTGCGATCACCGCAAAAGCGAAGGCGATGAAAGCGGAAGGAAAATCGATCATCGGTTTCGGCGCGGGCGAGCCCGATTTCAACACGCCGCAGCACATTATCGACGCGGCGAAAGCGGCGCTCGATAAGGGATTTACCAAATATACGCCCTCTTCGGGATTGCTCGAACTGCGCAAAAAGATCGCGCAAAAATTCAAAGAAGACAATAACCTCGATTACGAGCCTTCCCAGATCATCGTGTCCTCGGGCGCGAAACATTCCATCTTCAACGCGATGTTCGCGCTTTTGGAAGAAGGCGACGAAGTCATCATTCCCGCTCCGTACTGGCTCACCTATCCCGAACTCGTCAAGGTCTGCGGCGGCGTGAGCGTGTTCGTGGAAGGGCGCAAGGACAACCACTTCAAAGTTTCGCCCGAAGACATCAAAAAGGCGATCACGCCCAAGACCAAACTTCTCGTGTTCAACTCTCCCTCCAATCCCACGGGCGCCGTGTACACCGAAGAGGAGATCCGCGCCATCGGCAAAGTGGTGGAAGAGGCGGGTATTTACGTGCTTTCCGACGAGATCTATTCCAAACTCATCTACGACGGCGTCAAACATTTCTCCATCGCCGCGGCGAGCGAGAAACTCAAAGAACGTACCGTTGTCGTCAACGGCGTTTCCAAGACCTACGCCATGACGGGCTGGCGCATCGGCTGGCTGGCGGCTCCCAAAGACGTCGCCAAGGCGATCGACTCTTTCCAGAGCCACGCCACTTCCAATCCTTCGTCGATCTCCCAGTACGCGACGATCGCCGCGCTCGAAGGCAGCGAGGACGAACTCAACGCCATGCGCGACGTGTTCAACGACAGAAGAAAATTCATGATCGGGCGCATCCGGGAGATCGAAGGGCTCGACCTCATCGTGCCCGACGGCGCTTTTTATATTATGTTGGTCGTCAAAAACCTGTTCGGCAAGCGTTTCGGCGGCCGCAAGATCAACGGCTCGCTGGACGTTGCGGATATGCTCCTCGAAAAGGGCGTCGCCGTGGTGCCGGGCATCGCGTTCGGCGATGACGAGTGCGTGCGCCTTTCCTATGCGATCTCCAAAGAGGACATCGCGGAAGGCTTGAACCGCATCGAATCGTTCGTCAAGGAGGTCTTCTGATGATTTCTTATCGTCCCGGCAGAAATCTTCTGGAAGAAGATCCGTATCAGTACGAATTGCAGGACGTAAAGGAACCCGAACTGTTCCGCGATCTGTACAGTTACGACGCCATCCCCAAGACGGTGTTCAACTACCGCAACGTACCCATGCAGATGCCCGCGGAGATCTGGATCACCGACACCACCTTCCGCGACGGGCAGCAGTCCACTTCGCCTTTCACCGTCAAACAGATCGTCGATATTTATAAACTGATGGCGCGGCTAGGCGGCAAAAGGGGCATCGTGCGCCAGTCCGAGTTCTTTTTGTACAGCGACAAGGACAGGGCGGCGCTCAAAGAGTGCCAGGATCTCGGACTGAAATTCCCCGAGATCACCACCTGGATCCGCGCCAACGAGAAAGATTTCGAACTCGTGAAGGACGCGGGCGTGGCGGAAACGGGCATTCTGGTCAGTTGTTCCGATTATCATATCTTTAAAAAGATGAACCTGACCCGCGCGCAGGCGATGGACAAATATCTCGGCATCGTCAAGAGCGCTCTCTCGCACGGCATTCGTCCGCGCTGCCATTTCGAGGACATCACGCGCGCCGATTTTTACGGTTTCGTGGTGCCGTTCGCGAACGAACTGATGAACCTTTCCAAAGAGAGCGGCATTCCCGTCAAAGTGCGCATGTGCGATACGATGGGCTTCGGCGTGACGTATCCCGGCACCTCGCTCCCGCGCAGCGTGCAGGGCATCGTGTACGGGCTCAACCACCACGCGGGGGTTCCCAGCGAACTTTTGGAATGGCACGGACACAACGATTTTTATAAAGTCGTTGTCAACGCCGCCACGGCGTGGCTGTACGGCGCGAGCGCGGTCAACTGTTCTCTTCTGGGCATCGGCGAGCGCACGGGCAACTGCCCGCTCGAAGCGATGGCGATCGAGTACGCTTCGCTGCGCGGCACAGACGACGGCATGGACTTCACCGCCATTACCGACATCGCGCGCTATTTCGAGGACGAACTCGGCTATATCATACCTCACAACACGCCTTTCGTGGGGCGCTCGTTCAACGCGACGCGCGCGGGCATCCACGCGGACGGAATGCTCAAAGATCCCGAGATCTACAACATTTTCGATACGGCGAAGATCCTCAACCGCCCCGCGCGCGTTTCCATCAACAACGCCAGCGGGCTGGCGGGCATCGCCTATTGGATCAACGACTATTATTTCCTGCCCGACGAGCATAAGATCGATAAAAAAGACGATTTGGTCGTGAAGATCAAAGAGATCATCGACGCGGAATACGCGGCGGGGCGCAACAGCATCTGGGGCGACGACGAGTTGGACAGCATCATCCGCAGCATAGACCACAACAAGCACCGCGAATTCGTCGCATTCGGCCGTGTGAAAAAGGGCAACTGATTGCCGCTTTGTGAAAAATTTCAAAATATTTCAAAATATTTTATAAAAGTTATTGAAACTGCGGCAAAAATAAGTTAAAATAGAGATACCAATAATATTGTGAACGGAGGTTCAGATGATTAAAATTATATACGGACCCAAAGGAACGGGCAAAACTAAGATCATTATCGACGAGGCGAACAGCAAGATCGAGACGGCAAAGGGCCATTTGATTTTTATCACGAATACCAAGCGTTATATGTACGATCTGAAACGCGAGATCCGCATGATCGATACTTCCGATTACCAGATCGCGGGCGAAGAGGCGCTGTGCGGCTTTGTCAAAGGCGTGGTCGCAGCCAACAACGACAACGAATATCTGTTCATCGACGGCGCGGCGCGCATCGCGGGCAAGGAGATCAAGGATATGCCCGCCTTCTACTATATGCTCGACAAACTGTCCGAAGAGAACGGGCTGACCGTGTACGTGACTTGCAGCGCGGATAAAGGCGAACTTCCCGAGTTCGTGACCAAATATCTCTAATACGGCGCGCCCCTTTTCGGGGGCGGAAAAGCATAACGGTACATAGATACAATCCCGCAATATTTTGCGGGATTGTATCGGCATTTTATTATAATTCTATCGGAGAGAAAAGCGCGGGCGTAAAACGTGGTTTTACGTCGGTTTATCGCGTGGAACAAGGAGAACATTATGCGTTTTATCAGCACGCGGGGGAATGAGAGCGTCACGGGCGCGCAGGCGATCGCGCAGGGCATCGCCAAAGACGGGGGACTGTTCGTCCCCGAAACTTTTCCGAAAGTGACGTCGGAAGAGTTATCCGCCATGCTTCCCATGAGTTACGCCGAGCGCGCGGCGACCGTACTGTATAAATTTTTGGACGATTACGATTTCGAGGAACTGAAAACCGCCTGCGAACAGGCGTATTCCCAGTTCGAGGGCGACGATCCCGCCCCACTCGTGAAGATCGATTCTTCGCTCTATATGCTCGAACTCTTTCACGGCCCCACCTGTGCGTTCAAGGATATGGCGCTCACCCTTTTACCCTATCTCTTGAGAAAGGGCTGCGACCTTTCGGGCATCGAGGAAGAGGTCCTTATCCTCGTCGCCACCAGCGGCGATACGGGTAAAGCCGCGCTGGAAGGTTTCAAGGACGCGAAAGGCGTCAAGGTGATGGTGTTCTATCCCAACGACGGCGTGAGCAAAATGCAGAAATTGCAGATGGCGACGCAGGAAGGGGACAACGTGAACGTCGTCGCCGTGCGCAGCAATTTCGACGACTGCCAGAGCGCCGTCAAGCAGTTTTTCACCAGCGACGACGTAAAGGAAGAACTGAAAAAGAGGAACGTCATTCTCTCGTCGGCGAATTCCATCAACTTCGGCAGGCTCGCTCCGCAGATCGCGTACTATTTTTCCGCGTATCTCGATCTGGTGTCTTCCGATCAGATCGCTATGGGCGACGAGGTGAATTTCGCCGTGCCCACGGGCAATTTCGGAAACATTCTGGCGGCATACTATGCCAAGCGCATGGGGCTGCCCGTCAAAAAATTGGTATGTGCATCCAATAAAAACAATATCCTGACCGACTTTATCAAAACGGGCGTGTACGACAAGCGCCGCGAATTTTATAAAACCATGTCGCCTTCCATGGATATCCTCATTTCCAGCAATCTCGAACGCCTTTTATTCGAACTTTCGGGAAGAGAGCCTACGCGCGTGAAACTGCGCATGGACAAACTGAAAGAGGAGGGCGTGTACGAGATCTACGAAGAGGAACGCGAAAAGATCCAAAGCCTGTTTGCGGCGGATTTCTGCGGCGAGGACGAAACGGTGGAGACCATTTACGAATTCTTCGAGGAGTACGCCTATCCGATGGATACGCACACCGCTTGCGCCATGTACGCTGCGAGCGGCTATATGGCGGTGAGCAAGGACGAAACGCCCATGGTGGTCGTGTCCACGGCAAGTCCCTATAAATTCCCGCAGGACGTCATGTACGCCTTGACGGGCAACGACATCAAAGATTCTTTCAAGGCGATCAAGCATCTGAATTTGACAACGGCGATGAAAGTGCCCAAGAGCCTTTCCAAACTGCGCGATAAAAAGGTGCGGTTTACGGCAGTCGCCGACGCGGATAAACTGTACGAAAAAGTACTCGAATTCGTAGACGGCAAATAAGAACGGGAGCGGAACCGAATAGATTTTCGGTTTCGCTTTTTTATCATCGGAGAGCATATGGAAAACAGTATCGAGATCAAAAATCTCTGTAAAAGTTTCGGAGAAGTGCAGGCGGTGCGCAATTTGAGTTTCCGCGTGAAACAGGGCGAATTGTTCGCCTTTCTCGGCGAAAACGGCGCGGGCAAAAGCACCACCATCTCCATCATCTGCGGCCTTTTGCAAAAGGACGGCGGCTCTGTTACAATCAACGGCGTCGATCTCGACGAGAATGCGGACGCGATCAAGCGCGATCTCGGCGTCGTCTTTCAAAGTTCCGTACTCGATAAGGTGCTGTCGGTCAAAGACAATCTCAGATACCGCGCCGCCTTGTACGGCATTACGGGAAAAGAATTCGATGAGCGGCTTTCTACGCTTTCGGAAATGCTGGAATTTTCCGACCTGCTGCGCCGCCCCGTCGGCAAACTTTCGGGCGGGCAGAGAAGGCGCATCGACGTCGCCCGCGCGCTCTTGCACCGTCCAAAAATACTCATCCTCGACGAACCCACGACGGGACTCGACCCGCAGACGCGCAAACTCGTCTGGAACTTTATTTCTCATTTGAGGCAGAACGAAAATATGACGGTGTTTCTGACCACGCATTATATGGAAGAGGCGGCGGAGGCGGATTTCGTCGTCATTCTGGACCGCGGACGTATCGCCGCCGAGGGCACGCCGCTGGCGCTGAAAAATCAGTACACGGGCGATTTCGTCACCCTGTACAACGTGGCGGAAGAAAGCGTAGCCGCGCTCGGAAAGTCCTATGAAAAATTGCGGGACGCCTTCCGCGTCGCCGTTTCGGATACGGCGGAAGCGACGGGACTGATTTTGAAACATCCCGAACTTTTCAAGGATTACGAGATCACCAAGGGAAAAATGGACGACGTGTTCCTCGCGGTAACGGGGAGAAAACTCAAAGCGGAGGAAAACGCATGAAGACGCTTTCGGCGCTCGTAGGACGCCATATCAAAATGTTTTTCAAGGATAAGGGAACGTTTTTCACCTCCCTGATCGCGCCGCTCATTCTGCTCGTACTGTTCGTGCTCTTTTTGGGGAACGTGTACCGCGACAGTTTTTATTCTTCCGTTCCCGCGGATATCGTTGTGCCCGATAAAGTCATCGAAGGCTTTGTCGGCGGCTGGCTTCTTTCTTCGCTTCTGGCGGTGAGTTGCGTCACGGTCGCGTTTTGCGCCAATATGCAGATCGTGCAGGATAAAGTGACGGGCGCGATCGGCGATTTTTCGGTGACGCCGTACAAAAAATCCTATCTTGCGCTCTCGTATTACCTGGCGACCGCCGCCGTCACCGCCGCCATCTGTTACGTGGCGCTCGGCGCAGGTTTTATCTATCTTGCCTGCGTAGGCTGGTATATTTCCGCAGGCGACGCGCTTTTCATCGTTCTCGACGTATTTTTGCTGTCGCTGTTCGGTACGGCTCTCTCTTCCGTCATATGCTTTTTTATAAAGACGCAGGGCGGGAGCACCGCCGTCAGCGTCGTCGTAAGTTCCGTTTACGGTTTTATCAGCGGCGCGTATATGCCCATTTCGCAGTTTGCGAATGGCATTCAGATCTTCGTATCTCTGCTTCCCGGCACCTACGGCACGGGGCTTTTCCGAAATCATTTCATGGGCGGCGTGCTCGCCGAAATCGGAAATTATTTCCCGCCCGAAGTGGTGGACGGCATCCGCACTTCTTTCGATTGCAATATGTTCTTCTTCGGGCATAAAGTGGAAGTTGGAACGATGTTTTTAATACTCGGCGTCACGGTCGCAGTGCTGATAGGCGTTTACGTATTGTTGCACCTTTTGAAAAAACGAGCGAAAAATTAAGAAAAAGCACAGCCGAGCGGCTGTGCTTTTTTTGTTGCAATAAGTTAAAAATTGTGGGGTGAAGTTTAAAATTATCAAATAAATAGTTAAATTGTGATATGGACTGTAAGAAAAAATATTGCTACAATGAAACCGATAATAAATCTATGGAGGTAGATTATGAAAAGAAGGGGAACCGTAGTATTATCGGTAATTATGGCTTTATCCCTGCTGTGTTCCGTATTCGGGTTTACGCTTGCCTATGCCGCAGACGAGCCCGAAAATTTCGCGACGAGTCAGGCGAACTGGAAAGATACCAGCGTCGGATATACGACGACATCGTTCGACGAAAACGGCATGAAAATGACGGCAATGGATACGGCTATGGCATTTTCCAAAAAAGTTTCCGCAAATTCAACGATGAAGTTCGAGTTTGTGGGAAATACGCCGCAAACGACTTGGGGAAACATGTATGTGTTATTCAAATCCGAAGATACCGTTTCACCCGACGCTCCTAAAAAAATCGTACAAGATAACGAAACGAGTTCCGCGGGGAATTGGCTTGGATTCGTGTTCGGCGCAAGTTGGGTAACGCAATTTGTGGAATCTAAAGACGGAGTCGTAACGAAAACGAGCCGAGACGGCATTATCAGCGGATTCGATACGTGGTACGTATACAAACAGACGACGGCTTTGGAGATCAAAACGACCGACACCGAAACGGGCGTGGACGTGGAGGTCAAATATCTTGCGAGCGGTTGGTCGGACAATACGGGAGAAACGAAAACTCTTACCTATACTTCGGACAACGTGGCGCTCAAAGGCGATTTTTCAGTTTCCGTCGGATATTTCGGAGAAGTGAAAGACGGAGGAAATATCACGCTGAAAACCTTTAACGCGACGCTCGCCGCGGAGCAGCAGCCCGAAGTAACTCTGGAAAATCTTGCTACGTCTTCCGCGTTCTGGAAGGGTGGCGTCAATCCCGCGTGTTTCCAGTTCGGAACGAGCGGCGTCGGCTTTTTCGATACGCAGGGCGCAGCGATGATCTCTAACCAGACCATACCCGCCGCCTCGACCATCACGATCGACATGACGGGCACGCTTTCGCAGGGACAATACGGCAACTTTTATTTCGTGTTTAAAAACGAATCGAAAAGTTATACCTTTGTAGAAAATATCAAACCCGTAGAGCAGGGGAATTATCTCGCCTTGCAGATCGGCGGCGACGGCTGCTTTATGTACGATTGCAAGGACGGCGCGGTGACGAAAACCGAGATCAAGGACAAAGCCAACGGCGGACCCGTGGCGGACAATACTTCGGTCTGGTGGTGGTATAAACAGGATACGAAGATCTGGATCACCACTGCGGACACCGATACGGGCGTACACGCAGAGATCAAATTCGTGGGACCGAGCGGACAGATGACCACCTTCGGATACGACAGCACGAACGAAAAAATCAAAGGCGACAGTTTTATGTCGTTCGGTATGTTCACTTCGGACGCGGGAACACCCGATAAATTCGTAAACATCAACTCTCTGACGGTGACGGGCATCGAAGAGGGCGAGGGATTCATTCCCGACCTCGATATCCCCGCGCTCAATTTAAAAGCGAATAACGCGGCGACGGAAACGGTTACTACCGCCAACGTCGAGCAAGTAAAAGCCGTTCTCGCAGAACTGAAATCGGCGCAGGCGGACATGAATTATCCGCAGTCCAGGGAATTTCAGAGCAATCTCATCGCGCAGATCGAAGCGAAGATCGCCGCGTACGAACAGGGCATGGCTGCCGCAAAAACTGCGGAAGAACTCTTAAAAGCCTTGCCCGCGAGCGTCAACGCCGAAAATTACGCGGCGGCGAAGTCGGCGATCATCGCCGCGAGAGCGACATACGACGCGCTGAGCGAGGACGCACGCGCTCTGATAACTTCTTATGCGAAACTGACGGCGGCGGAAAGCGCGCTCGCCGCATATGAAAAAGAATTGTCCGAAAAGGAAGCGGCGCAGGCAGTCAACGCGCAGATCGACGCGCTGCCCGCAGAAATCACCGCGGAAAACTACGATTCGGCCAAAACGGCGATCGAAGCCGCCCGCACGGCGTACGATGCGCTGACCGACGCGCAGAAACAGCAGGTTACTTCCTCTTCCAAACTGACGGCGGCGGAAAGCGCCCTGAAAACGTACGAGGACAGCCTGAATTCCAAAGGCGGCTGCTCGAACACCGTCGCGTACAGCGCTCTGGGCGTTTCCCTCGCGCTGGTGCTGGCTGCGGGCGTCATCGCGTTCGCACGCAAAAAGAAAGACTGATATTTTATAAAAGGAGTGAAAGGCACGCAACTGCTTTGCGTGCCTTTTGAATGCGCATATGCTCATCGACAGAGTTTTTCACGTGCGTCCCGCGCGCGCTTTTTCCCGCGACGTGGTGACGCTCGAATTCCGCTTCAAAGTCGTCCGCGTTCCCGATTCTTTGGAAGAGGACGAGAATTTTCCCTATGAAGACGAAATTTTTCTCGTCAACGTGGGCGAAACGGGCAAATTTACTTCGGATAAAATTTTTCAATCCAAATTCACCGTGTTCAAAGACGGCGGAGATCTTTGCTGCAACGGTTACGCGCCCGATTTCGCGCGAAAGTCCAACGTGATCGAGGGTCGTTTTGCTGCGGGGCAAAGTTATCGCGTAAAACTTACGCTCACGAAATACCGCGTCTATGTAGAAATCAACGGCGGGCAATTTAAAACTTCCTACGGCAACGGGCGGGAAGAGATCACGGACGCGGCGTTTTATGCGCGCAAGAGCGTTGCGGTCGAACTGGACGAGGAGAGCGTTACCTTTACGGAGTCGGAAAACGGCGATTGGCCGATAGACGCGGGCGTGCGGAAATTGATCGAAGAGGGGCTCGCCTGCAATTATCTCTTCTGGCACAACGCGCCCGACGGGGTGTATTTCGACCGCCTGAACGTCGCGCAGAACATTTTATGTACGACGCGCAATTCTCCCGCCTATCAGACGAACGTGGAACTGGATTTTTATTCGGATACGCAATTTTTTGCGCTTGAGTTCGAAGTGACGGACATTCCTGCGCCCGAATGGCCTCTGCAATTCGGCTTTTTGCTGAACGGCGCGCGGCAGAACGTATCCGTACTTACGGTGAAAAAGGACAGGGAATACGAAGTGCGGTTCGAACTTCCCGAACACAGCCCCGCAGCCAACCGCTGGACGATCGTCTTTCCCGCTTCCGCGTCCGTCGCGCTCAAAAAAGCGCGGTTTTCCGAGGGCGCGCGGTTTGCAAAAGTCGAAAAGTCAAAGACCGTCTACTTTTTCGGCGATTCCATTACGGAGGGCAGCGAGTGCATAGACCCCTGCGCCGCGTATTTTAACCAAGTGACCAACGCGTACGATTTTTACGCGATCGACCAGGCTGTCAGCGGCCGCACCTTTTCCGATTACACCATTCTGGGCGAATATCCCATGCCCGCGGACGTGGTGATGATCGCGAATGGCACCAACAGTTTTTGCGGCGGCACGGCGGAGCCGCAAGAGGCGTTCGCGCTGTTGGAGCAACAGATGGAACAGGTGATCGGCGCGGCGAAACGCACCTTTCCGCGCGCGAAGATCGTCGCGCTGCTGCCCGTGTGGCGTTCGGACGAGGCGGGCGTGCGCTTTTCCCTGCGCGACATAGCGGAAAAAATGCGGCAGGTGTACGCGCGGTATCCCGAGATATCCGTCATAGACTGCTATCCCTTTCTGCCGCACGATTTTTCGCTCTTTTCCGATCCGAATTTCGCCATTCATCCCAATTCTGCGGGGCACGACCTATACGCGCTCCGCCTTTTGGAGGCGCTCGGACCGATTCTGGGCGCGCCCGCGCCGCGGCGCGATGCCGAGCGCGCCGCCGACGCCCTGCAAAAAGTATAAAAGAAACGCCCGAAAGCGGAACGCTTTCGGGCGTTTCTTTTTATTTTTGGACTTTCTGTGCGCGGTAGGTGCTGGGGTTGATGCCGAACTTGTTTTTGAACACGCGGCTGAATACGAAAATAGAGGAATAGTTGAGATAGGCGGCTATTTCCGTGATGGTCATGTTGCTCGTTTCGATCAACTGTTTGGCGATATCCAGTTTTTTATCGGAAAAATACGTATAGATGGATTTCCCGAATTTTTTTTTGAACACGCGCGAAATGTACACGTAATTGTAGTTGAGTTCGCCCGCAATGTCGCTGAGGCGGTCGATCTTGGTCAGATTGTGGTCGATATAGTTGATGATGCGGTAGTACAGCGTCTGTTCGCTGTCGATCAAAGGAGAGGTGTAGTGCTGGGTGTGAATATTGGAAAATACCTGCGTTACGTTGATGCAGAGCACCTTTACGAGCAGTTCGAATTTAAGTGCGGAATATTCGTTATACGATTCTAACTGGGAAATCAGTTCGGTAAAGGACGCCGCCATGGGCGGCGAGTTGTACACCCGCAGCCGCGCGCCGAGTTTTAACAGTTTGTCCTGATACATGATCTCGTGAAACTGCGACCGCTCCTTGAAACTGAATGCCAGAAAATAGTAGCGCAAGGGGTCCGCCTGGTCGGAAACGATCTCGTGCGTTTCGTTCGGAAGGGATAAAAAGATATCGTGCTTGGAGATCTCCGTGGGCACGATGCCCGCATACGAGGTTCCTTTTCCCGAAATGACGTAGGTGATCTCGAAAAAATCGTCGTGCACGTGGCTTTTCACGCTCGCGCCGTTGTCGCAGTAAATTTCACCGAGTTGAAAAAGTAATAAATCGTTAAATAAGCGCGGATTGTTCAGATAATTGAAATTATAATGGAATTTATTGTCTATTTTAATGTCGTTGTCGCGCATTTGTTACTCCCTTTAACTGAATTAAACCTAATTGTACATGATTCGGCGCTTTTGTATAGGGGGGGAAGGCAAACGAGTAAAAATTCGTTAAATCATTCGTTTCAATTCGTTAAATAAGCGCGCGGGACGGGCACTTATGCGGAAGTCAAAAAATGCTAAACAACTGGTTAAATTGTGCTATTGTACTCGATTGTATTCTGTACTATACTTTGTGTAGATCGGATGATAAAAATGTGTAAGGAGGCAATATGCGAAAGATCGCCGTAAAAATACTTACGATTCTGCTCGTCGTTTCCGCCGCGATTCTGGTGCTTAGCGGCTGTGCTTCGCTGGACGTTCAACTCGACAGGGACGGCTCGGGCACGGCGACGTTGACTCTTTCCAAAGAAGAGGGCGTGACGAAAGAAAGTATCGAGAGCGAACTCAACGAGATTTTCGAGGGCGCGGCAAAACTGTCTCAGGGCAGAGACGTGTTGAAACTCAAATCCGTCAAGGAAAGCGCGGACGGATTTTCCGTCAAGATCTCTTTCCGCAGGATTCGTTACATAGAGGGAATAGGACAGTACAATTTTATGTCCTTTTCCGATTTCATCAAGGAAATGAACAAGACGTCGCTCGTTTCCAACTGGGAAAAGGGAAAGTATAAAAATATTCAGAACTATAACGAATTTATTTATAATTTCAACAACCAGGCGGACGAATCCCGCGCCTTTTCTCCCGTCACTTCGGGCGGGGAAAAACTGACCGCCAAAGAATTTACCGCGCAGGATTCTCCGTATGCCGCGAACGACAAGGGCATGATCTTCACGTATTATATCGTCGGCTTTTCCAATCTGGAATCCATCACCTTCCGTTTCAACGGCAAGATCGGCGTGGTCGGCGGCAGAAACGTGGAACTTGTGGGCGACAACGCCGTCAAGGTGACGCCCGTGCAGTCCGTCGTCAACGTGACGGAGATCCGCGAGGGGGAAGACCCCGTCGGCGTGGAGCGCAGCGTCGACTGCTTTACGGGCTACGTGTACTTCGTCGAAAGCGCCAATCTCACGCTGATTTTGTGCCTTTCGGGCGCCGGTCTGTTGCTGGCGGCGCTCATCGCGGTCGGCATTTGGCGCGGCTGGTTCAAAAAAATCTGGCGGGGCGCGCGCTGCCGCTTTATCCGCAAGAATTACGGCTTGTATCTGATGATGCTGCCCGCGCTTGTCATGCTGATCATATTTTCCTACGCGCCGATGACGGGCATCGTGCTCGCCTTCAAGGATTTTTCCATCGACGACGGGATCTTCGGCAGCGAATGGGCGGGCATGCTCGGCTTTAAAAACTTTTACGACGTCTTGACGACGCCGGGCACGAGTTTCGGTATGCTGGCGCGAAACACGGTGATCCTGGCGGGGCTGAAATTCATATTCGGATTTCTTTGCGCCATCCTGCTGGCGATCTTATTCAGTTATCTCAAAAACAACTGGTTCAAAAAGTCGGTGCAGACTATCTCGTATTTCCCGTACTTTTTGTCGTGGGTAGTGGTTTCGGGCATCGCCTATCTCTTCCTCGCGGCGGACGGCGGTATTTTAAATCAACTCATCGCGCTGTTCGGCGGCGATGCGGTGCAGTGGTACAGTGAACCGCAGTACTGGCGGGCGATCCTCACCTTTACTTCTATCTGGAAGACGGTAGGCTATTCCACCATCGTGTACCTTGCGGCGATGACCGCCGTCGATCCCGCTCTGTACGAGGCGGCGACCATCGACGGCGCGGGGCGCGTCAACCAACTGTGGCATATCACGCTGCCCGGGCTGTTCCCCGTCATCGGCATTCAACTCATATTCAGCCTCGGGAATCTCGTGCGCGACGATTTCGATCAGATCTATACCATGACGGGCGGGGGGAATTCCTACCTCATCGAAACGACGGAAGTCATCGGAACGGTCGTTTTCAAGGCGATCGGCACCGTATCCGCCTACGCCACCGCCACTGCGATGGGACTGATGCAGAGCGTAGTATCGCTGGCGCTCGTGCTATCGGGCAATATCATCGTCAAAAAGATGGGCATGCAGGGCATGTTCTAAGGGGGGAGGAAAAATTATGCTGATCAAAAGCAAGGGCGAAAAAGCCTTCGACATTTTCAATATTTTCCTGATGATCCTCTTGACCGTCATGTTCGTCTATCCCGCGATCCTGATCGTGTGCGCTTCGTTCACGTCGGCGAACATGCTCACGAAATACGGGTACAGCGTGATCATCCGCGAGTTTTCTCTCTCGTCCTACAAATACATATTCACCGCGCAGGACCTCTTTCTGCGGGCGATGGGAAATTCGCTGTTTATGACCGCTTTGGGAACGTTTTTCCTCGTCATCACGACTTCTCTGTACGCCTACGCCGTTTCCAGAAAAAAGTTGGTGTTCAAAAAGTTTTTCGTGATGGTGCTCGTGATTCCCATGCTGTTTGCGGGCGGGACCATTCCTTATTATCTGGTCATCAACGGACTGGGGCTGATGAATTCCCAGTGGGCGATCATTCTTCCCTTTTCCGTCAACGCCTGGTATATCGTGCTCGCCAAAAACTTTTTCGGAAACCTTCCCGAGGCGCTGGTCGAATCGGCGCAGTTGGAAGGGGCAAATAACGTGATAATTTTATTTAAGATCGTGCTGCCGCTCGGTTTTCCCATCATGGCGACCATCATTTTGTATTCGGCGGTCGCCATCTGGAACGACTGGTTCCAGGCGATGCTGTTCATAGACAGTTCGCACAAACATTTGTGGCCCGTGCAGTCGCTCGTGAGAGAACTGGAAACGGATTTTTCCTCGCTCGTCAGTTCCATCGGCGGCGGCTCGACCATCGGGCTCAATTCCGAGGGGATCAAGAGCGCGGCGGTCATCGTTTCGACTTTACCTATCGTCATCGTTTATCCGTTCCTGCAGCGGTTCTTTATCAACGGAGTGCTGCTCGGATCGGTGAAAGAATAAAAAAATCAGGAGGAACAAGATGAAAAAACTGTTATGCGCGGCTTTGGCTGCGTGTATGCTCTTGGGGCTTTGCGCCTGCCGTGATTCGGGCACGCCGACTCCCAAGCCGAGCGGCTCGTGGGAAGAGGCGAAGAAAAACGCCGCCGAGATCACCGTGTACGTGGACGCGAGCAACATTTACGGCAGTTATATCAAGGGCAGCGACGAGGCGTACGTAAAGGACGCCATTGAGAAGAAGTTCTACGAAGACACGGGCAACGCCGTGAATTTCCAGGTGAACTACGAATCGCACGCCACGTTCAGCACCAAGTTCGGCGGGGTAATGACCACGGGCAAATGGGATATGGCGGTGAGTTACCTCGGTCAGGCAGGTCTGGACGAAATTGTCTTAAAACAGGACGTTTCCATGGATCTTGCCGATCTTTTAGACAATTACGAGCACATCGGCGAGGCGATCGCGCCCGAAGTCATGAACGCGACCACCACGCTCACGGGCGAAGTGGTCGGGATCCCTTCCTCCGTCAAATCCAAGACCAAGGGTATACTCATCCGCAAGGATTATATGACGAAAGCGGGCTATACCGAAGACAAGGCGGAAGCGGCGGCGTCGGGCGGCAAACTCAAATTCTGTCAGACCATCGACGACTTTACGGATATGATGCGCAAGATGAAAGCCGAGATCCCCGCGTGCACCATGCCGCTGATCGGCAATTCTTACGACATCGAATTCGCCATTACGGCGGGCGCGTGCGGCACGCCCGGTTATCAGTACAAATCGGTCATTTACAACGACGACGGCAGTATCGATAAGGTCGTCCCCGGCTGGCTTTCCGAGGGGTACGACAAGGTGCTCGGCTACGAATACCTGTGGCAGAAAGAAGGCTTGTGGGAAGCGGACAATCAGGTCAAGACCAAGGAACAGCGCATCACCGATTATTCCAACGGCAAGGGCGCGATTTACTGCGTGGATACCAATATTTTAGAACTCATCGACGTGGCGCGCCAGGTAAAAGCGGTGGATAAGAATGCGGAATTTACCATTTTAGGACCGCTCGACGCGGTGGACGCGCAGGGCAAAGCGATCGAAAACAGCGGCGCTTTCGTCGAAGTTTCCAAGGCGACCGACTGCATGATCATCAACAAGCGTTCGGAAAAGGCGGAACTCATTCTCGCTTATTTCGACTGGCTGTATTCCGACGTGGAGAACTACGAGTTGTGCTCCTACGGCATCGAAGGCGAACATTGGGTAGACGCGGGAGAGGGGTACTATTCATTCCCCGCCGGCAAAGAGGACAGATACCTCACCAACCCTCCCTATTCGGGCGTGTTCAAATTTTTATACAACGACGATTTCGCCTATCGCCTGTTCAACAACTATACCGAAGAGGAGAGGGGCTGGATCGAAAAGGTGGAGAATGCGAAGACCATCTCCAATCCCACCGACTGCATGCTTTTCTACAACATGACGGCGGCGGTCGCCAACGGCTATCAGACGGCGGAAAATAATTTCTATCTCAACTGTCCCACCAAGGCGTGGAACGCCTCCGCCGATCCCGCGGTGACCTATCCCGAATACTCGGCAATGTATTTTACGCAGGCTGCGGAATATATCGAGTGGCTCACCCAGCAATATAAACTCTATATCGCCCAGCGCGGTTAACGATTTCTGCAAAGTCCGCGGGGCTGTGCGCCCCGCGGAAAATAAAAAAAAGGGAGAAATTGCATGAAAAAAATCAAATATCTTTTGTCGCTCTTCGTCGTTCTGGCGCTCATGTTCACCTGCACGTTCGCGGCTTTCGCTGCGGATTATACGGTGGAAGTCAAGGACGAAAACAACCTCGCCGCCAACAAGTGGGACTGGGCGACCGACAAAGTCGGCAGCGGCAGCGCCACGTTCGGCGAAAACGGCATGAAGATCGAAAACTTCAACCTCGGCAGCAGCATCTACGCCATCTACAAGACCAATAAGATGAACGAATTCAAATATTCGATGCACGCCAACCTCAATCTCACGCGTCCCAGCCAGGTGGGCGCCGATTACAATCACGATTATTCTAACCTGTACATATCCTTTATGATCAACGCGGATACGCCCGCGCCTTCCTATACCTGTCCCTGGAACGGCGATAAAGCGTATTTCAGCATCTGTTTCGAAAATCTGCAGGGCTCGCCCAAAACGAATCTCTACCTCAACGAGTGTTTCGCGGGCAGCGGCGCGACGCGCAAAGTGGTCAGTTCGCACGACGATATTTTATGGAACGACGGCGAATTCCATTGGTTCGAGTTCGAATTCGTCAACGACACACAGGAAGCCGTCTATGACGGCAAACCCGTCACCTATACGGGCAAAACTTTTAAATTCTACTTCGACGGCGTCATGCGGTTCGAATATTTCCAGCGCGACCAGAACGTGTATTCCGATTATCTCAAAGACTACGTAAAGGACTGCAAGTTCAGCACCACGTCCGGCTACATCGGTTTCTGGCCGTCGAGCGATTTCCCCGTGGGCATGGACAGTTCGGAAACCGAATGCTACGTCGAGATCGACAAGATCCAGATCACTTCCTACGATAACGGCAACAAGACGCCTTACGGCATCGCGCCCAAGCCCGATTTCGATATCGAGAGCGTCAACTTTACGCCCGAGGCGAGTTACGACGCGGGCACGGAGATCGAGGTGAAACTTGCGGATCTGTTCGCGTACGAAGGGGACGACGCGCTTTCCTATGCCATCAAATGCGAGGGCAAGGATATCGGCTCCATCCGCAACGGCTACTGGGTATGGACGCCCGAAAAGGGCGGCAACTACGACGTGGACTTTATCGCCTCCAATGCGGACGGCAAGAGCGCGACCACGTACGTGACTTTCCGCGTGGCGGGAGATACGACGCCCGAACCCGAACCGGGTAAAAGCGGCTGCAAGAGTGCTGTGAGCGCTTCCGCGGGAATCGCAGGCGGCGCGCTGATCCTGGCGGGCGCGGCGCTCGCGCTTATCGGGCGCAAGAGGGAGAGGTAATAAGGTGAAGCCGTTCAAAACGTGTCTTTGTCTGGCGCTCGCGGCAGCGTTCGTATTCTGTGCGGCGGCTTGCGACGGCGGCAATGAAAAGGAGAATCCTGTGACCGTCATCGAAGAGGGGTATTCGCGCCTGGACGTAAAGCAAAGCAACGGCAGAAAGACGGAGGGTTTCGGCACGCAGTTCGACACCTGTATCGTGGAAAAGCAGAACGGGCTGAACGACGCGGACTGGAAGGTGCAAATCGACGCGCTGGAAAAAATGCAGTTGCAGAGCGTGCGTATCCGTTTCTATCCCGAAATGTACGAGCGCGGCAATGATAATAACGATCCCGAATCTTTCGATTACGACAGCCCCAACGTGGATTTCGATTCCATCGAAATGAATTATCTCTATAAACTTTTGGACGTGTTCGAGAAAAACGGCGTCAAAGTGGATCTGAGTTGGTACGGCTGCCGCACGACGTTTCAGTCGGAAGACGGAAAAATCAACGGCAGTTGGCTGGGCGGCACGTTCGGGCAGGACGGCATCCTCGGCTGGATGAACGCGCCCGTTCTCACCGACCATCCCGACGAGGAGTTCGCGGAGTCGGTCGCGGCGTGTCTGAATTACCTCATCAACACGAAAAAATATACCTGCCTGTACGAATACAGCCTGTTTCCCGAACCCGAAGGCGTCATTCACGACATGGCGAAATACAAGCGGATCTGCGAAAAGGTGACGGCGAATCTGCAAAAATACGGCATAGCGGACAAAATTTTGTTCAGCGGCCCTGCGGATTACAACAATAACACGGAAACGTACGAGAGTAAATATCTCTCGTATATCGACTATCAGAAGGCGACCTCCTCGGTCTACGCGTTCAAAAACGAGTCGAGCGATGCGGAAATGCTGGCGTTTGCCGAGGCTTACGCGGCGGTGTGCGACAAATACGGGCTCAGTTGGGGCATTGCGGAGAGCGGTACTTCCAACTTTCTGACGGCCGTGACCAATTCCGATTCGGATACTTACGAGCGGGCGCTGTTCATGGCGCGCTTTCTCATCAACATGGTGAACGGCGGCTGCACGAATATCAAATATTTCGTGTTCAGCGACTGCTATTACGACGGAAACCTGAACGAATTGGGACTTTTCCGCTTCAAACACGAAGACTGGAAGGCGAAACCCGTGTGGTACAGTTGGTCGCTCATCACCCGCTACACAGAGTTCGGCAGCGATATTTTCCCCATCGGGAGCGATGTGGAAGGGGTGTGTGCCACGGCGTTTAAACTGCCCGACGGCTCCTGGACGTATCTTCTCGCGAACAGTTCCAAAAAGACGCAGAAAGTCGCAATCGTCAACGAGCGGGAAGACCGCCCCGAAACGCTTGCGCAGTATCGCATGACGGGCTCCTCCCTCCCCGAAGACGGCGCGCTCGAACTCATTGCCAAGACGGGCGACGTTTCGGCGAAAAACCGCGCGGCGCACGTGACGCTCGCGCCCAACTCTTTCGTCGTTCTGTCGGATAAACAGTAAAATGAAAAGGAAAAATGCAATGAAAAAATTCATCAGTTTGCTATTGACGGGGCTGCTTCTGTTCGCCGCGGCGGGCTGTGCGCCCGACCAAAAAGGCGAGATCACCGAGATCGAAGTCGACCCCGCGTACACGCGCTACGATATCACCGAAGCCATCGATTACAAGACGGACGGATTCGGCGCGCAGATCGATACCGACGTATATATGCCCTGGAACAAATTGACCGCGGACGAGGAAACAATGCTGGAACAGCGCATCGCGGACATGAACCTGCAATACACCCGTATCAAAATGTTCCCCGAATTTTTCGAGCGCGGCAACGATAACGGCGATCCGAACGTGTTCGATTACGATTCCGAGGACGTGGATTTCGACAGCGTGGAGATGAAAGCGCTCTATAAAATTCTGGATATCTGCGAAAAGTACGGCATCCGCGTGGATCTGAGTTGGTACGGCGCGTATGCGACTTTCGATTCTTACGACGGAAAGTACGACGGTACCTGGCTCGGTTATAACAACGACGGCAGCCTCGGCTGGGTGACCGCGCCGCGCAAGACCGACGATTTCGACGGCTACGCCGAATACGCGGAAAACATCGCCGTGGGGCTGGATTATCTCATCAATACCAAAGGATATACCTGCATCTGGGGTTACAGCGTCATTGCGGAAATGTTCATCACCGATAAGGGCACCATCGTCTGGGATGATTACCGCGAATGCGCACGCATCATCGTGGATCGCCTGAAAAAAGACGGGCTTTACGGGAAAGTCAAGCATATCGGCACGTCCGCCATGGCGCATAACGCAAAGTACTTTGCCGAAGAACAGGAGATGATGGCGGATATTTACGACGTCTGCGGCGTAGGCAACTACAACTGGGATAACGACAGTCCGTTCGAGGCGATGGACTATTATTTTCAGGATCTGATGAAGACGTGCCGCAAACTCGGCAAAGGGCTGGTCGAATCGGAATTCTGTCAGGGCCTGCACTTTCTGGATGCGGTGAACAAGACGGATATCGACGACTATACCGCGGGCATCTATCTCACGCGCTTCATGATCGCAGCCGCGCAGAACGGCGTGAGCGCATTCAATCACTATATTTTAGGAGATACTTTCTTCACGAATTCCTACGTGCATACGATGGGACTTTGGATGTACCGCGACAACGACTGGAAAGCGCACCCCGAGTATTATTTCTGGGGCATGGTGTGCAAGTATACGGATATCGGCAGCGAAATTCATCCCATCAAGTCCAAAGATGAAGACGTGTGCATGATCGCATTCAAACTGCCCGACGGCTCCTGGTCGTACATGATGACGAATAACGGCGCTTCGAACAAAAAAGTGGCCGTCGTGTACGGAAAGGAAGACCGCGCCAAGACGCTTTCCGCTTACAAGATCACCGAATCGCTCATTCCCGAAGACCGCGCGGTGGTTCTCCCCGAAGCGTACGCGAGCGTGGATTCTTCCAAGGGCGTGTCGTACGTTACGCTTCCGCCCATGAGTTTTACCGTACTTTCGAATAAAACTTTTCAAGCATAAAACGGAGTTTGCAGATGTCTTTTTCCAAACAGGAACAAACGGTTTTGGATTGTCTGAAAGACACGGCCTTTCAGCCCGTTCAGCCGCCTAAATTCAAACTGAAATATGCCAGCGTGGAACCGGGGCTCGCGTATTCCAATACGCTGTGGGACTGGGATTCCTACTGGTACACTTACGCGCTGAAAGACGTCTGCGAACTTTTGCGCGGGGACGAAACCTTCGACTTTGCGCAAAAGAGCAGACTGGTATCGGAAGCGGCGAAAGGCAACGTCTTAAACTTTCTGGACTTTCAGGAAGAGGACGGGTTCGTGCCCATCATGCTGCGCGCCGATCACGAAAACGATACCTACGCGGTGCGCCCCGACGTGATGAACACGCACAAGCCCTTTCTCTGCCAAAGCGCGAAAATGGCGGGGGAGTTGTGCGGCGATCTTTCCTGGCTGCCCGTTGAAAAACTCGCCCTCTATCTCGGATATTACCGCAAAAATCAGTTCGACGAGCGCAGCGGCCTGTATTTCTGGCGCGACGATATCATGATCGGCGGCGACAACAATCCCACCGTGTTCGGAAGACCCCGAAACAGCGCCGCGGATCTCTATCTTAACTGTTTTTTATACGCGGAGTACCGCGCGTTCGCGGAAATTTTGCGATGGAAAGGAGAGGACGCGCGCCTGCCCGAAGAGGAGGGGAACCGCCTCTTGGAGAGCATCCGCCGCGAAATGTGGGACGAGGGCACGGGGCTTTACTATTCGCAGGACCTGCTCGTACATACCTACAAGACGGAAATTTTCCATCGCGGGCTGCCCGCGTTCTGGAAAAGCATGCCCCTGAAAATCAAGACGTGGGGCTGTTATCTGCCGCTTTTGTGCCATATCGCCACGCCGCAGCAGGCGCAGCGCATGGTGAGAGAGTACTTTCAAAGCGCGCTCTGTTCGGATTACGGCATCCGCACGGTCGCAAAGGACGAAAAGATGTACGATCTTACGCCTTCGGGGAATCCCTCCAACTGGCTTGGGGCGATCTGGACGGTTTCCAATTACGCCTTGTTCAGAGGATTTCTCGATTACGGCTTTGCCGAAGAAGCGCTCACGATCAAAAATCAGACGCTCGCCTATCTCGCGCGCGATATCGAAACGCACGGGAGCATGAGCGAGTCGTATCACCCGGATACGGGCGAGGGGATATTGCATCATAACTTTTTCAGTTGGAACTGCCTGGCAGCCTCCATGATACGGGAAAGCAAGAACATTTGAAAGAGGTGTCACATGAAATTCGGCGCGATTACCGACTGCCTGAAACAACCTACCCTGCGCGAAGCGATCGCCGCCGCGGCGGCTCTGAAACTCGACGGCGTACAGATTTACGCGACAACGGGCGAATTCAGCCCCGAAAATCTGACCGAAGCGGACAAAACGTATTACAAAACGCTGCTCGCGGAACATGATCTTTGCGTCAGCGCGCTGTGCGGAGATATGGGCGGTTTCGGGTTCGAGATCGAAAAGGACAATGCCGCGCGCATCGAAAAGACAAAGCGTATCGTCGATCTGGCGGCGGAATTCGGAACAAACACCGTGACTACGCATATCGGCGTGATCCCCGCCGACGAAAGAGATCCGCGTTACCGCGTCATGCTGAACGCGCTCACCGCGTGCGGCCTGTACGCAAAGAGCCGCGGCGTCACGCTCGCCGTCGAAACGGGCCCCGAAAAGGCGGCGACTTTAAAAAAATTCGTCGAGCGCACCGAAGGCGGCGTGGGCGTCAATCTCGACCCCGCGAATTTCGTCATGGTCACCGCGCAGGACCCCGCCGAGGCGGTGTATCTTTTGAAAGAATATATCGTCCATACGCATCTGAAAGACGGCAGAAAACTGGACTCTGCGCAGACGCCCGAAGAGGTGTACCACGCTTTCGCCCTCGGCGGCGTGGAGGCGCTCAACGCCTGCGACGGATTCGAGGAACTGCCCATAGGCAAAGGCGACGTGGATTGGAAAGCCTATCTGCGCGCGCTTAAGGACGTCGGGTATAGCGGCTTTCTGACCGTCGAACGCGAGGCGGGCGAAAATCCGCTCGAAGACATCGCCGCGGGACTGGAATTTATCCGCGCGCTCATGCGGACATGAAATATAACGAAGATATGCGCCCGCGCCTGCACTTTACGCCGCGCGCGGGCTTTTTGAACGATCCGAACGGGCTGGCGTACGACGAACGTTCGCATACCTATCACGTGTGTTTTCAGTATCAAAGGGACGTGAACTGCGACCTTTATATCGGCTGGCGGCACGCTGTAGGCGATCATTTGTGCGCTCTGCGCGAACAAGGCACCGTCATAGAGCCGAATCCGTACGGCGTTATATTTTCGGGAAGTTCGGTGCGCGACGAAAAAAACGCGAGCGGACTGTTTGGCAAAGAGGGCGCGAACCTTTTGTCCTTTTACACCGTGCATGATTTAGAAACAAAGCACGAGTATCAGGCGATGTCCTATTCCGCGGACGGCGTTTCCTGGACGCCGTACCGCGGCGGCGCGCCCGTCATCGACAACGAAAACGATCGCTACGGCGTGAACGCTTTCCGCGACCCGAAAGTCGTGCGCTGCGACGAAGATACCTGGCTGATGATCGTGGGCGGCGGCGTTCTGCGCCTGTTCGCATCGCGCGATCTCAGGCATTGGGAATTTCAGTCGGAGATCGAAAATATGGACGCGGAGGATGCGGAGATCACGGAAAAACTGTTGATCCTGCAAAAATATCTTCCCGATAACGTGACGCACGGAGAGAAGATGATCTCCGAATGTCCCGACCTGTTCCCCATGGGAAATAAATGGATATTATCGGGCGGCGGGCTCTTTTACGTAGTGGGAAGAGTGGAAAAGATAAGCGGAAAATATGAATTTATTGCCGAGAGCGGCAAGCGCGCGTTCGCGCGTTCGACAGAATTTTTCGCGCACCGCGGCGAGCCTTACGCCATGCAGACCTTTTCCGACGGCCGCCGCCTCGCCTTTTTCTGGCATATGGATACGACTGCGCGGGAGATCGAAAACAAGCCCTGGAACGGCGCGCTTTCCCTTCCCTTACAACTGCGTATGCAAGGCGGCCGCCTGTGCGCATATCCCGCAAGGGAAGTCGATCGGCAGTTTGAGAAAATCGTATTTTGCGCCGCGCGCGTCAGCGAAAACACTTCGCTTTCGCCCGAGCCGCTGCTCCTGTTCGATCTTACGATAGAGGGCGAAAAGGATTATACCGTCTTTCTGGAAAACGAACGTTCAATCATCCGCCTTTTCGCGTGCCCGCAGGAAGGATATTTATATATCGATCTGACGCGCGCGGAAGAATTTTACGAACACACCGTGGGGAAAATTCCGCTCGGGAAACGTGGTAAAGTGCGCGTCGTAAAGGACGGCTGCGCGCTCGACGTATTCGCGGACGGCGGAAAAAACTGGTATTCCGCGTTCGTGTTTTCGGAAAACATGCGATACTTTGTGCGCCTCGCAAGCGAGAGCGCCTTATATGCAAAAAACGTACGGCTGAAAACGGGCCGCGTATAACGACAAAATTTTGATTTGCCCTACGGAGCAAAAGGAGAAACATCATGAATCAAAAAATTTGTATTGCAGTCGTCGGCTGCGGACGTATCGCCACGAACGGGCATTTCCCCGCGTTTCGGGCGCTCTCCGACATGGTGCGCGTGAAATACGCGTGCGATCTGATCGAGTCCAAAGCGGCTCTCAAACAAAAGGAATATCCCGAACTCGTGGAAAACGTGATCACCGATTACAAGATCGCGCTCGCCGATCCCGAAGTCGAGGCTGTGTACGTGCTCACGCCCAACTACGCGCATTACGTCGTCACGATGGACGCGTTGCGGGCGGGCAAACACGTGTTCTGCGAAAAACCCATCACCGTCAACTATAAACTGTCGGAGGAGATGGCTGCGGAGGCGAAAAAACAGGGTAAGATACTCAATATCGGCGTCTGCAACCGCTACAACAAATCGGTGGAAATGCTCGAAGAGATGAACCGCAAGGGAAAATTCGGCAACATCTATCATGTATATTGCTCTTTCCGCAGTTACCGCTGTATCCCGGGGCTGGGCGGCGCGTTCACGACCAAAGCGGAAGCGGGCGGCGGCGTGCTCATCGACTGGGGCGTGCATTTTCTCGATCTCGTTCTGTACATATTGGGCGGCGCGAAACTGAAAACCGTCACCTGCGACGCGTACAACGAAATGGCGAAGGATATGAAAAAATACTCCTATCTCGGTATGTGGGCGGAAGACACGAAGAACACCGAAACGGGCGTGAACGACGTGGAAGATTTCATTTCAGGCTACGTGCGTACGGACAAGGCGTCCATTTCTTTCAACGGAGCCTGGGCGCAGAATATCGGAGAAGACGAAATGTTCATCGATTTTCTGGGCGACAAGGGCGGGGCGCGGCTCACCTACGGCGGGCATTTCGCGCTCTATACCGCGGATGAAAACAATACGCTGCAAAAGACGGAGTTTTCTTATAACATTCCCGACCATTTCCGCTGCGAGGACGAGGCGTTTTTAAAAGCGACGCGCACGGGCGAGCATACCAAGACGTATATCGGCGAGATTCTGGAATCGGCAAAACTTCTCGACGCGCTGTATCGGTCGGCGGAGAAAAAACGCGAACTGGAACTGTAAATTATGAAGAAAAAACTGAGAGTCGCCATCATCGGCTGCGGCCGCATATTGCCCATGCACGCCGTGCCCGCCACGGTTCTGGAACAGTCGGAACTCGTCGCCGTGTGCGATATCCGCGCCGAGCGCGCAAAAGCCGCGGCGGAAAAGTACGGCTGCAAGGCATATACGGACTATAAAGATCTTTTGAAAAAGGAAAAATTAGACGCCGTGCACGTGTGCATACCGCACTATCTGCACCCGATCGTTTCCGAATACGCGCTCTCGTGCGGGGTGAACGTGCTGAGCGAAAAACCCATGGCGATCGACTACGAATCGGCGGAAAAATGCGTGCGCACGGCGGAAAGGTTCGGGCTCAACTACGGCGTGATTTTGCAATGCCGCTACAATAAGTCCGCCCAACTCGTCAAACGCGCGCTGCTCGGCGGCAGGCTGGGGAAAATTATTTCCGCGCGTTCCACGCTCACCTGGACGCGCCCCGACAGTTATTATGCCGAATCCGACTGGAAGGGCACCTGGGACAAGGAGGGCGGCGGCGTCGTCATCGACCAGGCCATTCACTCCATGGACCTCGTCAATTGGTTCATCGGCGATACGCCCGTCAAGGTGGATGTTTCCATCGCCAACCGCGGGCACGAGATCGTGAAGGTGGAGGACAGCGCCGAGGGGCTGATCACCTATCGGAACGGCGTGCGCTACGGCTTTTACTGCATGAACAACTACGGCTGCGACGAGCCCATCGAAATACGGCTCTTGTGCGAAAAGGGCAAAGCCGTGCTCACGTATGACGACGCGTGCATTTCCTACGACGACGGCACCAACGAAACGGTGGTCGAACAAGGCTCCGACATCGTGTACGAGGGCGGCAAGGATTATTGGGGATTCCAGCACATCAAACAGATCTCCCAGTTTTACAACGCCGTGCTCGGACTGGAACCTTTGGAGATCAGCGGGCGCGAGGCGCTGAAAATCCAAAAACTTATCTGCGCCGTGTACGAGAGCGGCAAATCGGGCAGACCCGTATATCTGAATGAGGAGAAAAAATGATCAAGATCGGTTTTATCGATAATTTTTTGAGCGAATGGCACGCGAACAACTATCCCGACATGATCCGTGCCAACGGGCGTGCGCGCGCGCTCGGCATGGACGTGTGCTATGCGTATGCGAAAGAGGAGGTTTCTCCCTACGACGGCGTGACGACGGACGAATGGTGCCGCGCGCACGGCGTGCGGCGCGTCGGTTCCGTCGAGGAACTCGTGGACAGATCCGACTGCATTGCGGTGCTCTCGCCCGACAATCCCGAACTGCACCTCGCGCTTTCCGAATACGCTTTGAAAAGTGGCAAACCCACCTATATCGACAAGACGTTCGCGCCCGATAAGGCGACGGCCGAAAAACTCTTCGCGCTCGCGAAAGAGCACGGCACGCCCGTGTATTCCACCTCGTCGCTGCGCTTTGCCGACGAAATGAAATTTTACCGCGAGAGCGAAGTCGGCGCAAAGAGTTGCATGGTGTGCGGCTGTTACCGTTTCGATATCTACGCAATACACATTTTCGAACTTATGTGCACCATCATGAAGACGGGCGCAAAGCGCATGATGGCCGTGCAGACGGGGCGCAACCGCAATATCGTCGTCGATTACGGCGGCGGGCGTTCGGCGAGTTTTTTACAGATGCACACCGACGATCCCATCGGCGTTCCCTTCATCACTTCCGCGCAGATGCCCGACGGTAGCGCGCATTATTACACCATCGCGGACGGGTATCAGACGCGCTTTGTGGAGCACCTCGTGGAATTTTTCGCCACGCGCGTACCGCAGGTGGATTGCGGCGAAACCATCGATCTGATGGGGATGCTCGAAACGGCGGAAAAGGCGCTCGAAAAACCTTTCGTCTGGTTCGATATCTGATGAATACCATCTTTGACGAACGCGCGAAGTGGATCTCCGACGGCAGCCGTTTCGTTGCGGAGAGCGACGCCGTCGGCTCGCCCGCGCTCTACCTTTCACACCGCGTCCGTCTGAAAAAAACAGAGACCGCGCGCGTGACGATGTGCGGGCTGGGGCTGTTCGAACTCTCGATCAACGGGCGAAAGGTGTCCGACCGCGTATTGGAGCCCGCCTTTACGCAGTACGACAAGCGTGCGCTCTATACGGTTTTCGAAGTTGCGGAATATCTTCTCGAAGGGGAGAACGATTTTCTCGTCGTGCTGGGGGACGGCTGGTACAACCAGACCACGCGCGATACCTGGGGATTTTACCGCGCGGCGTGGCGCGACTGCCCGAAAATGATATTTCAGTTGGAAACGGACGGGGAATTTGTTTATTCGGACGGGAATTGGCTCGTCGGGCACGGTCCCGTCGTTTCCAATGCGCTGCGCGCGGGCGAAACGTACGATGCGCGCATATCCGTACAGACCGACCGCCCCGCGCAGATCGTGGCGCCGCCAGGCGGCGTCCTGTCGCCGCAGACACTGCCGCCCATCCGGGAATGCGAGCGGCTTTTTCCCGTTTCCGTCACGGAAGGCGAGGGGTATACGCTCTACGATTTCGGCAAAAATATCGCGGGCTACTGCTCGGGTTCTTTTTCGGGAGAGCGCGGCGCGCGGGCGGAACTCGTCTATTCCGACCGCCTGACGGACGGGCGGTGCGACAACGCGAGCAACGGCATGTACATTTTCAATCCCGAAGTGAAATACCAGACGGACACCGTCATCGTCGGCGATAAGGAAACTTTCTTTAAACCCAAATTCGTCTATCACGGATTCCGCTACGTCGAAGTGCGCGGCGATGCGCGCGTGCGCGGGCTCACGGCGCATTTCGTGCATACCGATCTGAAAAGGACGGGCGATTTCCGCTGTTCGGACGAACGGCTGAACGATTTGCATTCGATGAGCCTCAACGCCATCCTGAGCAACTATCACGGCTTTCCCACCGATTGCCCGCACCGCGAGAAAAACGGCTGGACGGGCGACGCCCAACTGACGGAAGAAACGTGCGTATATCATTTCGATATGCGCGAGGCGTATAAAAAATGGCTGTCGGATTTTGCCGACAACCAGCGCGGGAGCGGACAGATCAGCGCGATCATTCCCTCTTGCGGCTGGGGCTACAACTGGGGCAGCGGTCCCGCGTGGGATTTCGCTCTCTTTCAGTTGACGCGCGCGCTCGATTTTTATTACGAAGAGCACGATTTCGCGCGGGAGATGTTTCCCGTGCTCGAAAAGTACCTGCGCTATGCGAAAACGTACGAAAAGGACGGGCTGGTCTGTTACGGCTTAGGCGACTGGAATTATCCGAAAAACGTTTCCTTCGCCGTCTGCCCGACCGAACTGACGGATTCGTGTTACTATCTCGAAATGCTGCGAACCGCCGCCGAACTTGCGCCCGAAAACGCGGAAACGTATGCGGCGCAGGCGGAAAAGACGGCGCGCGCGATCGCGGAAAAATACGCGCATGAAACGAGTCTGACGGGGCTTGCGGCGCTCACTTCTTCGGGGATTATCGACAAGGGGCAAGAGATCGCCGCATATCTGGAACAAAACGATTGCGCGCCGCACTGCGGGATTCTGGGCATGCGGTTTTTAGTGCTTTCGCTGTTGAAAATGAAGCGGAGCGATTTATCCTATCGGCTGCTGACGCGCGCCGAATATCCCTCGTTCGGGTATTGGGCCGCGCACGGGCAGACGGCGCTGTGCGAGGATTTCGAACTGACGAATTCGCTCAATCATCCCATGTACAGTTGCATCACCGAACTGATGACGAAGGGCTTTTGCGGCGTTTTATTGGGGCGGGGGCGTAAGAGCGCCCGCATCGAACCGCAGATCCCGGCGCCGATTTCGTGGTTTTCCTGCTCTTTTGCGGGCTTTTCCGTGCAATACCGAAAGGAAGAGGGGGAAACTTTCGAGATTTTCGTCCCAGAGGGACGAAAGGCGGTCTTCGTGCGGGAGGGGACCGAAACGCCGCTGCATTGCGGAAACAACAAACTTGTATTTTAAAAGAGAGCCGCTCGATCGAGCGGCTCTCTTTTCGTATCGTTGCCCCTCGGTTGCAAAAAGCGGGGGTGCGCGTGCTGACTTTTGTCGATTTTTTGTATCGGGCGGGTGAAAATTCGGTCTATTTATCATGAACATTGCAGTTGTGCTTGCAAGTTGTTTGATTTTTGCGGCAAATTATGCTATACTTGGATACGAATACTAAAATGAAAAACGAGAGGATATTGGCATGGAAGGCGGCAACGAACAAAAAATTCTGTTCTCGGCGGTACAGCCGAGCGGCGCGGTGACCATCGGAAATTATATCGGCGCCATTAAAAACTGGGTGGCGTTACAGGACGAATACCGCTGTTTTTACGCGGTCGCCGATCTGCACGCCATCACCGTCAGACAGGAGCCTTCCGCCCTTCGCCGCAACACGCTCGAACTTCTGGCGCTGTTTATCGCCTGCGGCGTCGATCCCGAAAAATGCGTGCTCTTCGTGCAGTCGCACGTGCCCGCCCATTGCGAACTTACCTGGACGCTCAACACCATCGCCTATCCCGGCGAACTTTCGCGCATGACGCAGTTCAAGGACAAGAGCGCGCGGCACGCCGAAAACGTGAATATGGGGCTGATGGACTATCCCGTTTTAATGGCGGCGGATATTCTTTTGTATCAGTCCGCGCTCGTGCCCGTCGGCGCCGACCAGAAACAGCATCTGGAACTTTCGCGCGATCTGGCGCTCCGTTTCAATAACCGCTACGGGCAGACCTTTACCGTCCCCGAGCCGTACATCCTCAAAGAGAACGGCGCGAAGATCATGAGCCTTGCGGAGCCTGCGAAAAAAATGTCCAAGTCGGACGACAACGTCAACGCGTTCGTCACCATGACCGACGATAAGGATACCGTCATTCGCAAATTCAAGCGCGCCGTCACCGACAGCGGCAGCGAGATCCGCTTTGCCGAGGAAAAACCGGGCGTTTCAAATCTTCTTACCATTTATTCCGTCTTTTCGGGAAAGAGCGTCAAAGAGGCGGAAGCGGAGTTTTCGGGCAAAGGCTACGGTGATTTCAAACTCGCGGTGGGCGAAACCGTTGCGGACGCGCTCGCGCCCATACAGAAAAAGCGCGCCGAACTTCTGGCGGATAAGGCGTATCTCGAATCCGTCATGAAATCGGGCGCGGGATCGGCGTTTAAAGCCGCGCGCAGAACGCTTTCCAAAGTATACAGAAAAATCGGCTTTTACGCGGGAGAATAAATTATGTTCGGTTACATTCAGCCCGATATGCCCTATCTGTACGGCAAGGACGCGACGCTGTATAAAGCGATGTACTGCGGGCTGTGCAAGAGCATCGGCGCTTCCTGCGGGCAGCGCGCGCGGTTTGCTCTGTCGTTCGACATGACCTTTTTATCCGCGCTCCTGCACAATATCATGAATACCGACGTGCATATCGAAAAGGCGCACTGCGTGCTTCATCCGATCGTAAAGCGCCCCGTCGCGGGGGACGATGCGATCACGCGCGCGGTCGCTTGCCTCAATACCGCCTTCACGTACTATAAACTGTCCGACGACGTTGCGGACGAACATAAAGGAAAGATCAAACGCGCCTTTTTCGCAAAGGGCTTTCGAAAGTCCAAAAACGAACATCCCGAGATCGCGCGGATTATTCAAAGGCGCATGGAAGAACTCTGGAAATTGGAAAAGGAGAACGCGGACAGCCTCGATCGCGCCGCCGATCCGTTCGGCATGATGATCGCCGACCTTTCCGATTACGTTTTAAAAGAGTTCGCCACCGAATATACGCGGCGGTTGTGCTATTCCATCGGCAAATGGGTGTACCTCATCGACGCGCTCGACGATTACGAGAAGGATATCAAAAAGAAAAATTACAATCCTTTTTTCGCGGCGTTCGGCGAGGGGAGCAAGTGCGAAATGCTCGCCGCCCACGGCGAAGAGGTGAATTTCGTGTTTCAAAGCGTATTTGCGGAAAACGCGGAGTGTTTGCGGAATATCAGATTCCATTTCAACCACGATCTGACGGACAATATCATTCTTCGCGGCATTCCCGCGACGACCAAACGCATTCTGGCGGGCAAATGCGCCTGCAAAACAAAAAGCGAATTGAAGAAAGTGCGCGCATAGAAACCGCTCTTTTTCGATAAGATAAAATAAACGGCGAAAAGCCAAGGGAACGACGATGAACAAACAATATTACGAACTTTTGGGACTGGACGAAAGCGCAACGGACGAATCCGTCACCGCTCGGTACGAAGAACTCAAAAAGAAATATTCCGAAGATCGGTTTTTGGAGGGCGAAGCGGGCAACGAAGCCGCGAGAATGCTCAACAGGATCGACGTTGCGTATCATGAGATCATGTCCGAGCGCGGCGAGCGCCGCACGCGCGAGGATGCGGGCAGCGCGTACGCCAAAGTAGACGAACTCATCCGCGCGGGCAATCTTTCGGAGGCGCAGGCCGCTCTGGACGAATTCAACGAGCGTCCCGCAGAGTGGCACTATCTGCAATCGGTCATCTTCTATAAGAAAAACTGGATGAACGAGAGCAAAAAGCAGTTGGAGATCGCCATTCAGATGGACGGCGAAAACACCAAGTACAGGACTGCCTACAATAAACTGAAAGAAAAGATCGAATTCGATAAAAAACAGGCGGATCCCGCCAAGACCGCGCCGCCGCAGGGCGCCGCGGGAACGGGCGGATACGACGAAACGCAGCAACAGATGGGCGGCGGCTTCTGCGAGCAGTGCGCCACCTGCTGCGCGTGCAACATGCTGCTCAACTGCTGTATGAACGCCTGCTGCGGCTGCAGATAAAGTCTTCCCCGAACGGTTTACCGTTCGGGGTTTCGTACCGTGTGCGGGGAAAAGCATTGCCCGCGGAGTGTAAGTTTATGAAAAATCATTCTTTCCGCATCGCGCTTTCCGCGGTGGCGTGCGCGCTCGCCGTCGTCATGCTGACGCTGGGCATGTACGTGCCTTTTATGACGATCACGGCATACGTGTTCGCGGGCCTCGCGATCATGCTGCCGCTCGCCAAAGATTTTCGGTTCAGCGCTTTTTTGTGCTATATCGCCACCTGCCTTCTGGCGCTTTTGTTCGGCGGCGTGGGGAATTTCTGGAAACTGTTCGCGTTCGTCGTCTTTTTCGGGCTTCATCCCATCGTCAATTCCCTGCAAATAAAATTTAAGATCAACAAATGGATCGCCCTCGTTGTCAAGACGATCTGGTTCGACGTGAGCGTCTGGCTCGTCTGGAAGTTCGCGGGACTGTTCGTCGTGCAGTACGACTGGATCAACGACTACATTATTCTGATCATCGCGACCGCGGGTTCGGCGCTGTTCGTCTTTTATGATTTCGTGATGTTCCGCTGTCAGCGCCTCGTCAACTATTACGTAGGCAGAATCGCGCGGCAGTAAAAATGCCTATTTTATAGTGGAGAGAAGAAATATGCTGGATAAGAATATGGAGTTCACGGGTTTTGTCGAGGCCCTCGGCTCCAACGGCGAGGGGATCGTCAGGAGCGAAGGCACGACCTTTTTCGCGCCTTATACGCTGACGGGCGAAAAAGTGAAACTGAAAGCCCTCAAAGTCAAAAATAAGATCGGTTACGCAAAAGTTCTGGAAGTTTATACGCCCGCGGACGAGCGCGTGCGCCCCGTTTGCAAGAACTTTATGCGCTGCGGCGGCTGTCAGTTACAGCACGTGAAATATACTTCGCAACTCAAACTCAAACAGAAAACCGTCCGCGACGCGCTTGTAAAGATCGCGGGCATCGATACGGAAGTTCTTCCCACGATCAAGAGCGACGAGCCTTTCGCCTATCGCAATAAATTGCAGATCCCCGTAGGCGTCGGCGCGGACGGGCAGAACGTCATCGGTTTTTTCGCCGAGCGGAGCCACCGCATCGTGCCGCTCAAAACCTGTCCCATCCACCCCGAATGGGCGGAAACGGTCATCGCCGTGTTCTATACATATATGGAAAAGTGCGGGCTGTGCGGCTACGACGATGCAACGGGGCGCGGCGATATCCGCAGCATCGTGGTGCGCGACGTGGCGGGCAATCTGATCGTCACCGTGGTGGCGACGCACAGAGATCTGAAAGGCATCGGAGAACTGATCCGCCTTTTATCGGAAAAACTTTCGAGTTTTTCACTCTATCTCAATCTCAACGACGCGGATACCAACGTGGTGTTCGGCGAAGAATTTATTCTCCTGCACGGCGCGGGGCGGTATACCGCAACGGAATGCGGCATCAAGTACGAAGTGGGGGCGAATACCTTTATACAGGTGAATTCGGGCGTTTGCCGCAAACTGTACGATCGCACCGTCAAGGCTGCAGCGGAGAGCGGCTGCACGGCGGCGATAGACTGTTACAGCGGCGGCGGCCTGATGACCGCCATGCTCGCCAAGACGCTCGGGAAAGCGTACGGCATCGAAATCGTGCGCGAGGCTGTGGACTGCGCCGACGGTTTGAAATCGCTCAATAAATTGCAGGATAAAATGAGCAACCGCTGCGGAAAGGTGGAGGATATACTGCCCTCCGTTCTGGAAGAAGTCGACGCAGATCAATGTTTTTTGGTCGTCGACCCGCCCCGCAAGGGAGTGGACCGCGCGACGCTGCGCGCGATCTTAAAATCGGGCGTCAAAAAAATGGCGATGATCTCCTGCGACCCCGCCACCATGGCGCGCGACGCGGGTATTCTGACGGGCGCCTTGACCGAAATCGACGGCGAACTCAGAAAAAATCCGGACTATCGGAAAAACGGCGGCGGTCACTTTAAAATCCAATGCGTACAACCTTTCGATATGTTCCCGCAGACCAAGCACGTCGAAACGCTTGTTCTTTTGAGCAGATAAATGGACTGGTTCAATATTTACGGTCTGATATTCGTCGCGACGCTGCTCGTTCCCAATATCGTTTACGGGGCGTTGCATCGGGATGTTCAGCCGCCGAAATGCGGAAAAGTGCTGGAAATTTGCGAACAGATCGGAAGATACGGCGCGATGGCGTGCATGGTCTTCAACATACCGTACGTTGTTTTCGGATTTTGGTTTGCAGGCGGTTTTGCGGCGTATCTCTTTGCGGGCGGGGCGCTGCTCTTCCTGTATATTCTGCTGTTTGCGCTTTTTTGGCGGAAATCGCATCTTGCAAAGGCGCTCGCGCTCTCGGTTTTGCCGACGCTGTTATTTCTTGCGTGCGGGGTTTTGCTTCTTCATATTCCGCTCATCGTCTTTGCGGCGATATTCGGATATGCGCATATCACCATCAGTTGTAAAAATGTAAAATATATATAAAGAGGAGCGCGGCATTTGACCGCGCTCCTCTTTATTTCAAATGATCTGTGAGATTTCGTTGAAAGTATTTTTTATAGAGACGGCTTACGTAGTTTGGGTCGGAATAGCCGAGAAGTTCCGCCGCTTTACAGAGCGGCATTTTTTCTTTTTCCATGAGAGAACGGATCTTTTCCAATTTGACGCGGTTTACGAATTTCTGAAACGGGATGCCCTCCGTATTTTTGAATACCGCGCAAAAATATTCGGGTGAAATGCCGAGAAATTGCGCGGTTTCGCGTTCCTTGACGGGTTTATACAAATTTTCGAACACGTACTCTTTCGCGCGCTCCACATAGCGCAGATTGCCGTAAGCGGCGCCGCGTCCGCCCCGCACCGCGCAAGCGTGGATCTCTCCCAAAATCTGCAAAAACAGCCCCGACAGAATGCACTTGCTCTCGCCGTAGAGCGTATACGTGCGGATGATCTCGTCGATCAGCGCGCGGATCTTGCCCGTCTTCGCCGCCTCGGTGACAAGAGGCAGGCAAAGCGCTCCGTTTTCGTCCTTTTCCGCGTCCGCGAACCCGACGAAAAAGCAGACGGTACGGTGCTTGTGGGGGCTGTCGCCCGTCACGCGCAGGGGCGCGCGAGAGAGGTTGCAAAGTACGTCGTTTCTGCGCGCAGTGCTTTCCGTGTTTTCCCGTGAAAGCGTGAGGGTACCCTCCGCGATATACGTGACTTCGATGCAGTTTGTTTTTGCGGGAAGGTCGTTTCGGTAAATCGTATCGCCGTACTCGTGCGCGAACGCGATCTCGGGCAGACTTAAAATTCTGATCGTTTCCATGGGGACAGTATAATAAATTATCTTAATTTTGTCAAGAGAACATAAAATTGTTTATTGCAATCGCGGGGCGTGCGGCGTATACTGTCGGCAGAGGTGAAAATTATGTCGACACAGGCATTGAAAGAGGAAATGCGTCAACGCCCCGCGGGCGTTTTTGCGAATTATTACTATAAATATCTCGGGTACAGGGAAGATCTCTGCGCGCCCGCCGTCAAGGCGCGCGCAAACGCCGTGTATACGCTCTTTTCCCGTGCGGGTGCGTACGTCTACCGCAACGATCTGATCGCGGGCAGTATCCGCCCGTTATGGTGCGAAAAAAGTGAAGCGGAACTTCGTTACGCCCGTTCGATCGCGGACAGTTTCGGCGAGCGCACGTTCTGGCACAACGCAGATCATTTTTCTCCCGATTACGGGAGCGTCGTTTGCGACGGCATCGCGGGCATGCTCCGAAAGATTGAAATTTCGAAAGCGGTGCACGCGGACGACGCGGCAAAATCTTCCTACCTCGCGGCGATGCAAAAAACGCTCGAAGGTTTTAAAAATCTCTTGCTTTCCTACGCCGTGGAAGCGGAAACGCTGCAAGGCTGCGAGGGCTATTTCGGCGATCGGCTGAAACGCATTGCGGGCAACTGCCGTAAACTCGCATACGACGCGCCCGAAACGTTTGAAGAGGCGTTGCAACTCGTATGGATGTGCCACGTCGGTTTTCTGATGGAGGGGCGCGCGGCGATGGCGCTGGGCAGAATGGACCAATATCTGTTCCCTTTTTATGAACGCGACATAAAGCGCGGCGCGCTCACGCGCGGGCAGGCTGTGGAACTTCTGGAAAACGTGTTCATGAAGATCTACGAATCGCGCGCCTATAAGGACGGCGACGACGTGGTGAACATCTGCATCGGCGGCACGGATCTTGCGGGCAAATGCGAAGTGAACGATTTGAGTTACTGCATTTTGGAGGCCGTGAAGAACTGCAACGTGCCCGGTCCGAATCTTTCCGCGCGCGTTTCTTCTCAAACGCCCGACGATTTTCTGGACGCCTGTCTTCGGGTGATCGGGACGGGGTTGGGATATCCCGCGCTGATGAACGACGAGGTGAATATTGCGGCGCTCCGCAGATACGGCTATGAAGAGGCGGACGCCTATGATTATTCCATGGTCGGCTGCATCGAAAATTTCATCACGGGCAGACAGCCGCCGTGGAGCGACGGGCGGTTCGATACGCCGCGCTTTTTCGAATACCTGTTCAACGAGGGACGCGGGATCGTTCACCCGTCGATGGGAGTGAACACGGGGCCCGTGCGGGAAATTTCGTGTATGGAAGATTTTTTAAGGAAATTCCGCGAGCAACTGGAATACGGCGCGCAGGAATATTACGCCTTTTTCAACAACGAAAACTGCCGCTATTCGCCCGCGCGGTACCCGCAGCCCTTTCTGTCCTGTTTCTGCCGTGACTGCATTGCGCGGGCGCAGGACATTCTGGAAGGGGGCAGCAAATACCCGTCCGTGCACGGCGCGGCGCTCATGGGCGTGGGAACGGTGTGCGATTCGCTCGCCGCGGTGGAAAAGGTGGTTTTTACGGACGGGGCGGCTACGCTTGAAGAACTGCGCGATGCACTCGCCGCGAATTTCGAAGGATACGAAGATCTGCGGAAAAAACTTCTCGCCGCGCCAAAATACGGCAATAACGACGATTTCGCGGACAAATACGCAATATGGTTCGTCGATACGCTCTTTGCGATCTTTTCGAAATTCCGCACGCGCGACGGCGGCGCGTTTTATATCGCGATGGCGGCGAACGTCAGCAACATTGCGGCGGGGAAAATCATTGCGGCGACGCCCGACGGGCGCAGGGCGGGCGAACCGCTTTCCGACGCCGCGTCCCCGACTTACGGGCGCGACGTGCGGGGCGCGACGGCGACTTTGAACAGCGTTTCCAAACCCGACTATACGAAAGTCGCCTGCGGCACGGTCCTCAACCAGAAGTTTTCGCCGTCCATGTTCGAGGGGGAAAAACGCAAAAAACTGTCCGCCCTTCTCAGGGTGTATTTTCAAAAGGGCGGGCAGGAGATGCAGGTGAACGCGACCTCGCGCGAGGTTCTCAAAGACGCGATGGCGCACCCCGAAAACTATCCGCAACTCGTGGTGCGCGTTTCAGGCTTTTCCGCGCTGTTCGTCACGCTCGACAGGGACGTGCAGGAAGATATTCTGCGCCGCACGCAGCAGGGGTGAAAGATGCGGCTGAACATATCGGATATCCAGCATTTCTGCACGGGCGACGGCGAAGGGATCCGCACAACCGTGTTTTTCAAGGGGTGCAACCTTTGCTGCCCCTGGTGCCATAACCCCGAAACGGTTTCTTCCGCGCCGCAGATCCTGCGTTATGCCGACCGCGAGATCGCCTGCGGCCGCAACGTATCCGTTGCCGCGCTTGTTGCGGAAATCGGCGAGGACGGGGAGTATTATCGGGCGAGCGGCGGGGGGGCCACGCTGAGCGGCGGCGAACCGCTGTTGCAGGCGGAGGGGGCGGCGTTTCTTGCAAAGAGCCTTCGCAGCGAGGGGACGGAGGTTTTGATCGACACGGCGGGGTGCGTTCCCTTTTCCGCGTTCGAAAAGGTTATGCCCTATGCAAACGGGTTTTTGTTTGACGTCAAGGCGTGCACGGAGGAAGATTACGCGCGTATCGGCGGTGAATTTTTCCTCGTCCGTGACAATTTCGGAAAACTGACGAAAGCGGGTGCAAACGTGCGCGCACGAGTGCCGCTCATACCGAATTTCAACGACGGCAAGGAGTACTGCGAAAAAATGTGCGCTTTTCTTCGTTCGCTGGGCGCGGAAAAGGTCGATTTGCTGCCCTTTCACCGCATGGGCAGCGCCAAGTATGCGGCGCTCGGAAAAACTTATGCGTACCGCGAAACGCCGCCTATGTCTTTGCAGCGGGCGGAAGAGATCGCGGCGATCTATAAAAAATATTTTCAGGTAAAAATCGAAAGGTAAAGGAGAAAAATCATGAAAGCGAAAGCGGCTGTATTTATGGGGGCGAACGTGCCCTTCGAGGTGAGGGAGTTCGAGATAACCGATACGCCCGCAGGCTACGGCAGATCGGAACTGATCGCGAGCGGCATCTGCGGCACGGACGTGCATTTCCACAACGGCAAACTTTCCGTGGCGGCGCCGACGATCATCGGGCACGAATTCGTGGGCAGGCTCATCGATCTGAACGAGGAGGAAGGCAAGCGGTACGGTCTGAAAAAGGGAGATCGCGTCATCGCGGACATTGCCGTGCCCTGCGGGGAGTGCCTTCTGTGCAAAAGCGGGGACGACGCGAACTGCGTCCGTATGCGCGTGACCAACGGCGGCAGCATCGAAACGCCGCCCTACCTGTTCGGAGGTTATACGCGCGTGAACTACACGCCGCTTTCCAACCTCATCCGGATCCCCGAGCAACTGGACGCGGAAATGGTCTGCATATTCGCCTGCCCGGGGCCGACCGCCATGCACGCGTTCGCGCTCGCGGGGCGCGCAGGCGTGGATCTTGCGGATATCCGTACGGCGGTCGTGCAGGGGCTGGGGCCCGTGGGCACCTATGCGGTGATGTATCTCAAAGCGATGGGCGTAAAGCAGGTGTTCGCGATCACGGCGGGCACGAACGCGCGGCGGGAAGAACTTGCGAAAAGCCTCGGCGCTTCGGAAGTGTTCAATCTGTCGCGTACGGGCGCGGCGCAGATCAACGAAAGCATCGTGAAAGCGAGCGGCGGTCTGGGCGCGGATCTCGCGTTCGAGGCGTCGGGCGCGCCCGCGGCGGTGCCGCAGGGCATGGAACTTCTCAGAAACCGCGGCGTCTATCTCGTGCCGGGGCAGTATTCCAACAGCGGCAGCGTCGCCATTGCGCCCCAACTCATCACTTTCAAAGCGCTGCATATCATCGGTTCTTCGCAGTATTCGGTGAGCGACGTGCGGGATTATCTCTCCTTTTTGCTCGCGCATCCCGAACTGCACGCAAAGATCCGCGAACTCGGAAACCGCTATCCTCTGGAAGAGGTCAACAAAGCCTTTCTCGACGCAAAGTCGGGAAACAACATTAAAACTTTATTGGTTTGATAAAAAAATCCCCCGACGTGCGGTCGGGGGATTTTTTTTCGTTTTGGCGGCATAGAATCGCCCCGGATTTCGCACAATACGGGTATGGATCGGAATCGTTCCGATCGCCGATGCCTATTTAAAATTGGAATAATTTTCCAAAAAGGTATTGACAAAATCGGTTTAGCTATTTATAATTTAATTGCTAAACCGATTTAGCAAAATAAACGGTAAGGCAAAAATTCTTTTTTGGAGGGAAAATTTTATGAAAAAGATGAAATGGCTCGCGCTCCTGGCGGTTCTCGTTCTGGGGCTGTCCGTATTCGCCGCGTGCGGCGGTTCGGCGGATACCTGTAAGGTAACGTATTTCGACGCGGACGCCAAAACAGTGCTCAAAGAGATAAAAGTGGACAAGGGTGAAAAGGCGGAAAACTGGACGCCCGAAAAAGAGGGCTGGACCTTTTTGGGCTGGTACGCGACGCCCAGCCTCAAACGTCCTTTCCCGTTCGACGATCCCGTCAACGCGGACACTTCGTTGTTTTCCAGTTGGAAATCGGCTGTGTTTCAGGAAGATACGCGCGAATGGCTGATCGCGGGGCAGTCCTCGTATAAGGGTGCGCTGCTCAATACGAGCGCCTGGGGTAAAGTAGAGGGCGCGGAACGCGAAAAATTCATGTTCGAGCGCGTGGAAGAGGGGAAAAACGAGTTCGAACTTACCCTCGATCTGTATGTGGGCGACCAGTTCCAGATCGCGGACGTGGACGTGGACAACGCGTATACCTGGACGCATCAGCGCGGCTACGGATTTTTAAAGACCGAGGGCACGGAAGAATTCGTGAAAAATGCGGGAAATATCTTCACCGAAGATCTGACCAAAGCGAATATCGAGATGATCAAAGAGGGCAACTATACGCTGACGCTCACCACCGATATGAGCAATTCCACGCTCGACTCTCTGGAAATCAAGCGAAACGGCGATCCGAACGCCAATCTCGAAAAATCGTATGCGCCCAGTATTTCCGGCTCGGTCACGGGCGGCAACGCCATTCCCGACAAGGAAAATTTCGGCGATTTCGGATTTACCGAAACGGCGGAAGGCAGCAAGGTCTTTGAAATGACCATCAGCCTGAACAAGGGCGATTTCTTCTCCGTTCTGCCTTACGAAAATTCGTGGGACGACGTGCTGCGCACGTCCGCAGTCGACGCGGCTTTGAGCGACGCCGTCTACGATACCAAAGAATTGGCGAATATCACCATGCTGGAATCCGCGAAATATAAGATCACCGCGAAATTCGAGGAAAAGGACGGCAAAGACGCGGGCAGCGTCATCATCAAAAAAGTCGGCGCGTTCGAGCGCACCGCGGGCGACAACGAGGTCAAATTCACCGACGGCAAACCCACCGTATACGTCCGTCAGGGCGCGCGCGTTCCCAATCCGGGCGACCCTGCGGGACAGACGGGCAAAATTTTCATCGGATGGTATACCGACCTTACGAACAACGTGCCTATGAATTTTAACGCCGCTCTGGATAAGACGGGGCAAACGATCACCTGCGCGCCCAAGTTTATGTCCGATACCGACAAAGATACGCGTACCGTGTATATCAAGGGCGACGTTTCGGGGTGGGCGAACAAGGACGAGTTCAAAATGAAAAACGACGGCAAGCACACCTATACCTTCGATCTGACGGTGGAAAATACGGCGCAGTTCGTATTCACCTTCTTCGAGGGGGCGAACGATACGGGAGCCGCCGCCAACGGCACGTGGGTGGATTATGAAAATTCCACCGACCAGGCGTCGGGCGAGGGGAATATCTCCATCGCTTCGAAAGGCACGTACCGCATTACGCTCGATTCCTTCCACAAAACGGTGACCATCGTCAAACTGTAAAGGGCGAAAAAATCGGACGGCTTTTGTGAAAGAGCCGTCCGAAATTCAAACGAAAAATCTGTGTTCGGGATGCGGTTCGCGATCCGTCGCGAGCCGCACGCACTCGACGATCTTTTGAATCTTCGGCCGATCCGCACGCGCGGGGCAATAGGCATTCGCGCCCGCGGTTTCGTTGAGCAGCGCGGCGAGCGAGGGTTCGTCCGTCACGACGTATTGCCCTTTGAACGCGGTAAGTTCGCAGAGATTCGATATAAAGCGAACGTCCGAAAAACTGCTTTCGATCGCCGCGCGCAGATATTCGTCGCGCGGCGGCTGCGAGACAAAGAGGAAGGGTGCCCCGAAATACGCGGCCGCGTCGCGCGCGAGCGCGGCGTAGTCGTTGGAAATTTCGAAAAAAAGCGCGTCGCCGATGGTGCAGTTCACGGAAACGACGGGCACGAAATTGAGTCCGCCCAACTGCGAAAATTCCTCTTTGGAAACGCCGTAGGTGACGATCGCCTCCACGGTATCCAGCCTTGCGGGCGAACAGAGATGAAAAACGCGGACGGACTGCGCGGAAAACGCCTCGGAAAGCCGCCTGTAAAAATCGAGAAACACGATCCGCCCCAGATCGGTGAGATCTTGCGGGCAGTACGCGGCGACGAGTTTGTCGGGCTGCGCACCGCGCAGAAATTTCGCGTAGGTATTCGGCTTGAAATTCAGCATATTGATGACCTGCCAGACCTTCTGTTTGGTGTCTTCGCTGATACGCTGATCCTCGCGGTGATTTAAGATGAATGATACGGTCGATTTGCTCACGCCCGCGGCGTCGGCAACGTCCTGCATCGTTATTTTCTTATCCATGTATAAATTATAGAATGTTTCAGGCTTTTTGTCAATCAATGAACGGAGAGAACTATGTTAGAGCAAGCCCTGTACCACAAACCGGAAACCGAATATTGTTATCCGATTTCGGAAAATACGATCGCGATGCGCCTGCGCGCTTCCAAGACGGACGTATTGCAGGTCGACGTCGTTTACGGCGGTAAATACGATTTTTACGAAAAGCGGCAGCGCGCGCGCATGAGGCTGTCGTACACCGATCGGCTGTACAACTATTTTACCGCGGAACTGACGCTGTCGGACGTCCGCCTCGTGTACGTGTTCGAGTTGAAAGAGGGGGACAGGATCTGTTATTTTTCCGAGGACGGACTGACGGAAAAATACGATTATCACTTCAATTTCTACAACGCATTCCAGTTTGCGTATATCAACGCCGCCGACGTTCACAGACAGGTGGAGTGGATGAAAAACGCGCGTTTTTATCAGATCTTCATCGACCGTTTCGCGCGCGGGAATTTCGATAAGGACGACAGATATATCAATTTGGAGTGGGGTACCGTTCCCGGACCGAAAAGTTACGCGGGGGGCGATCTGCGGGGCGTTACGGAAAATCTCGGCTATATCGCGGGGCTCGGCGCGAACGCAATTTATCTCACGCCTTTTTTCAGGTCGGTGAGCAATCATAAATACGATATCGAGGATTATTTTACCGTGGACGGCATGTTCGGCGACGAAGAGGATATCCGAAAACTCGTGACGAGCGCCCACGAAAGGGGGATGCGCGTGGTGATGGACGCGGTGTTCAACCACGTCAGCGCGCGGTGCAGACAGTTTGCCGACGTCGCGGAAAAGGGAAAAAATTCTCCCTATTTCGATTGGTTCATCATACACGGCGACAAGATCGACCGCGAAAAAGTCAATTACGAGTGTTTCGCCTCGTGCGATTATATGCCGAAATGGAACACCTCCAACGAGGCGGTGCAGGAATACCTCATCGGCGTGGGGCTGTACTGGCTGCAAAAGTACGATATCGACGGCTGGCGGCTGGACGTTTCCGACGAGGTTTCGCACGCTTTCTGGCGGAAATTCCGCGACGCGGTGAAAAAAATCAAGCCCGAATGCGCGATCATCGGCGAAAACTGGCACGACGCCAACGCCTATCTGAAAGGCGACCAGTACGACTCCATCATGAATTACGCCTTCACCAAGGCGTGCCTCGACTTTTTCGTGCTCAAAAGCGCCGACGCGAAAGCGTTTGCCGAAAAACTCAACGCGCTTCTGATGCGCAACACGGATACGGTCAACTGCATGATGCTCAATCTTCTGGACAGCCACGACACGCACCGCTTTCTGACCGAGGCGGGCGGCGACGTCAGAAAACTGGAAAGCGCGCTCGCCGTTTTATATCTTTTCGTGGGCGTTCCCTGTATTTATTACGGCACGGAGATCGGCATGGAGGGGGGATACGATCCAGACTGCCGCCGCACCATGGATTGGGAAAAGGCGAGAAAGGGCAGCAGCCTGACGCAACTCGTCCGCGCGCTCGCGGGCCTCAAAGAGCGCAGAAAATGTTTGCACCGAAACGAGTTCCGCGCCTATGCGGAAGGTGAAGCATTCGTCATGGAGCGCGGCGAACTGCGGCTCGTCGTCAATGGCGGCGAAACCCCTCTGCCTTTGCGGAAAAATATCTGCACCAACGCGGAGGGACGGCTGCGATCGTTTGAATTTATGATCGAAGAAATCTGACTTTGCAGATTATATCGCAAACAAAACGCCCCCGATTTGCGCGTAAAGCGCTTGGGCGGGAAAGGTGAATGACCGCCGTTTTATAATAAGGTAGCATCTTAAAAAGGCGGTCAGAGGAAAACGCGGGCGCAGAGCCGCAAATTTATTTGCGGCGAACGTCGGGGTTTTCCTAAAACTCACGGAAATTTGTTCGTTTCTTTCGAACAAATTTCGTGAACAAACAAAAAAGGAGGAAATTATGACGAAAACCCTGACGGCAGTCGTCGCGCACATTCTCGTCGTGGTTGCGCTCTTAACGACGTTCGGCATTTTGGGACTTGCGCGGAACGAATCGGAAGGCGCGGATAAATTCACGGGCGAACTCGAACGCAACGTGAAACTGCGCGTTCTCGAAAACGACACCGCGAAAGAAATGGGATATCTCGACGAACTTTTGGACGCGTTCAACAAAAAATACGCCTCCTACGGCATCAAGGCAGAGGACGCCAACATGGATCAGTATATCGATCTGGAAAAGGACGGTCCGTACGGTTACGGTCCCGATATCTTATATCAAGCGAACGACGCTCTGATGAAGTATACTGACGGCAAGCATATCCAGCCCCTTCCCGTGGAAGCACTCGACTGCTACGACGAAGTGTCCGAACAGGCGTGGTCGGCGTACGCCGCCTCGTATGCGGGCGAAGATTATATTTTCGGCGTCCCCGTCAATATTCAGGGCCCCCTTCTCTATTACCGCAAGGATCTTTTGCCCGCCGACTGGCAGACTGCGTGGGATAAGGATCGAAACGGCGTGCCCGATATGGTGGAATACTGGACGGACTTATACGCGTATTCCAAACAGATCAAGAGCGAGAGCGGCGGCAAAAAATTCGGCTATATGAAATCGCTGTTCGACCCGTATTTTGCGATGGGTTATCTCTTTTCCTACGGCGGTTATATCTTCGGCGACGAGGGAAGGGATACCAAGGACATCGGGCTGTCCGCGAACGAATCGTACAAGGGCGCTTCCGTCATCCGTCAACTCGCCTCGTCCATGAACGAGGACTGTATCGACGACACCATCACGGTGAACGCGTACAGCATGATCGGAAACGGCACCTATTTCGCCACCATGACCACGCCCGACGTGTACACCATGTTCATCAGCGAACTCACGCGCGAATATATGCGCAGGGATAAACTCGACCGCGCCGAGGCGGAAAAGAAAGCGAAGGAAAATCTGATCGTGGCGGACATTCCCAAACTTCCCGAGAGCGGGGATCTGGAGGACAGGAACGGGAAAACCATCGACAGCGTGATGATGGGCGGTATCAACGGCTACGCGGTCAGCGCGTACACCAAAGCGCCCAACGCCGCGCTCGCGTTCGTGGATTTCGCGACGAGTTACGAGATGATCATGAAACGGAATCAACTGTTGGGCATCGCGCCCGCCCGTGCGGACGTCGCAGAGAGCGTGGGCGGGCTTTCGGAGACCGTCAACAAAAATCTCGTGGCGGGGCGCATCGAAGTGATGCCCAGCGTGCGCGCCATCGCGCAGGTCTGGACGCCCGCGCAGACGTTCTTTTCCGATTTGGCGAAAGATCCCTTCCGCCCGAAAAAAGACCAGAAATACACGGTGGCGGACGCGCTCAAAACCGCTTTGAAAAAAGTGGACGACCAGATTTACGCGGCGATCCACACGCTCGCGTAAAGGGGGAGATCTCATGGCAATGGAAAATATCAAACATCGGTTCGCGGCAAAAACGCAAGGCTTTTCCCGCGTTCTGAAAGACGGAAACAAAAAGGTCGCCGCCTCGATGGGCCTCATGGGACTGGGGCAGATCCTGTACGGCCAGTGGGCGAAGGGGCTCTTGTATATGCTCGCGGAAGTCGGCTTTATCGTATACGTGATCCTGCGCGGCGCGGCGGACCTTTTCGGATTCTTTACCTTGGGCTCCGTCATGTCCAACCCGTGGCTGGGCATCGAAGGGGATAATTCGACGGTCATGCTCATCATGGGCGTGCTCGCCTTTATAGTCATTATTTTATACGCTACGCTCTATATCTCCAACGTGCGCGACGTGTTCGCGACACAAAAACGGGTGGAGGAGGGCAAAGCGCCCAAGACGTTCCGCGAAGAATTTGCCGAACTGTTCGATAAAAAGTTCTATCGCACCGTTTTATTTTTGCCCGTGATCGGCGTGTGCATTTTCAACGTGCTGCCCATCGTGTTCATGATTCTGGTCGCGTTCACAAATTACGGCGGCGACGTGGTGCCGCCCGCGCTGGTCGATTGGGTGTGGTTTCAGAACTTTGCCAAAATATTGACGCTGGGACAGTTCGCGCCCACATTTTTCAAGATCTTGTCCTGGAACGTGGTGTGGGCGGTGCTTTCCACGCTCATCAACTATTTCGGCGGTCTGCTGCTCGCGCTTTTGCTCAATAAAAAGTGCGTGCGCGGCAAAGTGTTCTGGCGCGCGTTCCCCATACTCGCGTACGCCATTCCGGGATTTATCACGCTTTTGGGGTTCAAGTTCATGTTCTCCTACGGCGGACCCATCAACTTTTATATCACCGAGGCGGGCAAGACCGCGGTCGGCTTTCTCGATCTGGACGCCAAATGGACGGCGCGCATGATCGGCCTCGGGGTCAACGCCTGGATCAGCGTACCCTCGTCCATGCTGCTGGCGGCGGGCATTTTGTCCAACGCCAATCAGGACCAGTACGAGGCGGCGCGCATCGACGGCGCCAACGCGGTGCAGCAGTTCTGGTATCTGACGCTCCCGTTCGTGGTGTTCGCCACCACGCCCGTGCTTATCACGCAGTTTATTGGAAATTTCAATAACTTCGGAATTTTCTATTTCCTGCGCGGCGGCTTGTATATCGACGGTTATTTTCTCGCCAGCGACACCGACCTTCTCATCAACTGGCTGTATAATCTGTCCATCGACAACAATTACTATTCCATCGGCGCGGCGATCAGCCTCATCATCTTTATCATCACGTCCGCCATATCGCTCGCCGTCTATGTATTTTCGCCTTCGTACAGGCAGGAGGAAACGTACCGATGAGTAAAAAGAGTATAAAATTGGGAAGAACGGTCGATACCGTCGTCACCTATATCATTCTGATCGTTGTGGCATTTATCTTTTTCTTTCCGTGCCTATGGCTGATCCTGGCGTCCTTTTCCGAATCGGGCTCCATCTACTCCTTTCAGGGGTTCTTTCCCTCGGCATTCAGTTTCAGAAGTTTCATCACGCTGTTTACGGATACCGCCATGTACGATTATCCCAACTGGTTCAAAAACACCCTGTTCATCGCCGTGATGGCTTGCATATTAGGCACGTTTCTGACCATTCTGACAGCCTATTGTATGTCGCGGTTCAAATTCAAGAGCCGCCGCTCGCTCATGAAGACCACCCTCGTTTTGGGAATGTTTCCCTCCTTTATGGGCATGACGGCGGTGTACCTTCTGATGACGCAGTTCAATTTTATCAATAATTCCTGGGGACTGATTCTCATCTATTCGGCGGGCGCGCCCATGGGTTACATGGTGCAGAAGGGCTTTTTCGATACCATTCCCGCCTCCATCGACGAGGCGGCGCGCATCGACGGCGCGACCAATTTCACCGTTTTCAGAAAGATCATTCTGCCCCTTTCCATGCCCATCATCGTGTACACCGCGCTCACTTCCTTCACCTGGCCGTGGAGCGATTTCATCCTTCCCAAACTTTTGTTAAAGACCAAAGACACCTGGACGGTCGCGGTCGGGCTGATGAGCCTGGGCGATACGGAATTTTCGCGCTTTGCGGCGGGGTCCATTTTCATCGCGGTGCCCATCGTGGTGCTGTACTTCGTGCTGGTAAGATATATGATCAACGGAATGGCCGCGGGCGCGGTAAAGGAGTAATATGGACAAAAACTTATTTTTAAACGATTTGAAATTGCTGGAAACGGAAAACAAGAGCGCCGTACAACTGTATAACGAAATTTCCGCGCTCGCCATGCACAGGTTGCAGGCGAGCGCCAAAAAGGGGAAATGCGCGCACTATCTCTCCATCGAATTTCTGATCGGGCGCGTGTTCTACAACAATCTTTTAGAACTGGGCGTTCTGGAAGAAACGGCGAAAATCCTGAAAAAGAAGGGCGTCGATATTTCCGTGTTCGAGGAGATCGAGGACGCCGCGCTCGGCAACGGCGGGCTCGGGCGGCTTGCCGCCTGCTATCTCGATTCGGGCGCGGCGGTCGGCGTGCCCTTATACGGCTACGGTATACGTTATAAGTTCGGGCTTTTCCGCCAGAAATTCGAAAACGGCTTCCAGATCGAAATGCCCGACGACTGGCAGCGCTTCGGCGATCCGTGGAGCGTGCGCCGCGAACACGAGCGGCAGGTCGTGCATTTTGCGGATATGGACGTCGAGGCGGTGCCCTACGATATGCCGATCGCGGGCAAGCGCGTGAACGTACTTCGCCTCTATCAGGCGGAGGGGAGCGAAAGCGCGGAAAAGATCAGCGGCGTTCTCTATCCCGCGGACGATACCGAGGAGGGAAAACTTCTGCGCATCCGCCAGGAATACTTTCTTTCCGCCGCGGCCGTCGGCGATATCGTAAAAGAGCACGAAAGGCTGCACGGCGACCTTGCGTCCTTTGCGCAATATAGCGCCGTACAACTCAACGATACGCATCCCGTGTTCGCCATTCCCGAACTCATCCGCGTGCTGGTAAAAAAGGGCGTTTCTTACGTGGGCGCGGTGAAGATCGCCAAAGAGACGTTCGATTACACCAACCACACCATTCTGCCCGAGGCGTTGGAATGCTGGGACGCGCGGCTCGTGCGGAAAATTCTGCCCGATATCGCGGGGATCTTGCGGGCGCTTTCGGACACGCAGGCGCGGCTGCACAAAAAACGCGGTTATACGCGTGCAGAAATCGAGCAGACCGCGATCTATCAGCCTAAGAATCAGACCTTTTCCATGGCGAACGCCGCGGTGTTCGTCGCCGATAAAGTCAACGGCGTGGCGGATATCCATTCGGAGATCATCAAGCGCAAACTGTTCGCCGCGGAGTATCGGCATATGCCCGAAAAATTCACGAACGTCACCAACGGCGTGGCGCAGCGGCGGTGGCTGATGCTGGCGAATCCCGAACTTTGCGCGCTCATAGACCGCCGCATCGGCAAAGAATGGCGGCAGGATTTCGAAAAACTGTCCGAGTTCGGGCATTTTATCTGCGAGCAAAAGACCATATCCGAATTTATCGCCGTCAAGCGCGAAAAGAAAAATCAACTGTTTTCCCATATCGCGAAACAAGAAAAGACGCAGATGAACGGCGAACGCATGGTGTACGCGCAGGTCAAGCGCCTGCATGAATACAAGCGCCAACTGATGACTGCGTTCGCGCTCGTGCGGCTGTATCGGGATCTGAAAGAAAACAAACTGCCCGATTTCACGCCTTCGCTGTTCCTGTTCGGCGCGAAGAGCGCGCCGGGTTATGCGCGCGCCAAGGGCATCATCAAATATATCAACGAAATTATCGCAAAGATCGACGCCGACGACGCCGTGCGCGGGCGGCTCGCAGGCGTATTCGTCACCGAATACAACGTTTCCTACGCGGAAAAGATCGTCGCCGCGGCGGACGTTTCGCTGCAGGTTTCCACGGCGGGGCTGGAAGCCTCGGGCACGGGCAACATGAAATTCATGATGAACGGCGCGGTCACGCTGGGCACGATGGACGGCGCGAATATCGAAATCGTCGAAAAAGCGGGCGAAAAGAACAATTATATTTTCGGCGCGCGCGTGGAGGAGATCGAGAGGCTGCGCGCGGGCGGCTACGATCCCGCCGCGTATCTCAAAGACCATCCCGAATGGGCAAAGATTGCCGAAACGCTCGTGGACGGCACCTATTCCGACGGCGGCACGGGCATTTTCCGCGAATTGTACGATTCGCTGCTTGTCGGCGCGAGTTGGCACAAGCCCGACCATTATTTCATTTTCCGCGATATCGAAGAATATTATCAGGCGATCCTGCGCGCCAACGCCGATTACGCGCAACGCGAGCGTTTTGCCGAAAAACAATTGAAAAACGTCGCCAATTCGGCATATTTTTCCTCCGACCGCTCGGTTCTGGAATATGCCGATAAGATCTGGCATATACAAAAAGATGAACGATAACAAAGATTTGGGAATCCTGTTGCACGTATCTTCCCTGCCTGGTCCTTACGGCATCGGTACGATGGGTAAAGAGGCGTACGCCTTTGTCGATTTTCTGAGCGGGCTTCATCTGGGGTGGTGGCAGGTCCTGCCGCTCGTGCAGACGGGTTTCGGGGATTCTCCCTATCAGTCGGCGTACAGCGGTTCGGGCAATCCGTATCTCATTGATTTAAAAATGCTGCAAGAGGAAGGGCTCTTGCAAAAGCGCGAACTCGCCTGCTGCCGCTCTTTGAAAAACGCGGTCGATTACGGATGTTTGTTCCGCGAGAAATATGCAATCCTGCGCCGCGCTTTTTCGCGGTTCGATCGCAGCGCGCCCGATTTTTGCGCCTTGAAAGCGGACAACGGATTTCGGGGTTACGCGCTTTTCATGGCGCTCAAAGAGGCGCACGGCGGCGCCTCTTTCGATACATGGGAGCGCAGATATAAATATGCGCATAGGAACACGCTTGCGAAATTCTGGCGGGAAAATCAGGACGAGATCGATTTCTGGCTGTTTGCGCAGTGCGAATTTTTGCGGCAGTGGACGGCACTGAAAGCGTACGCGAACGAAAAAGGAGTCAGGATCATCGGCGATCTTCCGCTGTACGTGGCGTACGACAGCGCCGACGTGTGGCTGCATCCGGATCTTTTCAAACTGAACGCCGACAGAAGTCCCGAAAAGGTCGCGGGCGTTCCGCCCGACTATTTTTCGGCGACGGGCCAACTATGGGGCAATCCCGTATATTGCTGGAAGGCGCACGCGCGGGACGGCTACGCCTGGTGGATCTCCCGCATGAAACAGGCGTTCGGGCTGTACGATGCGGTGCGGCTCGATCATTTCCGCGGGTTCGACCGCTATTTCGAGATTGACGCGGCGGAAAAAACCGCGCAGAACGGAAAATGGCGGCAGGGGCCGGGTAAAGCGCTGTTCGATGCGATCGGATCGGCGCTTGGCCCGCTCGATCTCATCGCGGAAGATCTGGGCGAGATGGACGAGGGGGTGCTGCGCCTTCTGGAAGAAACGGGTTTTCCGCGCATGAAAGTCATAGAATTTGCATTCGACGGCAATCCGGATAATCCGCATCTGCCAAAAAATATCGGAAAAAACTGTGTGTGCTATACGGGCACGCACGACAACGACACGCTGTACGGTTACGTGAAAAGCCTGCGAGGGAAAAATCTGCGCGTGTTCCGCGAAAGCCTGGAAACCGCTTTGCGCGAGCAATCTCTCTCGTTTCCTCTCGCCGATAAAAAAAGCATGGCGGAAGCCATGCTGCTGCTTGCGTTAAAGAGCCGCGCCGCGCGCAAGATCATACCCGCGCAGGATCTGCTGCTTCTGGACGGCAAAGCGCGCATGAACACGCCCGCGACGCTGGGCGAAAACTGGAAATTCCGTTTGAAAAAAACGCTTTCGGTCCACGATCTCGCGGCGTCGTTCTTGACGGAATTTCGTGGATGAGGTAAAATATAATTATGAAAAAGAAAATTTTAATAGGCATCTACGCCGCCGTACAGTTGACCGTGATCGTTTTGATCCCGCTGGGCTTGATTTTCCGTCAACCAATATATTTTTATATCGCCAGTCCTCTTGCTTTCGTTGCGATCGTATTTATCATCGTTTATTTGAAAAAAACGAGCGAGCCGAAGAAATGATCTTAGAAAGAATCGGGTTCGGGTATGGGAACGCATTTGCCCTCGGCCATGCGTTTGCGGTAAAACAGAAAAGTTTTAACAAAGTCGTCGCGGTAGCGTTCCAAAGACTTTTCGCTTACGTTCAGTTCTTCGCTCTTTTGTTTTTCAGACAAGGAAAAGGTTTCTGTTTTCAGATAAAGAAAGGAGAATATTTTGCTCTTGTCGTCATGATTTAGATGGTCGTGCGTTTTCCAATACAGCAAACAGCGCGATATCACGTTGCGCGTTGCGGCAAAAAGCGGATTGTCGGGAAATAGGATCGCCTGCCGCATGAGATTTTCGATATCTTTTGTCGTTTCCATAAAAATCCTTTTTTTACGAACAGTATAAAGGATTTTACAGATTGGATATCGTCAGATTTTGACGATTTGTATATTTTGGATTATGTTATAATTCGTTCTGTTCGAAAATCTAACGAGGCGTGGGGTGGATTATGCAAGGGTACGTGTTTGTACAGAGTGAAGAGGAATATGAAACGGGCGAACAGCCGCAGCAAGGCAGTTGCATACGAATTGATCTTGAGGGCTTGCGTTTTTTATGCGAAAAGCTGAAGGATTACATCGAAGATTATCCCAATTATCACTTTCGTCTGAAAACGTCGGGCGGACAAAATCTTTATCTTTGTCTGCGGATCAAACAAAACTGAAAAGCGAAAGGCGCGTAATCTCGCGCCTTTCGCTTTTTGAATCTTTATCGGAATATTTTATTCAGTACACGAGCGCTATGTCGTTCGCGCGGCAAAAATCCGCGAATGCGGCGGACGGGGCTTCGTCTGTCACGATGACGTCGAAATCGGCGAGGCGGCAGATCTTAAAGGCGCACACGTTGCCGATTTTCGTATGGTCGGCGAGCAAAATATTCGTGCCCGCGTGCGGCATCACCGTGTTTTTGATGATGCATTGGTTCATGGTCGCCTCGGTCACGCCGTCCTCGGTCACGCCGCCGCACGAGCAGACCGTCGCGTCGAAATTATAATTTTCCAGTTGCCGCACGGTCATCGCGCCTTCCACCGAGTTGGAGTTGTAGTGGAGAAACCCGCCGGGCAAAAACACGTCCACGTTTTCCTTTCCCGAAAGGAACGTGACCGCCTGTATGCCCGTGGATATGACCGTCTTGTGCTGTTCGTGAAAGTGTTTGGCGAGCACGCTCACCGTCGAACTGGAATCGAGGAAAAGGGTGCGGAAAGGCTTTAAAAGGGGCAGCGCGAGCCGTGCGATCTTCTGCTTTTCCGCCTCCATTTCGTTCATGCGTATGGCGATGGACGGCTCGTCGTTGCTGTTTTCGAAGAGCACCACGCCCCCGTGAGATCTCCTCACGAGCCCGAGTTTTTCCATTTCCGCGATGTCGCGGCGCACCGTCGCCTCGCTCACGTACATCGCGCGGGCGAGCGCCGCCGTCTTTTCCGACTTGTGCGCTTTTAAATATTCGATGATTTTTTCCTGTCTTTCAAGTATAAGCATGTTTTTGTCCGTTTGTGTTTATTTATGCATGATATTGTATCATAAATCTTTTGATTTTGCAATTGAAATGACTGTATGTGATTGAATATGATTGAATATGATTGAAAATTGACTGAATTGCCGCGAAATTGTCAACAATGCGGTTTTCCTCAAAAAAAATAAAAAAAAGCGCAAATAGAAGTGACAAAATGCAAAAAAATATGTATAATTTAAGACACCGAGCGTAACTGATTTCGGTTACGCGAAAAAACAGTTTTATAACGTGAATTTTCACGTTCAGGAGGGATCCATGAGTACGATTTTTGAACAGGCAAAGGCTAAATACGCAAAATCCGGCGTAGACGTCGAAAGCGCGCTCGAAAAACTCAAAACCATTCCCGTCAGCATCCATTGCTGGCAGGGTGACGACGTCGTGGGATTCGACGGGGCGGGCGCTTTGGGCGACGGTTTGCAGATCACGGGCAACTATCCCGGCAGGGCGAGAAATTTCGAAGAACTCAAAGAGGACATCAAAAAGGCGTTTTCTTTGATTCCCGGCAAAAAGCGTTTGAATCTTCACGCCAGTTACGCGATCCTCGGCGCGGACAAGGGCAAGGTGGACAGGGACGAATATACCGCCAAATATTTCGAACCGTGGGTGGCGTTCGCCAAGGAGATCGGGCTGGACGGCATCGATTTCAACCCCACGTTCTTCTCCCATAAAAACATGAAAAACGGGCTTTCTCTCTCCTCGCCCGACGAAGAGATCCGCAAGTTCTGGATCCGTCACGGACAGGCGTGCCTGAAGATCACCGAATACCTCGCAAACGAGATGGGTACGCCCTCTCTGATGAACATCTGGATCCCCGACGGATTCAAGGACGTTCCCGCCGACAGGCTGACGCCCAGACTGCGTCTGAAAAACTCTCTGGACGAGATCCTCTCCGTGCCCTACGACAAGAACAAAGTCGTGGTCGCGGTCGAGAGCAAGGTGTTCGCCGTAGGCATAGAAAGTTATACCGTCGGCAGCAACGAATTCTATCAGAACTACGCCGCCAGCCGCGGCATCTGCTGCCTCTTGGACAACGGACATTATCATCCGCTCGAATACGTCAGCGATAAAATTCCCAGTCTGCTCGCTTTCTACGACAAGGTGGCGCTGCACGTCACGAGAGGCGTGCGTTGGGACAGCGACCACGTCGTTCTGTTCGAGGACGAACTCAAAGAGATCGCCAAAGAGATCATCCGCAACGACGCTGCGGAAAAAGTGCTCATCGGACTGGATTTCTTCGATGCGTCCATCAACCGCATCTCCGCCTGGACGGTAGGCGCGCGCAATATGCAGAAGGCGCTTTTGTGGGCGCTTCTGATGCCGCACGCTGAGCTGAAAACATTGCAGGACGAGGCGAACTTCACCAAACTGATGGTCGAGGCGGAAGAATTGAAGACGCTTCCTTTCGGCGCGGTATGGGAAGAATATCTCAAACGCTGCAACGTGGCGGGCGAGGACTGGTTCGGCGAAGTCGAAGCATACGAAAAGAAAATATTGAACGCAAGAGTATAACCCGAAACATAGTGCGATACGAAAAACCTCTCCTTCGGGGAGGTTTTTCCCGCAAGTAAGACAGGATAACAGGATATGTTGAAAAGAGACGACAGATTGAGAGACTATGTTCTTCCCGTGCGCATCGTGGCGAGCGAGAAGACGAACAACGCGAAAACGCTTTTGAACGCCGATTTGACACAGATCGGCCTGCGGGAAATGGACGTTGCCACCGTGCACAGCGGCGGGTACGTGATCCTGGATTTCGGCAGGGAATTGCAGGGCGGCGTGCGCATCCTCACCAGCGGCACCGCGGGCGAGGCGCTCGTACGCATACGCCTCGGAGAATCGGTGAGCGAGTGCTGCGCGGAACTGGGCGAAAAGGGCGCGTGCAACGATCACAGCCTGCGCGATCTGACCATTCCCATGTGCCAACTTTCCGATATGCAGTTCTGCATGAGCGGATTCCGTTTCGCACGCATCGACGTGCTGGGCGTGGGAAGCATCTGCGGGTTCAAGGCGATCTGCGCGGTATACGTGCATACGTCTTCCGTGCGCCGCGGTTCTTTCCGCTGTTCGGACGAACTCGTCAACCGCATTTTCGATACGGCGGCGTACACGGTGGAATTGTGCATGCAGACGTATATCTGGGACGGCATCAAGCGCGACCGTCTCGTGTGGGTGGGCGACCTGCACCCCGAAACGCGCGCCATCGCGGCGCTTTACGGGAACGACGACATCATTCCCCGCTCTCTCGATTTCGAAAAGGCGCAGAGCCCTTTGCCCGCGTGGATGAACGATTTTCCCCAGTACTCCATGTGGTGGATCATCATATTGAACGACTATTTCATGTCGTGCGGCAACCGCGCGTATCTCGAGGCGCAGAAAGATTATTTCGAAGGGCTGTTGAAACAACTCGACAAATGCGTCTTTGAAAACGGCGATTTCGATTTCGGGTTCAATTTCGTCGATTGGCCCACGCACGAGCAGCCCGACGAGCCCGAGGGCGTGCGTTCGCTTTGCAAACTTTGCGCACTCAAAGCGGAAAATCTCTGTCACGTTCTGGGACTGGACGATTCGGTCGCCAAGGGCATCTACAATAAACTTTCCAGAAAGAGCGACGAAATCATCGACAAAAAGCAGATCGCGGCGCTCAAATATCTTTCGCATACCGCGCTCACCGCACACGAAAAGGCGGTGCTGTGCGAGGGCGGGGCGCACGGGTTCTCCACGTTCATGAGTTCGTACATCCTCTCCGCACTCACCGACAATGCGGGGCTTTGCGAGGCGCTCTCCGCCATGCGCACCTACTACGGCGGTATGCTGGAAATGGGAGCGACTACCTTTTGGGAAGATTTCGATATCGACTGGATGGAAAACACCGCGCCGCTCACGCGCCTTCCCGAAGAGGGCGAACGCGACATTCACGGCGATTTCGGCAAATACTGCTACGTGGGCTTCCGTCACAGTTTCTGTCACGGCTGGTCCGCGGGCGTCGTGCCGTTTATTTTCGATAAAGTGCTGGGCGTGGAATCGTTGGCGGAAGGCGGCAAAAAACTGCGCGTCCGTCCCGATTTAGGCGATCTGACCTTTATCGAGGGCGTGGTCCCCACCGCGTACGGCGACGTGAAGATCCGCTGCGACAAAAAGGGCGCCAACGTCGAAGTGAAGATCGACGCTCCCCCGCAAGTGGAAATCATCCGATAAACGAAAAGGACGCAGCCAAGGCTGCGTCCTTTGTTTAATTCAGTATTTTATGCGCCATGTGTACGCCCATGACCGAAGCCATCATCAGTCCGCGCGTCCAACCGCTCGAATCGCCCAGACAGTGGAGGTTCTTTACGTTGGTGTTCAGATCGTCGTCCATTTTCACTTTATTGCTGTAAAATTTCAGTTCGGGGGAATACAGCAGCGTTTCGCCCGAGGCGAACCCCGGCACGACCTTATCGACGGCGGCGATAAAGTTGATGATATTGATCATCGCGCGGTAGGGCATCGCCGAGGTGATGTCGCCCGCAACCGCGTCGGGCAGGGTGGGGATCACGTTGCCGCGCATCAGTTCGTCCTGCCAGGTACGCTTTCCGTCCAGAATGTCGCCGTAGCGCTGCACCATGATCTTTCCGTCGCCCAGCATGTTCGTGAGTTCGCCCACTTTCTGCGCGTAGGCGATGGGCTGGTTGAAGGGTTCGCAGAAATTGTGCGAGCACAGGATCGCGAGGTTGGTGTTCGCGGATTTCTTTTCTTTATAGGAATGCCCGTTGACCACCGCCAGATGATTGTCGTAATTTTCCTGGCTGACGAACCCGCCCGGATTCTGGCAAAAGGTGCGCACTTTATTCTTGAATGGGTGGGGATAGCCGATGAGTTTGCTTTCGTATAATACGTTGTTGACGTTTTCCATCACCTCATTGCGCACTTCCACGCGCACGCCGATATCCACCGTGCCAGGCTGGTGGGCGATGTTGTGCTCGGCGCACAGTTTTTCCAGCCAATCCGCGCCGCGCCGTCCCGTCGCCACGATCACTTTTTCCGCCGAAACTGCGCGTTCGCCCGTCTTATCCTTCAAGACCGCGCCCGTGCACACGCCGTTTTCGATGACCACGTTCACGCATTCGCACCCGAACAGCACGTCCACGCCGTAATCTTCCAGTTTTTTTTCGATGGCAAAATAAATTTTCTGCGCCTTTTCCGTACCGAGGTGGCGGATGGGGCAGTCGACGAGTTTCAGCCCCGCCGCGATGGCGCGCTTGCGAATTTGGGCGACCTCGTCCTTTTTCTCCACGCCTTCCACGTGCGTATCGGCGCCGAATTCCAGATAGATCCGATCGGTATAATCGATGAGCGCCTGCGCCTTCGCCGCGCCCACGAGGTCGGGAAAATCGCCGCCCACTTCGCAACTCAAAGAGAGTTTTCCGTCGGAAAACGCGCCCGCGCCCGAAAATCCCGTGGTGATATGGCAGTAGGGCTTGCAGTCCACGCATTTTTGCGTCTTTACTTTGGGGCAGGCGCGATTTTCGATGGCGGCGCCCTTTTCCGCGATGGCGATCTTGCCCGCAAAACCTTTGCGCTTCAACTCCAAAGCGGTAAAAATGCCGGCGGGGCCGGCTCCGATGACGAGTACGTCGTATTTCATGATTTTCCTCCCGTAGATTTCAAAACCCGATATATACTACACGAAAGCGCCCGCTTTGTCAATCCTTTTTCGACAAATTGCACGGACGCGCCGTAAAATTTGCAAAAAAAGTGTTGACAGCGATGAAAATTTATGGTACTATGTTAAAAAATGTAAAGGCTGAGACGGGGAGGAGTAACTTCGTTTCGCGGGGAACAGAGAAAAGACGGTCGGTGCGAGTCTTGCCTGCGGCGGTGTGAAGGTAGCCCAAGAGCTTTGGACCCAAAGGAGCGATCCGAGTAGATTTCAACGGTGTTTTCCGCCGTTATCGGGAAAGCGGTATCGAAACGAAAGTTTCCGTATCGGCAGAGTGCGGGGCGGTCGCCCCGAATTCAGGTGGTAACACGATGCAAGTCGCCCTGAACATATGTAGATATGTTCGGGGCTTTTTTATAGCAGAAATACGGAGGTATGTCAATATGAACATAAAAGGCACACAGTTGTTTGTCAAAGCGCTGCGCGAGGAAAAAGTGGATACGCTGTTCGCTTATCCCGGCGGCATGGCGATCGACCTGTTCGACGCCATTTACGGAGAGCGTTCGTTCGAGGTCGTTCTGCCCCGACACGAGCAGGGGCTCGTGCACGCGGCGGACGGCTATGCCCGCGCCACGGGCAAGACGGGCGTCTGCCTCGTCACGAGCGGTCCGGGAGCGACCAACCTCGTCACGGGCATCGCCACCGCCAATTACGACAGCGTGCCTCTCGTCTGCTTTACGGGGCAGGTCCCCACCAACCTCATCGGCAACGACGCCTTTCAGGAAGTGGACATCGTGGGCATCTGCCGCAGTATCTGCAAATACGCCGTGACGGTCAGAAAGAGAGAAGATCTGGGCCGCATCATCAAAGAGGCGTTCTATATCGCAAAAACGGGCAAACCCGGGCCCGTGCTCGTGGATATCCCCAAGGATATCCAACTCGCGCTCGGCTCCGACGAATATCCCGCGGAAGTCAACATCCGCGGCTACAAGCCCTCGACGGGCGTGCATATCGGCCAACTCAAACGCGCGGCGGAGATGCTCGCACAGGCGAAAAGGCCGCTGTTTCTCATCGGCGGCGGCGTCGTCGTGTCCCGCGCGGGCGCGGAACTGACCGAACTTGCCGAGCGCACGGGCGTTCCCGTCATCACGACCATCATGGGCAAGGGCGCGATCTCCACAGATCACCCGCTGTATATCGGCAATATCGGCATGCACGGCAACGTGGCGTCCAATACCGCCGTTTCCGAATGCGATCTGCTCTTTTCGGTGGGCACGCGTTTCAACGACCGCATTACGGGAAAGATCAGCGAATTTGCCAAGAACGCCCAGATCGTGCATATCGACATCGACGCGGCGTCCATTTCGCGCAATATCGTCGTGGACGTGCCCATCGTGGCGGATGCGCGGGAAGCGCTTTCCAAATTTCTGGAAATCGTCAAGATTCCAAAAAATATCGAAGAGTGGACGAAGCGTCTGCAAAAACTCCGCGACGAAAAGCCCATCGTCATGCGCGCCAAGAGCGAACTGACGCCCCAGCGCATTTTACAGGAGATCAACGATGCGTACAGCGATTTTATCGCCGTGACCGACGTGGGGCAGAACCAGATGTGGGCGACGCAGTTTTTGAAAATGACGGGCAAGAGCCGCCTTCTCACTTCTGGCGGGCTGGGTACCATGGGCTACGGGCTGCCCGCGGCGCTCGGCGCGAAACTGGGCTGCCCCGATCAGGACGTGGTGTGCATCACGGGCGACGGCGGCGTGCAGATGAACATTCAGGAACTTGCGACCGCGGGCTGTCTGGGCGTTCCCTTCACCGTGTGCATCCTGAACAATTCCTATCTCGGAAACGTGCGCCAGTGGCAGAAAATGTTTTTCGGGGGCAGATATTCGTGCACGTGCCTGCGAAGGCGCCGCACCTGTCCCGCAGACTGCTCCTCGCCCTGCGACGACTGCCCTCCGTATATTCCCGATTTCGTGAAACTTGCGGAAAGTTACGGCGCCGTCGGGATCCGCGTGGAAAAGGCGGAGGATGTGCGCGCCGCGCTCGAAACCGCCAAAGCGAACAAACATTCGCCGACGGTGATCGAGTTTATCATCGAAAAAGAAACGAATATATTACCCATGGTTCCGGGCGGGAACGCGCTTTCGGAAATGATTTACGACATGGACGAGGAGGGTTGAGCATGGACAGCGCTATGAAAAAGAGATGGATCTCATTATATGTGGAAAACGACGTGGGCGTGCTCGCCAAGATATCGGGCTTGTTTTCGGGCAAATCGTACAATCTGACCAGCCTCACCGTCGGGGAGACCGAGGACGAAACAGTCTCGCGCATGACCATCAGCCTGATCAGCGACGACAAGACTTTCGAGCAGGTGAAAAAGCAACTTAACCGCTCGGTGGAAGTTATCAAAGTTTTGGATTTTACCGAAACCGCCATTCATAAAAAAGAAATTTTGTTCGTCAAACTCCGCAGCCTGAAAAAGGACGAAATGGAGGAAGTGTTCCGCATCGCCGCGGTGTTCGGGCTGACTGCCGCCGATTACGACAAGTCCACCGTCATTTTCGAGTGCGCCAAGACCGAGTCGGAAAACGACGAGATCCTACGCCTGTTCAAAAAATATTATCTCAGCCGCATGGAAGTCGTCCGCGGCGGCTCGGTCGCCGTCGAGGCGATCAGCAAAGCCGAACGCTGAAAAAAACGCCCGTATCTCAACGGGCGTTTTTTTGTCAGTTATAATCGAAAATCCCGCCGCGCGGTGGTATAATCGACTCGTAAACACGGGGAGGTATCACTTATATGTCAGTTACGAATTATGCCACGGCGGAAACAATAAAATGCGTCGTCGACGGGGAGATCGTACCCGCTAGATCCGCGGCGGCGGACAAAGTGGCGCACGCGCTTTCGCTCAGCGTCAACGGTCGGGCGGCAGGCTCGTTCGACGGCTCCGAGGAAGTTTCATTGGATATTCAGACGGCGACGGCGATCGTCGAGCGCTTGTCGGAACTTCCCGAAGCGGGCGAGACGAGCGCGGATATCGTGGGGCTGGAAAACGAAACGTGCGTCAAGCAGAAATCGGGCGACGCTTATTCCTACGCGAGCGTCATCGTCAGGGATACGGATAAGATCGCCGTCGGCAAGAGCGCGGAGGCGCCCGCGATGAACAGCATTTCGGTGGGCGTGCAGGCGATCTGTTCGGGGATCAACGGCATCAGTATCGGCAGAAAATCGGCGGCGACGATCACGGAGGCGCTTGCGATCGGTTCGGCGGCCATGGCAAAACAGATCAATTCGATCGCCGTTGGCAAGGGGGCGCTTGCCGAAGGCGACGCCGCCGTCGCGGTGGGGAAAGTGGCGCACGCCACGGCGGCGAATTCCATCGCGCTCGGTCAGGGCGCGACAGCCGATACAGCAAATACGATTTGTCTGGGGAACGATAAGATCGCCGCTCTGAACTGTCAGGTAGATCTGAGCGTCACTTCCGACGAGCGCGACAAAGCAGATATCGAAGAACTGGACAAGGAAAAGGCGCTCGAATTTATCGGGCGCGTGCAGGCGGTGCGCTACGTTAACAACCGACGTTCCTATTATGCCGAAGAGGGGAAAAAATACGATAGAGAGGCGCACGGGCGCGGCGAGAAAAAGGGGAAAAGAAAGCGCGTGGGCGTGCTCGCGCAGCAAGTGCAGAAAGAACTTTTCAGACTTTTCAGTACGGACAATTTCGCCGATATCGTCAACGACGACCTGTACGACGCGCCCGAGCGGAAGGGGACGGAAGAGAACCTGCTGACGGTGCGCTATTCGGCGTTTATTCCTTTTTTGATCGCGTCCGTGCAGGCGCTCGGTGAAAAAGTGCGCATTCTCGAAGAAAAAATCGTTGACAAATCCGCGCAAAAGTAGTATCATATTTACTGCAAGAGCGCGGGGGTGTAGCTCAGTTGGTTAGAGCGCATGTTTCACATACATGAGGTCATAGGTTCGAGCCCTACCATCCCCACCAATTCGTTCGTAAAGCGAACGCGCAGAAAAGTCCGTTACAAAGTAACGGACTTTTTTTATTGCCATGGATCACCGTGCGTTTGTTTTTTGAATGTTTGTAGTTGCGATGCTCTCTCTTTTTTAACCGCGTCCATATCGTCGGGCGTATCGGCACGATTTGATTTGCGAAGATTTTTCATGTTCCGCATCTAATAAATTTCTCAGATCACGATCGTCCGTGATTTTAATTTTAACGCGCGTTGCCATACGGATACTATAACATATAAATTTATATAGTCAAACCGAAGGACATCTCGGGCTATCAAGAAGACAAAAAGATTGCCAAAATTTGGTTATATTACAAAATTTGGGTATAGTAATATATTTATGACTGACAAAGGAGTAAATATATTATGGAACCGTATCTTGCACTTATAACTCGTATCAATGAACTCATGGCCCGTAAGGGAATGACGATGTATCAATTGGCGCGCCGCAGCGCGATTCCGCATTCGACTTTATCGAGCATTTTAAACGGACAGACGAAAAATACGGGATTTTTGAACATCATCAATATTTGCAGAGGATTGGAGATCACTCTGCAGGATTTTTTCGATTCTCATCTTTTCACTCCCGAAAATTTATTGGATAATTGAAGCGAAAAACCCCACATCTTTTGCGGCGCCTTATTTTAGATATTTGTTGACAAATGCCTCCGAAGATGGTAACATGGGGGTGTTATGATAATATTTAAAAAAGATAAGGAATCAATGGATATTAATGAATTTTACAGGGAGATCGGGGTGGACGCGAAAGACGTTCTGAACCGTCTTGGCAGCGTGGTTCTGATAAAAAAATACCTCAACAAGTTTGCCAAAGACGGCACGTTTGCCGATTTGAAAAAGGGGATCGCGGAAAAAGACTATCAAGCGGCTTTTCGCGCGGCGCATACCTTGAAGGGCATCTGCCTTAATCTCGAATTATTACCCTTGAGCGAAATATCCGTGAACTTGACGGACATACTGCGCAATTACACTCCCGATCGCGAAAGCGATCTCAATGGAACGTTTGAAAGTTTTTCCAAAGCATATTCGGAAATCGTCGCAAAACTCGAAAACTTGCAGTAGGTCGGAGCGCAAAAGATGAAAAATTCCAAAAAGAAGATACTGATTACGGACGACTCGGAGATCAACCGTTCTATTTTGTCGGATATGCTCGAAGACGAATTCGAAATTATCGAGGCGGAAAACGGATTGCAAGCGGTGTCCTCCCTGCAAAAATACGGCGACGAGATCTCGCTGGTTTTATTGGATATCGTTATGCCCGAAATGGACGGGTTCGAAGTTCTGGCGATCATGAATAAAAACCATTGGATCGAAGACATACCCGTCATCATGATCACGGCGGAAAATACGCCTTCGTACGTCGAACGCGCGTACGATCTGGGGATCACGGATTTCATCAACCGTCCATTTGACGGCCGTATCGTGCATCGCCGCGTCATCAATACCATCATGCTCTATTCCAAGCAGAAGAAATTGGTGGGGCTTGTCGCCGACCAGATCTACGAAAAGGAAAAACAGAGCAGTCTGATGATCGAGATCCTCAGCAATATCGTGGAATTTAGAAACGGCGAGAGCGGGCTGCACGTTCTGCATATCCATATTCTCACCGAACTTCTGCTGGGCCAACTGATCCGAAAGACCGACCGCTATAAACTTTCGCATTCGGATATTTCGCTCATCGGTATCGCGTCGGCACTGCATGATATCGGCAAGATCGTCATTCCCGAAACCATCCTCAACAAACCCGGCAGTCTGACTGCCGAAGAGTTCGAAATCGTCAAAAAGCACCCGGCGGCGGGCGCGGCGATGCTGAAAAATCTGCCTTTCCGCCAAAACGAACCGTTGGTCAGGACGGCGTATCAGATCTGCCGATGGCACCACGAGCGATTTGACGGCAAGGGATATCCCGACGGATTGGCGGGGGACGAGATCCCCATCGCCGCGCAGGTGGTCGCGCTTGCGGACGTTTACGACGCGCTGTCGAGCAAGCGCGTTTATAAGGACGCCTTTTGGCACGAAAAGACGCTCGAAATGATTTTGGGCGGCGAATGCGGAGCGTTCAACCCCTTGCTTTTGGAATGTTTAAACGACATTTCCGACGTGTTGCAGGGAGAATTAAAAGTCAATTCGCTTGTCGATTTCAATAGAAACGAAGTGCGCAATATCACCGACGAAATGATCAAGCACGAGGAATTATCCGCTTCCGAGCGCACGCTGCGCCTTTTGGAACATGAGCGGACGAAATATCGGTTTTTCGCGTCCATGTCCAACGAAGTGCAGTTCGAATATACCGTTTCGCCCGCGATGGTCACGGTTTCCGAGGGCGGAGCGAAGCAACTGGGAATATCGGAATTCATTATGAATCCGTTCGAGGATAAAGAAATCAATTCCGTATTCCGCGCCGACGATCTGAAACATATGGAAACGGCGCTGAAAAGCACAACGCCGCGGGAGCCGGTCATCCAGCGCGTCTGTAAAATATTCGTGAAAGGGGAAGCCCGCTGGTGCCGCATCATCGCCCGTTCGATGTGGTCGGCGGACGATATCCCGCAGTTTATCGGAGCCATCGGCAAATTGGTGGACATTACTGACGAGCAGCGGAGATTGACGAATCTCGAAAAAATGGCGCATCACGACACGCTCACGGGGCTTTTGAACAGCGTTGCCGCCAAGGCACAGATCCTTGAAAGGCTCAAAAAAAATCCCGGGTCAAAATTCGCGCTCATCATCGTAGACGTCGATTATTTCAAACAAGTGAACGACGGATACGGACACCTGTTCGGGGACGAGATCCTCAAAATTATCGCGGATAAGATCTCGCAAAACGTGACGCCCGACGACGTGGCGGCCCGTATCGGCGGCGACGAGTTTTTATTGTTCGTAAAATTCGAAAAGGATATCGAGGGGCGCATAGAAGGAATCTTCGAAATACTGGCAGCCAATAAACAGGCCTTCCGTGTTTCGGTGAGCATGGGCGTCGCCGTCATCGACGGGAAAAACGTGCGTTACGAAACGCTTTTTCATCGGGCGGATCAGGCGCTGTACGCCTCCAAGCGTGCGGGGCGCGGCACTTACCGTATTTACGACGAGAGCATGTGCAATATGTTTTCGGCGCTCTCGCCCATCGACGGAGAAGTCGAAAAGGGGCTGCAACCGTGAAAAACGTAATCAGAAAGATCGCGCGAACTTTCGGGCTGCTGCTTTTATTTTTCGTTTTCACCGTGCAGTTGATGCCGTTCGCGCCTTCGCACGCGGAAGAGACAGCGTCCGTTCTCAAAGTCGCCTTCCCGATCGTGGAAGGGATCAGCGAAAAGACAGCCGACGGAAAATATACGGGCCTTATGGTCGATTATCTCAATGAAATTTCCAATTATACGGGTTGGAAATACGATTACGTGGACGTGACCGACGTTTCCGATATGCTCAAAGATTTTACGGACGGAAAATATGACTTGTTGGGCGGCGCCTATTATATGAAATCGCTCGAAGGCATATACGGATACCCCCGATACAATATGGGGTACAGCAAATCCGTACTTTTGGCGCGTTGGGAAGACGAGAGCGTTCAAAGTTTCGATCTGAAAACCTTTAACGGCAAAAAAATCGGCGTTTATACCAACGCCAAGGAAAATATCCGTCGCCTGAAACAATATTTGGCGATGAACGATTTAACCTGCGAGATCGTCGAATATCAATACGCAGACCTTTCCGAGGACGGGAATTTATATAAATTTCTCGCAGACGGCAGCGTGGATCTGCTGTTGGGAAACAGCAACGATATCGGAAAAGGCTTCCGCAGCGTGGCAATGTTCGAATCGCAGCCCTATTATATCGTCACGCAGCCCGATGCCGCGGAATTATTAAAAGAACTCAACGATGCGTTGGGAAAGATCTATTCTTCCAATCCGAGTTTCGCGGAAGAACGGTACAAAGCCAATTTCGGGGATATCATTTCGGAAAATATCAAACTCAACGACGAGGAACTGGAATATATTAAAAACAACCCCGTTGTGAAGGTCGCCGTGCCGAGAGAAGCGCATCCGCTGTTCTGTGTAAATCAAAATGCGGGGCACAGCGGCATTCTTCCCGAAGTACTCGAAAAGATAACGCTTAACACAGGTCTTCAATTCGAATACGTACAGGGAAAAAATTATTCCGAAACCATACGTATCGTACAGAACGGGCAGGCGGATATTTTAGGATTTTTCCTCGACGATCAAAGCGCGGCGGACGCTGCCGGATTCGCGGTGACCAGATCGTACGCTTCCGTCTACCGCACGCTGGTGCGGAACAAAAAGGTCAGTTACCCTTCCAAGGGGCTTACCGTAGCCATTGTCGAGGGACGGCAGAAACCCGATGAGATCGACGCGGAAGTAAAATATTATCCCGATATGCCGTCAGCGCTCCGCGCCGTCAACCGAGGCGAAGTCGAACTTGCGTGCGGCATTTCCGCGCAGATTGAGAGGCAGATACAAGAGGAGCACTTTACCAATCTTGTGCCGGTGGCGTTGGCGGACAGTACCGAAACGCTCAATTTCGCGGTGAAGAAGCCTGCCAAGACGCAACTTTTCACTATTTTGAACAAAGCCGTCGGTATGATGAGCGAAGAGGAGATCGCCTCCATCGTCAACCGAAATATCGAATCTGTCGGCATCGGCACTTATACTCTGACGGACTTTATCTATTCCAATCCTTTCGCCTTTCTCACCATTATGTGCGCGTTGCTGCTGTTGACCGTGGCGATCATTATTATCGTGGCGGTTTTCCGCGTGCGTTCCGCGAACATGGAACTCGCGCTGGAAAAATCAGACGCAGATAACCGTGCGAAAAGCGAGTTTCTCTCGCGCATGAGCCATGAGATCAGAACTCCCATGAACGCAGTCATCGGTCTGACGGATCTGACCGCCATGCAGGAGGGCGTTCCCGAACCCGTTCGCGATAATCTGTTCAAGATCCGTTCCTCCGCGCATTATCTCATATCGCTTCTGAACGATATACTCGATATGAGCCGCATCGGAAACGATATGCTCGCCATCGGCAACGAACCTTTTTCTCTGTCGCAGATGCTTGACGAAATGAACAGCATGATGACGGCGGAGGCGCAGCGCCGCGGCATCTCGCTGACCGTAGAGAACGAAGTAAAGGACGACGTGCTTTCGGGCGACTGTATCCGGCTGCGGCAGGTACTGACCAATCTTGTTTCCAACGCGGTAAAATTTACGCCCGCGGGCGGAAGAGTGAACGTGCGCGTAAAATCGGAAGAAAAAGGTTTCGTTTCCTTTTCCGTCGAGGATACGGGCGTGGGGATCGCGCAGGAGGACTGCGAACGCATTTTTCTGCCTTTCGAACAGGCGGGCAACAGTTATGCAAAGAGTCAGGGAACGGGCTTGGGGCTTTCCATCAGCCGCTCTATCGTCGAACTGATGGGCGGCACGCTGCAAGTAAAAAGCGTCGTGGGGCAGGGCAGTGAATTTTATTTCACCATTCCGCTGGATTCCGCGGAAGAGGTCGCAATGCCGCAGGTGTCTGAAGAGGGCGATTTTTTGGAGGGCATGCGCGTGCTGATTGCGGAGGACAACGATCTCAACGCCGAGATCGCGCAGGACATTCTCGGAATGGTGGGCGCCAAAGTAACTCGAGTGGCGGACGGCTTGCAGGCCGTCGAAGAAATTGCCCGCAACGGCGGACAGTACGACGCGGTCCTCATGGATATCCAGATGCCCGAAATGAACGGTCTGGACGCGACGCGAAAGATCCGCGAGATGCACACGCCGTACGCCCGTATCCCCATCATCGCCATGACCGCCAACACCTTTCAGGAAGATACAGACGCGGCGCTCGCGGCGGGCATGAATGATTTCGTATCCAAACCGATCGATATCAATATTTTATACAACGCCTTAAAAGAGGCGAAAAAATAAAAAATCCGGCGCGAGGCGCTGTCCGGATGGTTGTGTGAGGTAAAAATGAAACACACTTTAAGTTATATCGAGGGGCATCCGAGGCCGCAATTCACGCGTCGCGCCTTTATATCGCTTGACGGGGAATGGGACTTTTGTTTCGATGAAAAAAATTGCGGAAAAGCGGATCGTTTCTATCGGGATTTCCCCGCAAAACCGAGAAAAATACGCGTTCCCTACGCTTACCAGAGCGAGGCGAGCGGCATAGGCGAAGAGAGAAAATGCGACGTCGTCTGGTATCGGAAAAGAACGAAGGTCAGCGTCCCCGCAGGTAAGCGCGCGCTTTTACATTTCGAGGGCGCGGACTATCTTGCCGAAGTCTGGATAAACGGCGCATTTGTCGGCAGCCATAAGGGAGCGTACGCGCGCTTTACCTTCGACATATCTGAGTATCTGTCGGGAGAAGATGCGGAGATCGTCGTGCGCAGCGAGGATACGGAATCGTGTGCGCAGCCGCGCGGAAAGCAAAAGTGGGAGGCGCGGCCTTTCGGTTGCTGGTACACCGAAACGACGGGCATCTGGAAGAGCGTATGGCTGGAATACGTAGGGAAGAGTTATCTCGAGCGCGCCAAGATCACGGCGGATATTTCCGACTATTCCGCGAGATTCGAGTACGATATCGCGGGTTTTCGGGACGATCTCCGGCTGAAAACGAGGATTTCGTTTAACGGAACGACCGTCGCGGAGGACGAATGCGCCGTGTGCCGCCCGCATGTCGCTCAAACTTTCGATCTGACTTCGGAAACAGATCCGTTCAAAAAACATTTCTGGTTTCCGCACGCGCCCGAATTGTACGACGTGGAATATTTCCTGTATGAAAACGGGAAGGAGATCGACCGAGCCGCATCCTATTTCGGGCTGGTCGGTTATAAAACGGAACAAAACAACGTGACGGTCAACGACTATCCCGTGTATTTGAAAATGGTGCTCGATCAGGGCTATTTCCCGCGCGGCTGGTACACGCCCGACGAAGAGCAGATCGTAAACGACGTGCAGGCGGTGCGCGCGCTGGGCCTCAACGGCGTCCGCAAGCATCAGAAGATCGAGGACGAACGCTTTTATTATTACTGCGACGTACTCGGGCTGTACGTATGGCTGGAAATGCCCTCCGCGTTCGAGTATTCTGACGGGGCTGCCGTAGAATTTACCGCCCAGTGGCTGGAGATCCTGCGACAGTACGAAAATCATCCGTCGATCATGGCGCTCGTTCCCTTTAACGAAAGTTGGGGCATTCCGCAGGTGTTTTCCGATCTTCGGCAGCAGGATTTTTCGCGCGGCGTTTATCGCCTGAGCAAAGCGTTGCTGCCCGAAAAACTCGTGATTTCCAACGACGGATGGGAGCATACCGAAAGCGACGTCGTGACCCTGCACAATTACGCCGAAAACGGCGAACAACTCAAAGCGGTATATGATTCGTTGGAGGACGCCCTGCAAAACAACAAGACGGCGGGCGTTCCGCACAAATTCGCCTTCGCAAAGGGATTTTCGTATGCGGGCCAGCCTGTGATGCTCTCGGAATTTGCGGGCATCAGTTTCGAAAAGGACCGCGCGAAGGGCTGGGGCTACGGCGAACCCGTCAAGGACGAGCAGAGTTTTCTCGCGCGCCTATCCTCCCTCGTATCCGCCGTCCGCGCGGAAAAGGGCTTTTGCGGCTACTGCATAACGCAACTGACGGACGTGCAGCACGAGATCAACGGGCTGTTCGATTTTCAGCGGCGCTGCAAAGTGGATCAGGAAAAATTAAAACGAATTTTCTCGGAATAACGAAAAAAGACCGGCGTCGGATGATGTCGGTCTTTTTTTATGCGCAAACTATACGAGGGGCGACCGCAACAGGGGCATGGTCGTTTCTCTTTGGATGTAATTGCAGAAAATTCCTATCGTGCGGCTTTGCAGCGCGGGGTTGGAGATGCGGTCCATCAAAGTGCATACCGCCTGCCTTCCCAAGACTTGTTTGTCTATATTGATGGTGGAAAGTTTGGGCGAACTCAAACGGCTTTCGGGAATGTTGTCGAATCCCAACACGTTGATTTTGTCGAGGTGCAGTTTTTTCATCTGTTTTAAGGCGTCGATGACGGAAAGCGCGATAAAATCGTTGGCGCAGACAAAACAATCGGGCAAGCGCACAAAACGGGAGAACGCCTCCGCGAGCGCCTCCGCGCTGCCGTAGGGAAAAGAATTGTCGCGCGTTAAAGACAATTCGGGAGAATAGGGGAGGCCCTCTTCGTAGAGTGCCTCGCGCATTCCCAGAAAACGTTCGTAAAAACTTTTGCAGTTGCGCGGATTTCCGATAAAGGAAAAGTCGTCCGCGCCCGCCGCGATAAGTTTTTTGCAGGCTGATCTGACGGCATTCACATTGTCGGGTAGTACGATATCGTATTCACCGTTCAAATCTTCATCGCCGTAAAAATGATCCATAAAAACGGTGGGGATGCCCAGCGACAAGATCTTGTCCGCACTCCTGCGCGTGAAGAATTCGATGCAGATGATGCCGTTTACGTCGAACTGCCGAATGTATTCTTTCAGCGTTTCCAGATCGGAATTGGGGCGGAATATATATTGCAGCACTTCGAGCGAGTGCCCCTCCGCCTCGGACATGATGCCGCGGATGAGATAGATATAGTAGTTTGCCGAAATCAGCGGAACGGAGGAAAGAATCAGGATTTTCCCCTCCTCGGCAGCACTCTTTTCGGGGGCAATGACATCGAAACTTTTATAACCCATACGCACGGCGGTATCCAGTACGAGCCTGCGCGTCTTTGCGGGCACGTATTTGCCGTTGAGCGCTTTGGAAACGGTGTTGCGCGAAAGATGCAGCGCGCAGGCGATGTCGTTGAGTGTGATGGCTTTTTTCATCTAATTCTCCTTTTCTCTATCATATCATACTCTGCGCGTTTTGGCAAGAAAGAAATACGTATGTAACAATTTATTTAAATAATTTTACATATGCACAAAAACGTGACAATATTTTTCTGTTTATCTTGATTTTCGCAAGCAGAAAGTTATAATATGTGCAGAAGGAGGGGCAAAAATGGAGCAAGTGAAAAAGACAAAAATTTCCTTGAATGAAATCAAGAAGCGGCAAAAAAGAAACTATATCCTGTGGCTTTTCGTGCTGCCTGCCTTTTTGTTTATTCTGATATTCAACTACGTTCCCATGTACGGGGTCCTTATCGCCTTTCAGGATTTTGTGCCCGGGGATGAGATCCTGTCCGCCTCGACCATCTGGGTGGGATTGGCAAACTTTCAAATGTTTTTCGAAGATTACATGTTTTTGACGCTGCTCGAAAATACATTCCTTCTCTGTTTCTGGGGATTCGTCATCGGTTTTCCGCTGCCCGTCGCAATCGCGCTGATGCTCAATTCCATGCGCAATAAACAGGCTTCGCGTATCATTCAGATCATCTATTATATCCCGCACTTTATTTCGCTCGTCGTCATGGTGGGCATGCTCTATCTCTTTTTCGGGCAGTTCGGACTGGTCAACAACGTGCTGGACGTCTTGGGGCTGTCGCGCTATTCCTTTTTTCTGGAAGAGGACGCGTTCCGACCGCTGTATATTTTTTCGGGCGTATGGCAGGATTTCGGCTGGAACGCGATCATTTACCTCGCGGCGCTCTCGGGCGTAGACCCCCAGCAGCACGAGGCGGCGCTCATCGACGGCGCGTCCCGCCTGCGCCGCGTGTTCGCCATCGACTTTCCCGCCATTGCGGGCACGGTGTCGATCCTGCTCATCCTCTCCATCGGCAATCTCATCTCGGTGGGCTATGAAAAAGTTTTGCTCATGCAGACGGACGCAAATGTGGGAAAATCTGAAGTGATCATGACTTTCGTCTATAAAAAGGGACTGACGGGCTACGTCATGCAGGGGTATTCGACGGCGGTCGGACTGTTCAATTCGATCATCAACGTCATTCTTTTGGTCACAGCGAACGCCGTCGCCAAACTGTTCTCCAAGAACACGCTGTTTTGAGGTCGGGGTATGGAACGAATGAATAAACTGAGCAAAGCCGTCTCAAAGGCAGACAGGATCTACTATATCGTCATCGACACATTTCTCATTCTCATGCTGCTCGCCATTTTGTACCCGCTTTACTTTATCGTCATCGCCTCGATCTCCGATACGGACGCCATCTTTAACGGCGAAGTGTTTCTCTATCCCATCGGCTTTAATTTGAAAGGGTACGCCGCGCTGTTCGAAAACCGCATGATCTGGACGGGCTATCTCAATACGATCTGGTACACGCTTTTGGGAACGGCGATCAACATTGCCGTGACCATTCCCGCGGGCTGGGCGATTTCGCGAAAAGAACTCCCGTGGCGGAAGTTTATCACCACGTATTTTATTATAACCATGTTTTTCGGGGGCGGGTTGATCCCTTTTTATCTGCTCGTATCCGATCTGGGGCTTTTGGACAATCCGCTTTCGGTCATTCTGCCGTACGGCGTTTCGGTGTGGAATATGTTTATGGTCAACGCTTTTTATTCGAGCAGCGTGCCGGACGAGATCCTGGAAGCCGCCGAAGTGGACGGTTCGGGGACGATCCGCACCTTTTTCAGCATCGTCATTCCGCTTTCCAAACCCATCATCGCGGTCATGGTGCTCTTCTACGCGGTTGCGCACTGGAACAACTATTTCAGCGCCTTGATCTTTTTGTCCGAGCAGAAGTATTTCCCTTTGCAACTCGTTCTCAGAGAGATCCTCATCATGACGGAATCGGCGGGCGGCTCGGCTGGCGACGCGGGGACTATTCTCGAACAGGCGAAACTCGCAAACTCCATCAAATATTCGTCTATTATCGTATCCACGCTGCCCATTCTGGTGCTGTATCCGTTCGTCAGTAAATTTTTCGAAAAGGGTGTCATGATCGGCGCTCTCAAATAAATCGTTTCGGTAAGGAGGTAAAACATTGAAACAAAAAACCTTTGCAAAGATCGCAGGGCTCGTGCTCTCGGCGGCGCTTCTTTTTTCTGCGGTCGGCTGCGGCGGGAAGGGAAAGACGCAGGACAAGGACTGGGAAACGCTCGGCTATCAATGGGCGGATACGCAAAAACCGATCGTAAAGGAAAAAGGGCTCGTCGAATACGAGATCCTTGCGCAGAAAAATTCGCTCACGCCCGACTATAATACGCTGAAAGTATTTCAGGATCTGTACGACAAGACAAACGTGGATATTCATTGGAAAAATATTACGGAATCGGCGTACGCCGAGCGAAAGACGCTCATTTTAAGCGATAAGGACAATTGGCCCGACGCCATCTATCACGCCGGTTTTACTAACGCCGAGGTGGCGCGCTATTCCCGTCGCGGCACGATCCTGCCCATTTCCGATTATCTGGAATATATGCCCAATTTCAGCGCTATATTGGAGCGCCGCCCCGATATCCGCGCCGCCATCACCTCGTTCGACGGCAAGATCTACTCTCTGCCGCGCATCGACGAAATGGGGCTGACCGCCAACCCGAACCTTTTATTTATAAACAAAAATTGGTTGAACGCGCTCATCGACAGCGGCGACATCTCCTTTCTGACGCACGCGGACGTTGCGGACGGACTGCAACTGAATTTGCAGCAGATGAGCGAAATTCTGACGCTGTTCAAAGACAAGGACATGAACGGCAACGGCAAAGACGACGAGATTCCCCTAAGTTTCGTGTTCAATCACTGGCAAGGCAATCAGACCGATCTGTACGGAGCGTTCGGTGTGCCCGATAATCCCGATCATCTGACCATTATAAACGACAAGGTCGTCTGTACGGCGACGGACAAAAAATTTCAGTCGGCTACCAATTTTCTTGCGGATTGGGTCAAACGGGAGATCGTTCCAAAATCGGTGTTCGAAAACAGTCAGGACGCCTTTCTCGCCAGCGGCAAAGGGATCGAAAAACTCGGTGCGTTCTATTGGTGGGAAAGCGAAACGGTCGTTTCCAATCCCGCAAATTATATTCTGCTGAATCCCTTGAAAGGCATGAACGGCGAACAGGTCCTGGGCGTTTCCAACTATCCCGAAATTTCCACGGGCGGTGTGGTGCTCATGAGTACCTGCCCCAACCCCGAAGTGCTCCTGACTTATTTCGACCGTCATTTCGATCCCGTCGAATCGGCGCAGCTCAATTACGGGCCAATCGGAGTCGTGTATGAAGAGGAGCGCGATGCCAATGGGAAATTGGTGCAAAAGCCCACGCCCGAGGGTATGACTGCGGACGAGTTCCGTCTGCAAAACGCGCCCATGGGCATCATGTGTCTTACCGAATACGAATGGGACAATTACGTGAATATGGAACCGCGCGCGCAGCTTCGTCTGGAGCGTCTGGAGAAATACGCCAATCCGTATAATCCCGACAACGTGCAGCGTATTCCCACGCTCAGTTATTCGCTGGAGGAGATCAACGTATTGGCGCAGTACGAGACCAATGTGCGTTCCTATATCATGCAGAATCTGATGAAATGGCTGTTAAACGGCGGCGTGAACGATGCGGATTTTGCCGCATTCGGCACAAAACTGAACGAAATCGGTTTGCAGAAAGTTCTCGAATGTTATCAGTCGGCGTTCGGGCGCTATCTTGAAAATCAATCATAAAAAAGGGGGATTATTCCTATGAAAAAATTTGCGGCGATCTTATCGCTGGTACTGTGCCTCGCTTTTTTTGCGGCATGCGGCGAAATCGAAGAAAATACCAAACCCGTCATCAGCGGATTTGCGGATACGTACACGGTGAAAGCGGGAGAAGAGTTCGACGCTTTACAGGGCGTGAGCGCGTTCGACAAGGAGGACGGCGACCTGACCGACAAGATCGTGGTTTCGTCTATGCCCGAAGTCGAGTTTCGCGGCGGCAAGGCGGTATTCGCGCAGGAGGGCAGTTACGATATTATATACAGCGTGACGGACAGCGGAAAACTGAAGACGGAAGAGTTTGCCGCGCTTACGGTGACGGCAGCGGACGCGGTGGAAACGCTTTACCACACATTTGATTTTTCCAAGAGTTCGGCGGAAATCGGCCGCGGCGGCTGGGACGTCACGCTTGCGGGAGCGGGTGCGGCGACCGTAAATCTGCGGGAAGGGCTGTTATACGCCGACGTGACTGCGGGCGGCGCGGGTGCGGGCGAGGTCATTTTGCAAAAGACCGATTTCGCAGTGGAGGCAGGCGCGTCGTACGACGTTAGACTGTATCTCGGCGCGACGGCAAACCTCAATGTCCTGACCGCGGTGCAGAATGCGGACGGCGTCAACGTGGATACCACGTTCCGCAGCGTCGAATTGACGGATTCCGTGCAGATCGTGACCATGACCTTTAAAGCCGATACGACGGCGGACAATATGAAGATCGTCGTCTATATGGGCGGCGGCGCGGGCGCGTACGGCGTGTATCTGGAGAAGGCGGAGATCTATTCTTCCACGGGCGTGGAAAATCTGACCGAAGTGTATAAGCAGGACTTTTCCGACGCGGCGGTGATGAACGGCGTTGCCAACACCGCTTTCGACGAAGTGAGCGTGCTTTCCCTTTCCGAAGGGAAGTTAAAGGTGGAGATCCCGAATTATCCCGAAAACCGCGAGGAAGTATGGCTCAGAAGTTTTTCCGTCGCGACCGATCTCGATCTGAAAGAGGGCTCCTCGTACCGCGTGACGGCGAGTGTCACGGCGACGGCGGCGCAGACCTATTATATCAACTATGAAAACGCGGAATTAGCCTTCGAAAGCCGCGCGGGACAGAACGGCGGCACTTGGGCTGTGGGCGGCAACGCTCTTTCCGTGGATTTTACCGCGAGCAAAGACCTCGAAAATATGTCGTTCCATTTTCAACTCGGAAAGGCGCCCGCGGAAACGGCTTCCAACGTCATTACCATCGATAATTTGAAAGTGGAGGAGATCACTTCCGTTCCAGACACGGTCAAAGAAACGACGCGCTTTATGCCCTACGGCGAAAATACCGGTTACGACGTATTCAACGGTTCGGACGATACGAGCGGCAAATTCGACGGTACGGGGCGCATCTATACGGACGGCGGCGCGCTGCACTATATCGTCAGCAATGTGGGCAGCGTGGATTATTACAACAAGGTGATCTTCCGCCTCGAACTCGAAGAAATGGCGACCTATAAATTCGTGTTCAAAGCCAAGGCCGACAAGGAAGTCAAGGGCGCGTTTCTCGTCAATCTGACCAACGGCGCGTACGATCCCATCGCGCTCGCGTTCCCCGTGCTCACGACAGAAGCGCAGGAGTTTACCGTGCTTGCGACAAGGGACGTGCTTTTGGATAATTCTTACGATATCATTTACCAGTGCGGCGGCGCGGACAACGCGGGCAAAGGCGCGCTGCATATCGAAATCAGCGATTTCAGAGTGTATAAGATCGCATAGCGGAGATACCGATGATCAGAAAAATTCTTGCGCTCGCGCTCTGCGCGGCGGTGGGGCTGGGCTGCTGCTCCCTCGCCGCCTGCGCGAAACCGCACAAAGAGGATTACGAGCAGGGGAATATAAATTTATTTCCCAAACCCGCCGAAGGGTACGCGGGCGACCCCATTCCCTTTTATGACGGCGAAAATCTCAACGTGTACTATATCCACGACGCGCGCGGCTGGAACGAGGGCTATTTTCATCCCTGGAATCTGTTCCGCACGAAAAATTATACCGAGTGGGAAGATAAGGGGCGCGTCATCGAGGGCAACTTCAACGACAAAGCCAATCAGGATTACGGCATCGGCACGGGCACCGTTCTCGAAGGCCGCGACGGGCGGTATCACGCCTTTTACACGGGCTGGAACGGCTACCCCGAAGCGGACGTGGAGTATAGCGAAAAGGTGCAGCACGCCGTATCCGACGACCTTTTGAACTGGACGAAAATCCCCGAGGACGGATTTTACGGCGGCGTGGACGATTTCCGCGATCCGCACGTGGTGTGGGTGGAGGAAGAGAACCGCTACTGGATGCTCGTTTCCACCTGGCGCGGACAGGGCGACTGGACGGCTGTGCTGAAACTCTATACGTCTTCCGATCTGAAAACGTGGGAATACGGCGGCGTGTACTACGACGACGCGGTCAACGGCGACTTTATGGAGTGTCCCACCCTTCTTCGGTACAACGGTTATTGGTATCTCTCCTATTTTCAGAAAGCGGTGGACGGCACGAACGCGCGCGTCACGCGCTACGTCTATAAAAAGAACCTTTCCGACGAATGGATCCGTCCCGAAACGGACTGTTTCGACGGCGCGGGGCTGTCCGCGGCAAGGCTGGTGCAGTGCGGCGACCGTCTGATCACGGTGGGCTGGATCGGTACGAAAATCTCCGATTACGACGCGGGACAGTTTACCTGGGCGGGAAATCTCGCTCTGCACGAATTGAAACAGCGCGCCGACGGCACGTTATACGTCGTGCCCGTGCGGGAGCGGGCAGAAGCGCTCGCGCACGAAACGGCGTACGAGACTGCCTACAAGGGCGACGCCGTCGAATATCAAATCGGCAGCGCGCGGTTTGCAAAGTCGCCGCGCTATCAATATCTTCTGTTCGAACCCGTCAAAAAGGGCGCGTTGAAACTGGATTTTACGCTGGAAGCCGAAGATAAGGCGGGGCTGACCTTTGCGCGCGGCGTATCGGGCTACGGCGAAGTATGCGTTGAATTCGACGTGAAGGCGGGGCTTTTGTCCTTTTACAACACCAAACCGACGCTGACGCAGACGGCGCCCTCGCAGGCGTTCGTAAAACTGCCGAATGCGGACAAATTCGAATGCGAACTCTATATGCAGGGGGAATGTCTCACTCTGTACGTGAACGGGGAGATCGCTCTTTCAACGAGGATCTACAATTTGACAGGTTACGGTTTCGGCTTCTACGCCGCGGGCGAAGGGGCGAAATTTTCCGATATCCGATTTTATGACTGAGGTAAAAACCATGACTATGCGTGAAAAGATCAGGGCGTCTATCGCCCACAGAAACGTTGATTTCGTGCCGATAAACGTGGAAACGACCGCGGGTTTCGAGAAAAATCTCGCCGCCGTCGTAGGCGAAAAAAACGTGGACGCGGCGCTCGGCAATCATATGCTGCGCAAAAAGTACAAGCGCAACAAAAAACTCGAAAACGGCGACGAACTCGACTTGTTCGGCGTAACCTGGCAAACCTCCAAGGACGGCGGCGACGTGGGTATCGTCAAGACGTATCCATTGGAACATTGTGAATTGGAAGATTATGCGTTTCCTGCGGTCTGCGAAGATCTGGCGGAACAGACGCTCGCCGCGCTGGAAGCGGAAAAGGAGCGCTATACCATGTTTTCCATCACGATGGGCTTTTTCGAGCGCGCATGGAGCCTCTGCGGTATGGAAAATCTGCTGTGCGACATGATTTTGGAACCCGAAAAGGCGGAACGCGTATTCGACGGCATCTACGAGCATCACGACAAACTGCTGGATATAATTCTGAAGCGCGATTTCGACGCCGTCTATTTCGGGGACGACTGGGGGCAGCAGAACGGTTTGATCATGGGGCCCGAGATGTGGCGCAAGTTTATCAAGCCGAAGGTCGGTAAACTGTTTTCCAAGATCAAGGCGGCGGGCAAACAGATCGTATTGCATTCGTGCGGCGATCTTCGGGAGATCCTCGGCGAGGTCATCGATATGGGCGTGGACGTTTATAACACCGTACAGCCCGAGATCTATTCTTTAAAAGATCTGAAAAAAGAATACGGCAAAGATCTCACCTTTTACGGCGGGATCAGCACCCAGCAGTTTCTGCCCTTTGCAGACGTCAAAGAAGTGCGGGAAAAGACGAAAGAGGTGCTCGACGTCATGATGCGGGGCGGCGGCTACATTTTATCGCCCACGCACGCGGTAACGCCCGATATTCCCGTGGAAAACGTGCTCGCGCTCGTGGAAACGGGCAGAGAATATTTTAAGTAGAGGATCGCTATGAAAAAAATCAGGGCGCTTTCGGTGGGCGCGGTGCTTTGGGACGTTATCAACGAGAAGGAATACATCGGCGGCGCGCCCTTCAACGTGGCGGTCAACTTAAAAAGGTTGGGCGCGGAAAGCGCGTTCGTCACCTGCGTGGGGCGCGACGCGCGCGGCGACAGGGCGCTGGAAAAAATCCGTGAGTACGGCGTACATTCGTTCGCGCAGCGGGACGAAAGATTTGCGACGGGCGTCGCGGAGGCGGTCTTGGACGAGACGGGCAGCGCGACTTACCGCATCCCCCGCGCAGCGTTCGACGAAATCCAGATCGGCAAAGAAGATCTGGCGGCGCTGAACGCGTATGCGCCCGATCTGGTGTGTTTCGGCTCGTTCGAGCAGCGGTTTCCGCGTTCCCGCGCCTCCGTTCAGAGCATTTTACAAAACGTGAAAGCGGACTGCGTATTTTTCGACGTCAATATCCGCATGGATTTCGCGGAAAAGGAAGTGATCGGATTTTCGCTGCAAGCGTGCGACGTACTGAAACTGAACGAGGACGAATGCGCGCTTTTGGGGAAATTACTTTACGGGAAAGATCTTTGCGTCCGATCGTTCTGCCGCCGCGTTGCAAAGGATCACGATATCCAAACGGTTCTCGTGACGCTGGGCGCGAAGGGGTGTTTCGTCTATACCCGCGGCGGGGAGAGGCATATCGAATCCGCTCCTTCGTCGGGCGGAGATACCATCGGCGCGGGCGACGCGTTTTCGGCGGCGTTTCTGTACGCCTACCTTTCGGGGAAGGACGCCTTCACGGCGGCGCACTGCGGAAATGTTTTGGGCGCGTTCGTGGCGGCGAATACGGGCGCTCTGCCCGCGTTTTCCCGCACTGTCACGCACACTTTACATAGCATAATCGACGGAGAGGAGACATCATGGCGGAAAGAATTTTCAGCATCGGAAAAAAATATCTGATTTTTCCCATCGGCGGCAACGCGGTCGCGGTCAACGTACTGTTATCGTGCAACGGAGAATCTCTGTACGATCTCGATCTGCGGCTTTGCGATAGGCCCGATTTTATCGCATGGCTGGACGCGGAGCGGTTTATCGGAAAAAATCTGTGTTTTTCCCTTGCGGGAAACGCCGTACTTTTGGATCTGATAGAAGAGAGCGATTCGCTGCCCGAGGGCGTGTATCGGGAAGAACTACGACCGCAACTGCATTATACGCCTATGCGCGGCTGGGTGAACGATCCTAACGGGCTGGTCTATGCTGGCGGCAAATATCATCTTTTTTACCAGCATAATCCGTACGACGTGCGCTGGGGCAATATGCACTGGGGGCACGCGTGCTCGGAAGATCTGATCCATTGGGAAGAGGCGGGTGAGGCGCTTTATCCCGACAAAGACGGCACCATGTTTTCGGGCTGCGGCGTAAACGATACGCAAAACGTCAGCGGTCTCGGCACCGAAAAAGAGCCGCCGCTCTTGCTTTACTATACTGCCGCAGGCGGCACGAACCGCCTTTCCGCGGGCAAAGCGTTTACGATCTGTCTCGCGTATTCCCTCGACGGCGGAAAGACATTCGAAAAATACGCTCAAAATCCCGTATTGCCCAACGTTACATACGGCAACCGCGATCCCAAAGTGATCTATCACGCGCCCACGAAAAAGTGGATCATGGCGCTGTTCATGGACGGATACCGTTTCGATTTTTTTTCGTCGGACGATCTTTTAAACTGGAAATTCGAGTCGGAGGAGATTTTTCCGCCGCTCAACGAGTGCCCCGACCTGTTCGAACTGGAAGGTACGGGAAAGTGGGTCATGCTGGCGGGCGCCGATTACTGGGGCGATCACAGTGTGGGAAAATACTATATCGGCGCCTTTGACGGGCATCGGTTTTGTAAGGAAGACGGCCCGTATCCGATCGATTTCGGCAAGGATTTCTATTCGTTGCAGACCTTCGAGGGGGATCCGTGCGGCCGCCGTATCCTCATGGGCTGGCGCACGCAAAATTTTTATTTGCCCGAACGCAACGGCATGCCGTTCAACGGCGAGTTTTCCCTGCCCACCCGAATCTCGCCTTGCGAGATCGACGGCAAACTGCGCCTTGCGCGCTATCCTGTTGAGGAATTTTTCAAAATACCCGCCTCGCGGGAATGGGAGTGCGTTTTGGGCGCGGTGAGCGCGGAAAAGCGCGACGAACGCATTTTAAAGCCTTTCGACGCGCGATGTCTGTCGATTTTGCTTGAAGCCGAATTCGACTGCCACGCCATTCTGGAACTGGATTTCGGCGGCGAACTCGTGCGATATCACAGCGAAACACAGATTTTGCAGGCGTTCGGCGTCAATACCAAAGTGCCTCTCGAATCGGGTAAACTCAGCCTTTTAGCAATACGCGACAGTATGAGCCTGGAACTGTACGCGCAAGGGGGCAAATACCCCGTCTGCGGCTACATTTTCCCTCGAAACGACGAAAATTCCGCGACCTTGTACCGCGGCGCGCTGCGCGCCTGCGAAATGCAAGTCAGGATATTGCGGAGCGTCTGGATAAAATAATCGCCGCGATCTGTCATCGGAGCGCACAAAAAGTCAAGAACTTTTCGAGGAAACGTGTTATAATCATCGTATACGGAAGGAGATTTACCGAATGGATTGGATCACGGGGATACAGCGGGCACTCGATTACGCGGAAGAGCACATGGCGGAAGAGATCGTCTATGAAACGGCGGCGAAACAGGCCTATTCGTCATCGTTTCATTTTCAGAGAATATTCGCCATGCTGTGCGGCTATTCTTTCGGAGATTATATCCGCATGCGCCGATTGACGCTCGCGGCGGAAGATCTGCAGCGTTCGAAAGAAAAGATCGCAGATATCGCTTTCAGATACGGTTATGATTCCCCCGAAAGTTTTACCCGCGCGTTTACGCGTTTCCACGGGGTCGCTCCGTCGGCTGCGCGCCGCGGCGGAAGCGTCAAATCCTTTTCCAGACTTTCCGTAAAACTTATTTTGTCGGGAGGCAATACGATGGATTACAGGATCGAAAAAAAGCAGGCGTTTCAACTCGTCTGCAAGAAAAAGTATGTGAACAAGCCGCAGGGCGACACCGCCACGGCGGATATCTCCGCATTCTGGAACGAATGCACGAACGACGGTACGATGCAAAAGTTGTGCAAATACGCCCGTTTCGACAACCTGAACGGCGTGCTCGGCGTCTGTTTTTCGAAAGATATGGCGGATTCGGGTTTTCCCTACGCCATCGGCGCGGAGTATAACGGCGCGCCGCTCGACGGCGAGCCGCTGGAAATCGTCGGGATCCCCGCGCAAACGTACGCGGTTTTCGAGTGCAGGGGCAAGATGCCCGACGCGTTTAAAAAGACGTATCTGCAAATTTGCTCGGAATTTTTCCCGCAGAGCAATTACGAATACGGCAGCGGCGTCGAACTCGAAGTGTACCCTTCGGACAACGTGGACGATCCCGAATATTATTGCGAGATCTGGATCGCCGTGAACGAAAAAAAGTAACACAATAAAAGACCGCCGCACGGTACCGTGCGGCGGTTTTGTTTATTTTTCGGAAAAAGGCGTTCCACAGTAGGGACATTGGGAATGCGTTCCCTGATAGGAATATTTCGCGCCGCAGTTTGGGCAGACGGCGGCGTGCACCGTTTCGGACAGAGCGGTGTTTTCGTTGAGTTTCAATTCGTCGCCGACGCGCTTGAAACCCATAAGGTATTGCTTTTGAAAACAGGTCGTCAATTTGCCGCTGACGTTCTTTTCCGAGAGGGAAAGTTGTGCGGAAAGTTCCTGCACGGTGTAGATATGCTCTTCGACGACGGCGCTCACGAGCCGATACAGCGAACGTTTTTCGGCGTAGCCTACCCACGCGACGGGCGCTCCGTAGAACCCGACGACGGTCGCGCCGATTCCGATCCCCATCACCGCCCCAATGCCGTTTACGGCTCCGAGCACGATGGCGGGAATTCCGCCGACGAAAAGAAAGGACAAGATCGCCGCGAGAAAAAAACTTTTGCGAAGAGCGCTGCGAATGGGTTGCATTAGGGAAACCTCGTGATGTATTTATAAATAGTATAAGCGAAAACGCGGTGTTTGTCAAATGCTCTTTATAAAATAATATTGACTTTTCAGCCGCTTTATGCTATATTATTTCCATGCTGAACAACGGAGGATACTGTAAAATATGGCTATTTTAAAGGTAATCGAGTGGACGGATAATTCGCCCGACGTCATCGTACATAAAGTGGACATGGCGGGAAACGTGATCAAACGCGGCTCCGCTCTTACCGTGCGCGATTCTCAGGTCGCGATCTTCTGCGATAAAGGGCGCATGGCGGACGTGTTCCTGCCCGGTTTTTATAAACTGGATACCGACAGCCTTCCCTTCATCACAAAGTTACTGTCCTGGAAATACGGTTTCGAAACGCCCTATAAATCCGACGTGTATTTCGTCAATACCCGTCAGTTTACCAACATGAAGTGGGGCACCGCCAATCCCATCATCATCCGCGACGCCGATTACGGCGCCGTGCGCGTGCGCGGGTTCGGTACTTATTCTTTCCGCGTCAAGGATGCGTTCGTGTTCATGAACGAACTTTCGGGCACGCATTCTTCCTTCCGCACGCAGGACATCACCGACTATATCCGCAGTATGCTCGTGATGGGCATTTCCGACGCCGTCGGCGAATGCGGCATTCCCGTTTTGGATATGGCGGGGAATCTGATGGAGTTGAGCGCGATCGTGAAAAAGACGCTTTCGGGCAGATTCGAAGGATTGGGCCTGGAACTTTGCGCCTTTAATTTCGAGAGCCTTTCCATGCCGCAGGAGTTGGAAAAGGCGCTGGACGAAACGACGAAACTGGGCATGATGCGCCGCAATATGGACGTTTATACCCAGATGGCGCAGGCGGACGCCTTGAAAGAGGCGGCGAAAAATCCCGGCATGGCGGGCACCGCCATGGGCGCGGGGCTCGGCTGGGGCATGGGTATGAATATGGGAAAAATGTTCGGAAATGCGCCCGCGGCGCCCGTACAGAGCGAACCTGCGGCGCAGAGCGCGGGGCGCAAATGTTCCGAATGCGGCGCGGCGCTCGCTGCGAACGCGAAATTCTGCCCCGAATGCGGCACGCGCGTTCTGACCGCCTGCCCCAAATGCGGCGCCAAACTTCCCGCTACGGGCAAATTCTGCCCCGAGTGCGGCGAGAAGATCCGCTGACGCGGACAAAGGAGCGGTTTTATGACTGTGGAACAAATTATCATCTTGGTGCTTGCGGTACTGCTTGCTTTCGCCGTGGTGGCGGTGATCGTACTGCTTGCTGCGCTCAGAAAAAAACAGACGGGCGGCCGCGCCGAGGACGTGAAAATCATCGACGGCGTGCGCTATTCGAGATCGGACGCCGTGAGCGAAAACGGCGAAGTACGGGCGACGCACCGCGTGGGGGATTTCGTCCTTGCCCGCGGCGAAGAAAAAACCGCGGAAAAGAACGGCGAATTGCTGCCCGGAACGTACACCGTTTTGGCGACGAGCGACGGGACTGCGGCTTTCAAGTTGCGCCTGGGCGGGCTGGTGCGCGAATATAAGCACGGCGATACCGTCGTTCTGGGCGACGGCGAGAGCATCTGCGCCGTATCTTGCTCGGTAATTTTGCGTTAAACGCGGGGAGGAACATTTTATGAGCAGAAAATTTTTCGTGAAATTTTTGGTCGTGCTCGCCTTTTTGGCGGCGGCCGTTTTGTGGCTTTTGTCCGTATTGGTGCCCGACACCTTCGGCTTTTTCAATCTTAACTGGGCGGTCGCGCTCTTTGCGGGCGTGGGCGGTTTGGCATTCCTCTTTAACGGGTTTGCGGAAAAGAACAGCGTTACGCTGAAAAAAATGAACATTATCCTCGGCGCGTGCCTTCTGGTCATTGCCGCGGTCTGCATCGCTTTCGCGCTGGCGCTGCCGAAAAACCTCGTGTGGCCCATCATCGCCGTGATCCTTGCTGCGGCGCTCGTCATCGGACTGTTCGCTACGGGCGGCAAAAAGTGGGACGAGGGCGACAATCACAAAGCGGGCTACAAAAATTATTACGAGCGCAAAAAAGAAGAAAAGAATAAAGAAGATAAGTAAGATACAAAAAAGGACGGCGTTATCGCCGTCCATTTGTTTACAAAGCGGTTTTCGTATGCTATAATGTACCATAAAAAAAGCGGCTGGGAGTGAGATGGAAACGACAGAAAACACGCTGAAACGCATCGGGCAGGAGCAGATTTTGCGCTATTGGGGCGAATTGAACGAAAGCGAAAAAAAATCGTTGGAGGCGCAGGTACGGGGCACCGACTGGTCGGTGCTGGAAAATCTGGCGCATCCCGAAAATTTAAGCGGAAAGGGAAAGATCGAGCCGATTTCGGGTTTGCGCGCGAAAGAGATCGAAGCGCGGCGCGAAGAGTTTTTCGCGCTCGGGAAAGAGGCGATCAAAAAAGGCAAAGTCAGCGCGGTGCTGCTTGCGGGCGGGCAGGGCACGCGGCTGGGAACGGACGCGCCCAAGGGCACGTTCGATATCGGCATAACGCGTCCGCTGTATATATTTCAGCAGCAGATCGAAAACTTATTGGAAGTCACGAACGAGTGCGGCGCGTACGTGCCGCTGTACGTGATGACAAGCGAAAAGAACAACGACGAAACGGTTGCTTTCTGGAAAGAAAAGAACTATTTCGGATATCCCGCGCAGTACGTGCGGTTTTTCAAACAGGATATGGCGCCCGCGGTGGATTTTTCGGGTAAAGTGATTCTGGAAGGCAAGGCGAATATCGCGCTTTCGCCCAACGGGAACGGCGGGTGGTACTCGTCGCTTGCGCGGTGCGGGCTTTTAAGCGAGATCCGCGCGCGGGGCATAGAGTGGCTGAACGCGTTCGCGGTGGACAACGTATTGCAGCGGATCGCGGATCCCGTATTCGTGGGGGCGTGCATCGCGGAGGGCGTGAACTGCGGGTCTAAGGTGGTATGCAAAGCGGAGCCGCACGAAAAAGTGGGCGTGCTGTGTCTGGAAGACGGAAAGCCGAATATTATAGAATATTACGAACTCACCGAAGAAATGGCGAACGCGCGGGACGAAAAGGGCGATTTGCAGTATATTTACGGCGTAATATTGAATTATCTGTTCCGTCTGGAAAAATTGGACGAAGTGGCGGACGCAAAAATTCCCGTGCACGTGGTGAAGAAAAAGGTGCCGTATCTCAGCGAGGCGGGCGAACTCGTCAAGCCGCAGACGGAAAACGGGTATAAGTTTGAAACGCTGATACTCGACATGATCAAACTGATGGAAACGTGCCTGCCGTTCGAAGTGGTACGCGAGAGAGAATTTGCTCCCATCAAAAACCGAACGGGCGTGGACAGCGTGGAAACCGCGCGCGAACTGCTGCAAAAGAACGGGATCGTATTATAAGAAAAAACGCACCCCAGATTTGAGAGGTGCGTTTTTTTAATCTTCTCTTCCCACGAGATGGTCGAGGGAACAATCCAACTGTTTGGCTAAGTATATGATAGTATCAAGTTGACTGTCTGTGCCGTTTTTCCATTTTTGAAAATAGGAATCTTTTATTTGCGTATGTGTTCCGATATAATAGCGAGTAATTCCTTTTTCATTCATTACTTTACGCAAGTTTTTGTAAAAAGGCGGGCATACTTTTGGAGAAACCGTAATACGTTCTTCTGTCAGACCAGCGAGAAAATCTAATGAACAAGTAAAAAAGTCCGCTAATTTTATAGCATTCGATAAATAAATGGTTCTGCTGCCGTTACACCATGCACGCACCGCAGAACCTGCTACTCCGATTGCCTTTGCTAAACTTTCGGATTTTATATTATCACAATAAAACATCAATTCTTTGAGTCTTTCAGAAAATTTTTCCATATAAAAATTATCCTACCAACTTAGACAAAATGCTTGCATTGTCTTAGATAGTAGGATATAATATCATTATCAGCAAAAGGAGAAAAACTATGCAAAAATTAACGAGCGACGACGTTGCGGGCGAAATTTACAAGATTTTACGCAATAAAAACGGTTGGCTCGTGCAAACTTCGTGCTCGGGCGAAAACGCGCACTTGCAGATCACCGCGGACGACGGAAGTTCGTTCATCGTCTATATTTCGCCGCTTTCGCCCTTGCCTTCCGACGAGGAAGACCGCGCCGCCGACGCCTTATGGAACAAAATCAAAAAAAGAATTTCCAAAGAACAAAAGTAAAAGAGCGCTGCCCGCAAACGGGGCAGCGCTTTTTCATTTTTGTCAGTTACATTGGAAAATCCGCTTCTTTCGCGCTATAATGGGGCAGAGGTCGAAAGTGGAGGTTTTCTATGATCATTTATGCCGACGGCAACGGAAAAATTCTCAATGCCGTGCAGGAACGCGTCTTTCAGGGCGCGGCGGGCTCGTACCGCCTGGGGTTGGTTTCTCCTTTCCCCGAAACCGACGCGGTCACCGCGTCGTTCACTTTGTCGGGCGGCAAAACCTGCCCGCCCGTCCTTTTATCAACCGACTTTTCCCTTTCGGGTATCCGCGACGACAACGGCGCGCCGCTCGTCGTTCGCAGCGCGCTCTTTCCTTCGCCCGTGCTTTCCGAACACGGCAGAGTCAAAGTGCAGTTCCACGTGCGCTATAACGGGCAGGCGGGCGCAGAGATCTTTGCCCTCGAACCCTTCGTCTTTACCGTCGAACGCGGCGTGCGCGAAAATCTTCCCGAATCGCCCTCGGACGACGTGTACGGCCGCCTGCTTTCCGCCGTTTCGTCGCTCAATGCGGACGTACTGGACGGGCGCTACGGGGCGCGCTCGCTCTATTGCTGGAAAGAGGATTCGTCCTACGGAAAAGGGGAACTCGTGTTCGCCGTGCGGGACGGCGGCGAAGGCTGTATCGTGCGCTCGCTCGTCGCAGAAAACGCGCAGCCGCCCTTTGCCGACGGTCAACTCAACCGCGGTTACTGGCAGACGGCGCTCGATTTTTCCGAAATGACCGCCGCGCACCTCTCTTCGCTCGAAAAGGTGAAAGCGGAGGCGCAGGCGCTCGCGGAAAAGAGCAAAACAGAGGCGAACCGCGCCGAGAGTTATGCGGAAAAACTGGCTCAGATGGCGGGAATGCGCGTGGAAACGGTGGAAAATCTGCCCGCGCGCGGCGAGAGCGGCGTTCTGTACCTGCGCGTGGACGACGCGGGGGAAAGCCTGTTCGAACTGTTTACGTATGCGTCGGGCGCATGGCAGAGTAAAGGGAGCGTCGCTTTGCATCTTTCGGGCAGCCGCGCGTTCGCATTCACGCTCAAAGCGCAAAACTGGGCGCAAAACAAGCAAGTCTTTACCGCGGAAGGGCTTGCGGCGGCGGAAATATCCGTGTATCCCGACGACGATTCGGCAAAGGAATATCTGACGTGCGGCGTCGAAGCGTCGGCAGAAAGCGGAAACGTGGTATTTACGGCGAAACGCGCGCCCCAAAGCGACCTCGGGGTGACGCTCGTCGCCGCGCCGATGACCGACGAACTGTACGCGGGATATTATTCCAAAAGGGAAACGGACGCTGCCCTCACCGCCAAGCAGGACGTTCTGTCGTTCGACGCCGCGCCTACGCAAGATAGCACCAACGCGCTCAGTAGCGGCGCGGTTTATCTGGCTTTGGAAGACGTGCGCGCGGAGATCCAGGAAAAAACGCCCAAATACGAGGCGGGCAAGGGCCTCGCCAAGACGGACAATACCTTTTCGGTGGTGCTGGACGCCGCGTCCGACGAGGCGCTGCGGCTCACGAGCGCGGGACTCAGGCTGGATCTCAGTGATTATTCCACGACGGTGGAATCGGATACCAAACTTTCGGGAGCCTATACGCGCATCAATTCGGTGGCAACGCTGGCGGAGGGCAACGCGGAGCGCATTGCGGCGGCGGAGCAAACGGCGCAGAACCATGAAGAAACGCTTTCCGCGCTGGAAACGCAGGCGGCGGGAATGCTCGGGCGCATCACCGCGCTGGAAGAGGGTGCGTCCTTTACGGAAGAACTCGTCTTGCCCGTATCGGCGTGGCAGAACAAGACGGCGGTATTCGATTCTGCGGCGCTTGCGGCGCTTTCCTCTCTCACGGCGGGAAGTTTCGTGGGCGCGGCGCCCGCGGCGGGATACGCGGCGGCGTTTTTGAAAAACAACGTGCGGCTGGTTTCCGTCGGCGCGGGCACGCTCACGTTTACGGCGGACACCGTGCCGTCAACGGAACTGCGCGCTATTTTGACGGCGGTTATATAAGGAGTGAAATATGAGAGTGAAAAATCCTGCCACGGTGCAGATGATACGGGATATTATAGAGGGGAACACGCCGCCCGCGCGCGTGCCCGAGAGCGAAAACGCCGCGAAAGTGACGGAAAGCATCGGCGGCGCGCCGCTTGCGGAAATTTTCGCCGCGGACGGCAAGGCGGTTTTGAACGCGGCGTGCGCGGATAAGGTGAAACACGCGCTGAAACTGACTGCGGGCGGGCGCGAATATTCTTTCGACGGCGCGGCGGCGGCAGAGATCGATTTAGAGGGGATCGCGCCTTCCGCCTGGAAAAACGGGCGCAGCGGCGGTTTAACGGTGGAGGGCGCGGGCACCTATCAGTTTTTCGTGCCCGCGGCGGACGGTGCGACGCGCGGCGTTTCGGAAATATTGCTCGTCGCAGATCTTGCGGACACGGCGTTCGGCGCGCTGCACCCGATCACGGGAAAGAACGCCGCCGTGCGGGTGTGCGTCGAACAGGGCGTGATCATGGTATATACGGGCGAAAATGCCCGGACCCCGACGAATTGCGCGGTTTCCGTGCGGAAATTGTTCGATTAAAAAGTTGACATTTTTTGCGCGTTCGGCTATACTATACCAAAATCAAAACGTGCTGCATGCTATAAGTTTTACTGTTTCTGAGATAAACAGAGGGCTTATAGCATTTTTTATGCGAAAGAGGAACTTATGCCGCAGGATAACGAGCGCCTATTGGGCGAAAAACCGATTTTTCGGCTGTTGATGAAAATGGCTGTGCCGACCATGCTGTCCATGTTTATTCAGTCCATGTACAATATCGTGGACAGCATTTTCGTCACGCGCCTCGGTCAGCAGGCGTTCAACGCCGTCACGCTCGTGTATCCGCTGCAAAATCTCGTGCTGGCGGTCGCGGTCGGATTGGGCGTGGGGCTGAATTCCTGTATTTCGCGCTCTCTGGGCGCGGGACGGCGCGACGAGGCGGATTCGTACGCCGCGCACGGGTTCATGCTCTCGTTCATTCACTGCGCGCTCTTTCTCGTATTGGGGCTGTTCGGCACGAAACCGTTTCTGAAATTGTTTACCGACGATCCCGCGGTTCTGGAATACGGCGTTTCTTACGGGAAGATCGTCTTGTGTCTGGCGTGCTTTTCCCTCGTGCATATCGCCGTGGAAAAACTGTTCCAGGCGACGGGGAATACCATGTTCCCCATGCTGATGCAGGCGCTCGGGGCGATCGTCAACATCATCTTCGACCCGCTCCTGATCTACGGCGTGGGCGTATTTCCGGAAATGGGCGTCACGGGCGCGGCGGTCGCAACCGTTTTGGGGCAGGCGTGCGCGTGCATCGTGTCGCTCGTGTGGTTTTTCGCAAAGGGGAACGGGCTGAAAGTCAGATTCCGCGGTTTCCGTTTCCGCAAAAAGGAAGTGGGGCGCATCTACGCGGTGGGCGTCCCTTCGGCGCTGATGATGGCGATGCCCTCGGCGCTCGTGGGGATATTGAACACCATTCTCGGGCGCGTATCCGAACTTTCGGTCAACTTTTTCGGCATTTATTACAAATTGCAGACGCTCATCTATGTGCCCGCCTCGGGTCTGGTGCAGGGAATGCGCCCCATCGTGGGATACAATCACGGCGCAAAATTATACGGGCGCATGGACAAATGCGTGCGGCTGAGCCTTCTCGTCGTGGGCGGTTTTATTCTGGCGGGAACGCTGCTGTTCGAACTGTTTCCCCGCCCCATTCTCGCGCTGTTCGGCGCGGACAACGAGATGATGGAGATCGGCATTCCCGGGCTTCGGATCCTCGCGTCGGGATTTCTGGTGTCCACGTTCGGCGTCATTTTGCCGGGCGCGTTCGAGGCGCTGGGCATGGGCGTGCGCTCTCTGGCGATCACGCTGGTCCGACAACTCATCCTCATTCCGCCGCTCGCCCTCGCGCTCCTGCCCGCGATGGGGCTTGCGGGCGTATGGCTCGCCTTTCCCGTTTCCGAATGCGCGGCGGCGGCGCTGGCTCTCGCGCTGTACGCGCAATTTAAAAAGAGGCGGGGCGCGGCTCAGCCGTCGATCTCGGCGAACGCCTCGTAAAAGTCCTGCTGCACGCCGTTTTCGGTAGCGGTGACGAGGTATTTGCCAAAAATTTTGCTTCCCTCGGGCGCTTCGATCACTTTCTGCGTAGCGGTATCGATGGACAGTAAGCCGCTCATATAGCGTTTTTCTTCTGCAAATCGATTTTTTTCGAAGACGAGGAACTGCGGTTCTTCGCCACGCGAACGAATGCAGACGCCCAACCGTTCGTATTCGGAAACGAATTCGCGCGCGCTCTTTTGTTCGGAGAGTGCGAAGGGGTGAAATGCGGGCAGCCGCTCGTACACGCAGGCGTTGCCGCGCGCTCTCAGTTCGCCGATACGGCGGATCGCCGCGGACTTTTTTTTCAGACGTACGAGCGAACTTTCCAACTCCGCGATACGGCGGGTAAGCGTCTGTTCGTTTTCTTCGAACACGTCGGAAATTTCTCCGAGGGACGAGGCGAAACAGGTCCTGATCTTATCGACGGGTATGGACAGACTGCGCAAAAACAGTATGTCGTACACCGCCAGCATATTCTGCATGGTCGGTTCGCGGTAGTTGTTTTCCCGGTTGCGCTCGAATTTCAGCAGCCCTTCGCTTTCCCAATAGCGCAGCGCCGAGGCGCGGATCCCGAATATTTTTGCGATTTCCGAAAGATATTTTTCTTGTTTCATAATGTTCCGCTATCCTCTTGACATTCAAGTTGCTTTAAGGTTTATACTATACAAGTATAACACATTTTGGAGAAAATGGCAATGATAAAACAATTTTTGCGCTACGTGCTGCCCTCCATGGCGGCGTTTGCGTTTTCGGGGTTGTATTCCATTGTCGACGGGTATTTCGTCGGCAACAACGTGGGGGACGCGGGGCTTGCCGCCATCAATATCGCCTATCCCATGATCGCACTCGTCAACTCGGTGGGAACGGGCATCGGTATCGGCGGCGCGGTGTTCGTTTCCTTAACGCGCGGCGAGGGCGATGCGGAGAGCGAAAAAAAATATCTGGGCAACACATTGATGTTTTTATTGGGCGCGAGCGTAGTGTGCACGCTCTTGCTGCTCGCCGTGTACCGCCCGTTTCTGCAGGCGTTCGGCGCGACGGGCGAGGTGCTGGAGGGCGCGAAAACCTATTCGCTCGTGCTCATTTTATGCACTGCTTTGCAGGTATTGGCCACGGGCTGTATCCCGCTGCTTCGCAATTTCGGCGCGGCGGTGGGGGCGATGCTCGCCATGAGCGGCGGTTTCGTCAGCAATATCTTTCTCGATTGGCTGTTCGTGCAGTATATGTCCCTCGGACTGTTCGGCGCCGCGCTTGCAACGGGCATCGGGCAGGCGGTCACGGTGGTGCCGTGCGCGGTCTTTTTGTTTTTGCGCATCAGAAAGATGGGCGGCGGGGTATTCTCCTTTTCCCTTCGGCGTATCGGCAAGATCGCCGCGGTGGGCGCATCGCCCTTCGGGCTGACGCTCTGCCCCAATATCACCACGCTCATACTCAATAAATTTTGTCTGGAATTCGGCGGGGATACGGCGGTCGCGGCGTACGCGGTGGTCGCGTATATGTATTCGGTCATTCTCTTTTTGTTGCAGGGCGTGGGCGACGGCGCGCAGCCTCTTGTCAGCGCCTGTTACGGAGAGGGACAGGAAAAGACCGCGAAAAAATTCCGGAATTACGCCTACGTTACGGCGCTCGTCACCGCGCTCGTTTATTTCCTCGCGCTGCTTTTCTGCCGCGAACTCATTCCGAAAGCATTCGGCACGAGCGATGAGGCGGGTGCGCTCGCGGCGCGCGTACTGCCGATATTCGGCGCGGGTACGCTGTTCACGGCAATTATCAAAGTGACTTCCTCCTATTTTTATTCCATCGGCAAGAGCAAAGTGTCCTACGGTCTTGTGTACGGGGAATTGGCGATCGTGTTTGCGGCGGCGTTCGCGCTCTCGTCTTTTTTAAAACTTGACGGGGTATGGCTGGCTTTGCCTCTCACGCAGGCGGTCCTGTGCGTTGCGGCGATCGCGATCCTTTTCGCGCTTTCCCGTAAAAATAAGTTTAAAAACATTTGACATGGGTTAAACTCTATGATAGAATGTTAAAAAACACAAAAATAAGGATTTTTCGAAAAATGAACGACGGCAACGGAGACGTAGCCCCCGACCCAAGTTATGATAATACGAAAGAATTTTAAGGCATAGCCGTACCCGGCTATGTCTTTTTGTGTTTTCAAAAATTTATTCGGAGGAGTAAAAACTCGAAATCTATGGAAAGTCAAGATCACAAACCCTGGCACTCGTTGTCCGTGCGCGAAGTGGAGGAGATTTTATCCACGAGCGAACGGGGACTCAGCGACGAAGAGGCCGCCAGACGGCTGGAACAATACGGCAAAAACGATCTTCGGCAGAAAAAACCCAAGAGCATCCTGAAAATGCTGTGGGAACAGGTCTCCGACGTGATGGTGCTCATTCTTATCGCGGCGGCGGTCTTTTCGATGGTCATGCAGGAATGGGCGGAGGCGGTCATCATTCTCGCCGTCGTCGCGCTCAATGCGGTCATCGGAATCATTCAGGAGAAAAAAGCCGCTAACGCGTTGGCGGCTTTGAAGAGCATGAGCGCTCCCACCGCGCGCGTCCTGCGCGAAGGGGAGGAGAGCGTCGTGCCCGCGAGCGAACTGGTGCCGGGAGATTATATCTATCTCGAGGACGGCGCCATCGTGCCCGCGGATATCCGCATCGTCGCGGATTCGAACATAAAAATACAGGAAGCCGCGCTCACGGGCGAGAGCGTGCCGTCGGAAAAGGACGGCCCCAGCATCCTTCCCGAGGACGCGCCCTTGGGCGACCGCGTGAATATGGCGTATACGTCGTCCGTCGTCATGTACGGCAACGCGCAGGGCATCGTCGTTGGCACGGGCATGAATACCGAAGTCGGCAAGATCGCGGGCATGCTCGAAGAGGAAGACGATCTGGAAACTCCCTTAAAGAAAAAACTCAATTCCGTGGGAAAAATTTTAAGCCTCGTGGGGCTTGTGGTCTGCGTTTTGGTATTCGTCATCGGTATGCTGCGCGGACGGCAGATCCTGCCGCTCGTGATGACGGCGATCTCGCTCGCGATTTCCATTATTCCCGAAGGACTTCCCGCGACCGCGACCATCATCATGGCGCTCGGCGTGCAGCGCATGGCGAAAAAGAACGCCTTGGTGCGCAACCTGCCCGCCGTGGAGACGCTCGGCGGCGCGACGGTCATCTGCTGCGACAAGACGGGCACGCTCACGCTCAATAAAATGACGGTCACGCACGTCGCCATCAACGGCGATTTTGTGGAGGGGAATGCGACCGATGCTTCAGAATCGGTGCAAAAGTACGGCGATCTGTGCCGCGATCTTGTGTTCGGCTGCGCGCTGTGCAACAACGCGTCGAAAGATCCCGACCGCCCCGGCGAAACGCTGGGCGATCCCACCGAGGGCGCGCTTTTATTCTACGCTGACAAATTCGGGGACGATTACGACCAACTGAAAACGCAGTATCCGCGCCTGTTCGAACAGCCGTTCGATTCCGTGCGCAAGCGCATGACCACGGTGCACGAAATAGACGGAAAGATCGTCGCGTACACCAAGGGCGCGGTGGACGAAATGTTGCCGCTTTGCACGCACGTTCTGACAAAAGAAGGCGTGCGCGCGATGACCGAAGAGGATCGCGCACAGATCCTCGCCCTCGTGCAGAAGATGAGCGCGGAGGCTTTGCGCCTTCTGGGATTTGCCAAGCGCGAACTTGCCGCGGTGCCCGACGACGAGCAGGCGGACGTGGAGATCAACATGACCTTCGTCGGCGCGGTGGGCATGATCGACCCGCCCAGAAACGAGGTCATCGGCGCGGTCGAAACCTGCCACACGGCGGGCATTCAGGTCATCATGATCACGGGCGACCATAAGATCACGGCGACGGCGATCGCGAAACAACTGCATATCTATCAAGAGGGCAACATCGTCATTACGGGACAGGAACTTGACGAAATGACCGACGACGAATTGGACGCGGCGGTCAAAAAGACCACGGTGTTCGCGCGCGTTTCGCCTTCCGATAAAATGCGCATCATCCGTTCGCTCAAACGAAACGGCGAAATAGCCGCCATGACGGGCGACGGCGTAAACGACTCGCCCGCCCTGAAAGAGGCGGATATCGGCGTGGCGATGGGCATTACGGGCACGGACGTCGCCAAGGACGCCGCGGACATGATCCTGATGGACGACAACTTCACCACCATCGAATACGCCGTGCGCGAGGGGCGGCGGGTGTACCGCAATATTCAAAAGGTCATCCAGTTTCTCGTCGCGGGCAATATCGCGGAGATCCTTACGCTCTTTCTCGCCGTCTGTTTCAACTGGGCGGATCCCATTTTGGCGGTGCATATCCTGCTCATCAACCTCGCCACCGATTCGCTGCCCGCCATCGCGCTGGGCGTGGATCCTTCCGATTCCAACGTGATGAAGACTAAACCCGTCAAGAGCGGCTCGCTGTTTGCCGACGGATTGCTTTTCCGCATCGTGCTGCACGGCGTATTCATTTCCATTGCGACGCTCGCCGCGTACTGGATCGGCGAGTTGTATTTCGGAAACCACCCCGAAGCGATGACCATGACCTTTATCGTTCTGGCATTTTCGCAACTCGTGCACTCGCTCAACCAGCGCAGCAACTACGACAGCGTGTTCCATAAAAATAAGGAACACAACTTCTATCTGTTCGGCGCCATGGCCGTTTCGGCTGCCATCGCGCTCGCGGTACTGCTCATTCCGCCCCTGCAGGGATTTTTCAAATTCGTATCCCTGGGCTGGAAGGAATGGCTCATCGCCATCGGGCTTTCGCTCTTTCCGCTCGTCGCCGTGGAGATCAGCAAGATCTTCATGCGCGCTTCGAGAAAACGAAAATCCGTATAAAAAGTGCGGGGCGCTGTGCGCTCCGCTTTTTTTATGATGAAATTTGAACGGAACGATTGATTTTTTCACGAATCTTCCTTATAATGAAAGGGAAGAAATCAAGGGAGAAAACCATGGTGAAAGATATAAAAAATATCATAGAATCGGGCGGCTGTTCGCTCGGCATCGAATTCGGCTCCACGAGGATCAAGGCGGTGCTCATCGGCGAGGACAACGAGCCTTTGGCGACGGGCGGCCACGACTGGGAAAACAAATTCGAGAACGGGATCTGGACGTACGCGCTCGCAGACGTCGTCGCGGGGATGCAAGACGCGTACAAAAAACTCGCGGACGACGTTTTCACGCGCTACGGCGCGACCGTTTCGAAACTTGCGGCGCTCGGCGTGAGCGCGATGATGCACGGTTATCTGGTATTCGACGACGAGGGCAGACAACTCGCGCCTTTTTGCACATGGCGCAACAACAACGCGGCGTCCGCCGCGGAAAAACTGACGAAACTTTTCGCCTATCCCGTGCCCGCGCGCTGGTCCGCCGCGCATCTGTACCGGGCAATTCTGAGCGGGGAAGAACACGTGAAAAAGATATCTTTCCAGACGACGCTGGAAGGCTGGGTGCATTATCTTCTGACGGGCGAAAAGGTGATCGGTATCGGCGAGGCCTCGGGTATGTTCCCCGTGGATACCCAAACCAAGGATTTCGACGCGGCGATGCTGGAAAAATTCGACGACGCCGTAAAAAGTTACGGCGTACCGTACCGTTTGAAAGATATTTTGCCCAAAGTGCTCGTTGCGGGCAAGGACGCGGGCGCGCTCACCGAAGAGGGCGCGCGCCTTTTAGACCCGACGGGGACACTGGCGGCGGGCGCTCCCATGTGTCCGCCCGAGGGCGACGCGGGCACGGGCATGGTGGCGACGAACAGCGTAAAGCGCCGCACGGGCAACGTTTCGGCGGGCACGTCGGTATTCGCCATGATCGTGCTGGAAAGACCGCTTTCCAAAGTCTATCCCGAAATCGATCTCGTCACTACGCCTGCGGGCGATCTCGTCGGCATGGTGCACTGCAACAACTGCACGTCCGACCTCAACGCTTGGGTGGACGTGTTCGGGGAATTCGCCCGCCTTTCAGGGCGCGACATGGAACGATCGGAACTCTTCGAACTTTTATACCGCGAGAGCGAAAAGGGCGACGCCGACTGCGGCGGCCTCATTTCGTACAACTACGTTTCCAACGAACATATTACAGGGATCGACGCGGGGCGGCCGCTGTTCGCGAGGACTTCCGAGAGTAAGTTTACGCTCGCCAATCTCATGCGTTCGCATCTGTTCGCGTCGCTCGGCGCGCTGAAGATCGGCTGCGACATCCTTCTCAAAGAGGAGGGCGTGAAAGTGGACGCGATCACGGGCCACGGCGGACTGTTCAAGACCGAGGGCGTGGGGCAGAGTTATCTCGCGGCGGCGCTGAACGCGCCCGTCACCGTCATGAAGACGGCGGGCGAGGGCGGCGCCTGGGGCATCGCGATCTTAGCCAATTACCGCGTGCGCGGCGGCTCTCTTCCGCTCGAAGAATACCTTGCGCAAAAGGTGTTCGCGGGGCGCGAAAGTTATACGCTCGCGCCCGATCCCGAAACCGTTGCTGGTTACGAAAAATTTGCCGCGCGCTACAAGGCGGGGCTTCCGATCGTGCGCGAAGCCGTGCGCTGCATGGGGAAGGAATAAGGAGAATAAGATATGCTGAAAAAATGCAAGGAAAAAGTGTTCCGCGCCAATCTTCAATTGGTCGAAAACAAACTCGTGCTCTATACCTGGGGCAACGTGAGCGAGCGCGACAGGGAAAGCGGGCTCGTCGTCATCAAGCCCAGCGGCGTTTCCTACGCCGAAATGACCGCGGACGACATGGTCGTCGTGGATTTGGACGGAAACGTCGTAGAGGGGCAGCTGCGCCCTTCCAGCGATACGCCGACGCATCTGGAAATATATAAGGCGTATCCCGAGATCTGCGGCGTGACGCACACCCACTCCACCTTTGCGACGAGTTGGGCGCAGGCGGGGCGGGATATTCCCTTTTACGGGACCACCCACGCCGACTATTTTTACGGCGATATTCCCTGCGCGCGCGCTTTGATGCGCCAAGAGGTGGAGGGCGAGTACGAAAAGAATACGGGGCTGGTCATTCTGGAACGCTTTCAAAAGGACGGACTGAAACCCATGGAAGTGCCCGGCGTGCTCGTCAAGAGCCACGGCGTGTTCGCGTTCGGGAAAGACGCGGCCGAGTCCGTGCACAATGCCACCGTGATGGAAGAGATCGCCAAAATGGCGTTTTTGACCGAATCCGTCAATCCCGAAGTTTCGCGCGCTGATCGGGCGATGATGGATAAACATTTCCTGCGCAAGCACGGCGCGAACGCATATTACGGGCAGGCGAAAAAATGACGACGGGCGTTTCCACCGCCTCTTTATTTTTAAGGGAAATGAACGAGGACGCGCTCACGGTGTTCAAGGATCTGGGCGTAAAGTGCACGGAAATTTTTCTCGCCACCTTTTCCGAATACACCGAGGACTACGCGCGGCTTTTAAAGGCGCGCGCCGAGGGGCTTGACGTCCGTTCGGTGCATGTTCTGAACACGCAGTTCGAACCGCAGTTGTTCGGCGCGCATCCGCGCGCCCGCAGGGACGCGTACGAAATATTGGACGGCGTCATGCGTTCCGCGCGCATTTTCGGCGCGCGGGCGTATACCTTTCACGGCGTCACGCGGCTGAAAAAGAGTTTCAAGGGGCTGGATTATCCGCAGATCGCGGCAAGCCTGTGCGAAATTTCCCAAACCTGCGAAAAATACGGCGTCGCTTTATGTCTGGAAAACGTGCACTGGGCGACCTACGCGGAGCCGGGCGTCTTTCGGAAATTGAAGGCGTACGCGCCTTCCCTGCAAGGCGTATTCGACATCAAGCAGGCGCGCCTTTCGGGGTATCCGTACGCCATGTATATCAAGGACATGGCGGGCAGCATTTCCCACGTGCACCTCTCGGATGTGGACGGGAACGGGAAAATGTGCCTTCCCGGCAAGGGCCGTACGGATTTTTTCGAGGTGTTTTCGCGCCTCAAAGACGCGGGGTTCGACGGCGCCGCCATCGTGGAGGCGTACACGGGCGACTACGGCGAATATGCGGAATTAAAAGAGAGTTGCGATTATCTGGACGAGGTGATCGACAAGGTTTACTAGATCGGCCCCCGATTTTTTCGGCGCGGCCGTATTATTTTTGTATGCGGCGCAATTTTTTGCGCGTTTGTGCGTTTATTATATGAGACGGTGCGATGGACAAACGGGAAGTCAACAATCTGGTGCGCGAGATCGCGCGCGGCGACGTTTCCGCCGCGGAAAAACTGTACGGGCTGATGAAAGTGCCCTTACTGTCTTTTGTCGCGCCCTATTGCGCGGATTTTTCCGAGCGGGAGGACGTGGTGCAGGCTGTATTTTTGAAGGTCATACAAAAATCACCTTCCCTCGTCTTTTTCACCGACTGTTTCGCCTGGATGTTCCGCATTGCGAAAAACGAATGTTTTGACCGCGCCAGAAAGCGCAGGCTTTTGCCCGCGGAGGGACCGCGCGAAGAGGAGGATCATTTTGACCTTCGCTTTGCCCTTTCAAAACTGGACGCAAAGCGTCGGCAGATGGTGGAACTCAAATACTTTGCGGGGTTTTCGCAAAAAGAGATCGCCTGCGCGCTGCATTTGGGGGAATCGGCGGTATCGCGCGGACTTGCGGCGGCGCTGAACGATCTGCGGGGGTGGCTGGATGAAGAAGATTGAATCCGAACTTTATACGATGTTTGCGGCGCAGCCCGTCGAAAAAACTCTGCCGCCCGCATTGATAGAGGCAGCGGAAAAAAACGCAAAAAAACGAAAGAGGCATTGGCGCGCGCTCGCCGCCTCCGCCGTTTCGTTCGTTCTCGTGCTGGTCGTATCGCTGTATGCGGGGCTCGTCGTATTCGCGCCCGCCAATAACAAGGGAGAAGAGCAGGGACCGCAGTACGAACGCGTCGGGTACGACGCATCGCTTTCGTACGGCCTCGCGCCCGCCGAATGGGAATACGCGCTCAAATCTTCGGACAGAGGGCTTTTGTTCTCTCTCGCCGAGGCGCCGATCCCCGATTTTTTGTTTGAGGCGGCCATGGAAGGCGGCGAGGTCTGGTATTTTTATCGGGGAAACGAACTGGTGCTTTCCCGCTGGCAGACGGGAACGGTCTTTGCGGCGGTTTCGTCCGTGCCCGTTACGGGCGGCGGGGAATTCCTTACGGGCGAAAAAATATGGCTTGCGGGCGTGGAAGTCATTGAAAACGACGGCAAATTTTACTTTTCTCATCTCTCATACGACTGGTATTTCGACGGAGAAGGTCTGCAAGGGGAACTGGAAAATTTTTTGAAGGAGGGAAACGTATGAAAAAAGCGAGGCTCGCCGTATGCGCGGCTGCGCATTTTTGCATGGATTTTGCGACCATCGCCTATCTGTATTCGGTGATCGCGCCGCAGTTATACGGCGCCGTGCCCGATGCGGCCGGCTATTCGCCCTATGTTTACGGGACCGCGCTGACCGCCGCGCTGGTGCTTGCGTACGATCTTTGCGCCTTTGCCTTGCAGCCGTTTTTCGGCGCGTGGGCGGATCAGAAGAACGTCGCCGCGCCCGTTCTCTTTGCAAGTCTTTTGATCGTGGCGCTCGTCGATATCCTCGCCGCGGCGCTGGATTTTACAAACGTTTTCGCTGCGGCGATCGCGGGGCTTGTTCTCGTGTCCGTCGCAAACGCCGCATTTCACGTTGCGGCGGGCGCGTTCGTCATCGCGGACGCGGAACGGTGCGCACCGCTCGGGATTTTCGTCGGCACGGGCGCGCTGGGCGTGGCGCTCGGAAAAGTGCTCTCGTCCGCCGCCGCCTTTTACGTCGGCCTCGGCTGCCTCGTCTGCGCCGTCTCTTTCTTTTTCGTAAAGGCGAAAGGGGAGACCATGCGCCCGTATTATGAAAAACTGCGAAGGGAAAAGGTGCAGACCGAAGCCGACGTTCTGCCGCTCGTCAGTCTGGGCGTTGCCGTGTTTCTGCGCGGGTTCTGCGGCACCGCAGCCGCGGGCGAGTTTCCGTCCACGTCGCTCACCGTCGTCTTTTTGGGCGCGTTCGCCGCGTGCGGAAAGATCATGGGCGGGTTCTGGGCGGATACGGTGGGCATCAAGGCGGCGATCGCCTCGTTTCTGCCTCTCGGCGCTCTATTGATGTGTTTCGGCGCGCAGAGCGTTGCGCTCTATGCCGTGGGCACGCTGCTGTTCAACACCTCCATGCCCGTCACGCTGTTTATGGCGATACGCGCCCTGCCGCGCTGGCGGAACGCCGCGTTCGGCATGCTCGCGGCGCTTCTGATGGCGGGCTCCGTTCTGGCGATGTGGGGCGCGCCGTCCGGATATATCACGTTGGCGCTCACGTTCGCGGGCGGCGCCGCCATACTGTTTGCGGAAATCAAGAGCAAGAATAAAAATCTGTTTGAGGAGGGAATCTTATGAATATTCTGAATTTGATCCTGGACGTCGCCGTCTGGCCCATGTTCGTTCTGGGTGCTATGGCGATTCTGGCGCCGATCGTCGTGATCGTCAGCATTATCGTTCTCGTGATCGTGCTGAAACGGAAAAAGCGGACGCAGAACAAACCCGAAGATGAACGTAAGGACGAAGACGAATGAGCGATATCGTATATTTTCCGCTCGCATTGGCGATGACGCTCTTGCTCGAAGGGATCGTCCTGCTTCCGTTACTGATCAAAGGCGACAAATATTTGATCGGCGTGTTCGTGCTCGTCAACGTGATCACCAATGTCACGCTCAATTTCGCGCTCGGATTGTTGGAATGTTTTCCCGTCGACGTTTCCGCCATCGACGTCGTGTACGTGATCGGGGAGTGCGTTGCCGTGGCTGTCGAGTATCTGATACTGAAACGCGTTTGCCGGAATAAATACCTGTTTCTGTTCGTGCTTTGCGCCAACATCGTGAGCGCGTTGGCGGGCGGGCTGCTCCTACGCGTACTTTTCAACTGACTTTCTGCGAATTTAATTGACATTGCCGCCGTTTTGTTTTACAATAAATGGCAAGAGTATTGCATCAGAAACGGAGGTTTTTATGAATTTCAGGAACAAAGATTGGCGCAACGGCATGCGCGTCACGGTGGACTACAACAATATGATGAAAAAATTCGTCGGCGCCGACGGATTTAAAGATTCCGAGATAAACGAACTCAAAGAGGCGGCGGCGGACGCGTTCGATTGCGTCGCGCAAGGCCGCGGCAAGGGCATGATGGGCTGGACGGAACTTCCCTATAACCAGAAAGAGATCGTGGAAGATATCCTCGCCACCGCCAAAGAAGTGCGCAGAAAGTTCAAATATTTCGTCGTGCTGGGCATCGGCGGCAGCGCGCTCGGCCCCATCGCGGTGTTCAACGCCCTGTGTCATCTGCACTATAACGACCTTGCGCCCTCCAAGAGAAAGGGCCCCAAATTCTACGTGGAAGACAACGTGGATCCCGAAAGGATGGCCGCGCTTCTGGACGTCATCGAACCCGAAAAGACCTGCTTTAACGTGATCACCAAATCGGGCGCGACCAGCGAGACCATGGCGCAGTACCTGATCATCAACGACATGCTCGTCAAGGCGGTCGGGGACAAGGCGAACGATCATATCATCGCCACCACCGACGCGGCGAAGGGCAACCTCATCAAACTTGCCGAACAGAACGATTACAAGACGTTCTGTATCCCCGACGGCGTGGGCGGAAGATTTTCCGAACTGTGCCCCGTGGGACTTTTGCCCGCGGCGGTTCTGGGATTGGATATCAAAGCGATGCTCGCGGGCGCGGCGTTCATGGATAACGTCTGCTCCAAGCCTTCCGTCGCGAAAAATCCCGCGCTCGCATCGGCCGTTTTACAATACATGGCGATGAAGCGCGGCAAAAACGTGGGCGTGATGATGCCGTATGCGGACAGTTTGAAATTTATGTCCGACTGGTACTGCCAGTTGTGGGCGGAGAGCCTCGGCAAAAACGTCACCCTGGACGGAAAACCCTGCAACGTGGGGCAGACGCCCGTCAAAGCGCTCGGCGTTACAGACCAGCATTCGCAGGTGCAGTTATATACCGAAGGTCCCTTCGACAAAGTCGTTACGTTCCTGTCGGTCGGAAATTACCGCAAGGAATTCCCCATTCCGCACGGCTGCGAGGATATTCCCGACGTGGCGTTTTTGGGCGGGCACACGATGAACGAACTGATCGCCGCCGAAAACAAGGCGACCGCCTACGCGCTCACCAAGGCGGGACGGCAGAACTACACGATCACTCTCCCCGAAGTCAACGAATTCACCCTCGGGCAGTTGATGTATCTCTTTGAATTGCAGACCGCTTATGCGGGCGCGCTGTTCCATATCGATACTTTCAATCAGCCGGGCGTCGAGGCGGGCAAGCAGGCGACCTACGCGCTGCTTGGCAAAAAGGGCTACGAGGCCAAGCGCGAAGAACTCGACAACGCTCCCAAAGCGGAAGATAAATATATCGTATAAATTTTGCGAGGCATAAATATTTATGCCTCGCATTTCATTCGTAATCAAGGATAAAAGAAATGGTAGATAATTTAACTTTTCAGATGTTTAATCCAATTGGTAAAGAACTGAGAGCTGACGACGAAAAAGTTACAAAAGCAATAAAAATATTCGTGAATGGATTAAACTTATGCGATATGCTAAAAAAGATCGAATTGCCTTATCTGAAAAAAGATGAAAAATATTTATCTTATGGGCATTTAGAACCTAAAAGACTGCATAGTTATTTAACAACGGCTATGGATAGCAATATTCCCGCTCCTTTATTTTGTTGTCCCGAATGCGGAGAGGCGTGTTGTTGGTCGGTAGAGGTTTTTATCAGACATGATGAAAAATATGTTTACTGGAAAAAGTTTGAACATTCTCATAGAGACGAATGGAAGTATAATCTCTCATTTAAGTTCAACAGGCAACAGTATGAAATACAATTAGATAGTTTACTTACCATATAATAAAGAAGAACTTGGTTTTCACCAAGTTCTTCTTTCATTCCGAAAATAATTTCGATATCATCTGATTTACGTAAGCGACGGGCACCAACTGGATCTGGTTCTCGAATTTTTTCACGGATTTAAAGTTTTTGGCGGGAAAGAGGATTCTTTTAAATCCCATTTTGATGCACTCGTTCACGCGCTTTTCGGCGTAGGTCACGCCGCGCACTTCGCCCGTCAGGCCCACTTCGCCGAACACGGCGGTGTACTTGTCTACGGCGACGTTTTTGAACCCGCTCGCGAGCGCCGCGCAGACGGCGAGGTCGATGCTCGGCTCCGCGAGGCGTATGCCTCCCATCGCGTTCAGATACACGTCCTGATTGTAAAAGGGGATGCCGCACCGCTTTTCCAGCACCGCGATCAACAGGATCATTTTATTATTGTCCACGCCGAGGGGCATTCTGCGCGGCAGCCCGTAGGCGGTCTTTGCGAGCAGCGTCTGGATCTCTACCATCATGCAGCGGTTGCCCGTTTCCGAGGGGGTGACCACGCTTCCCGCTGCGATCCCGCGGCTTTCGGAGAGGAATATGCCCGAATAATCTGTTACGCCGAATAAGCCTTCGCCCGTCATCTCGAAAACGCCCACTTCCTGCACCGAACCGAAACGGTTTTTCACCGCGCGCAGGATTTTGAAACTTTCTTCGCGTTCGCCCTCGAAATAGAGCACGGTGTCCATAATGTGTTCCAGAACTTTCGGTCCCGCCAGGGCGCCCTCTTTGGTGACGTGCCCGACGATGAAAAACGTGATGCCGTGGCTCTTGGCGATGCGCATGAGTTTGCCCGCGCATTCGCGCACCTGCCCCACGCTTCCCGCCGCGGAGGACATTTCGCTCGAATAGACCGCCTGGATGGAGTCGACGACCACGAATTTTTCGTCGGTGATCGCCTCTTCGATGTCTTCCAGACAGGTTTCGTTGAGCAGCAGCAGGTTTTCCGAATTGAGATTGAGACGGTTGCAGCGCATTTTGACCTGCGAACAACTTTCCTCCGCGGAAACGTACAGCACCTTGTGCTTTGCGGAAAGGTGCGCCGAAACCTCGGTAAGCAGCGTGCTTTTGCCGATTCCCGGATCGCCGCCGATCAGAACGAGCGAGCCGGGCACGATGCCGCCGCCGAGCACCGTGTCGAATTCCGCGATACCCGAAGAAACGCGGGCGTAGCGCTCTTCTTTCACGGCGGACAGGGGGACGGGCGCGGCGCGGCCGGCCGAACGCGGTTTTTTCAGTTTCTGTGCGGCAGGTTCGGCTTGGGTGATTTCCTCGACGAGCGTGCCGAATTGATGGCAGGAAGGGCATTTGCCCATCCATTGCGGGCTCATCGCGCCGCATTCCGAACAGATGTAGACAGATTTCGTCTTTGCCATGATCTCTCCTTTGTCAGTCTGTTTCCGCCAGCGAAACGTATGCGGTGACGGTGATCCCTTTCCCTTCGCCCACGTAGCCCAAACCCTCGTTGGTGCCCGCCGAGAGACCCACGTCGTCGGGCGATATACGCAGCGCGCGGGCGATGTTTTCGCGCATGGAAAAGATGTATTTTTGAAGGCGCGGACGTTCCGCCTGGATCGCCGCCGACACGTTGCGGGGCGCGAATCTTTTTTCGGCCAAAAGATCCCGCACCCGTTCCAACAGACGAAGGCTGTCCGCGTCCGCAAACGCGGGGTCGGTGTCGGGGAAAAAGTGCCCGATGTCGGGCAGGGCGGCGGCGGATAAAAGGGCGTCCATGACCGCGTGGACGAGCACGTCGCCGTCGCTGTGAGCGATCAGCCCGCTTTCGGAGGGTATGCGCGCGCCGCCGAGCACGATATGATCTTGCGCCTTTCCGAAAGCGTGCGTGTCGATGCCCACGCCGACGCGGGGCGCGGGCAGGGGGTCGGATAAGAAATCTTCGCGGAAGGTCAGTTTTTTATTTTTAACGTCGCCCGCAAAGATCTGCGGCGGCGCGACGAATTTCGCGTATACGCCGCTGTCGTCGGTAAACGTTTCGCCGCCGATTTTTTCGTAAGCGGCGAGAATTTCCGCATAAGAGAACGCCTGCGGCGTCTGCAAGGCGTACAAGGCGCTGCGGTCGGGGATGCTCCCGATCTTTTCTTCGGCGCAAAGCGCGATCGTGTCTGTGACGGGCAGGGCGCAGACGGCGCTGCCGTGCGCGCGCACCGTTTCGATGCAGTCGTTTAAAATTTTCTGCGTGACGAACGGGCGCGCGCCGTCGTGAATGAGAACGTAATCGGGACTGTCGCAGGCGCGTAAGGCAAAAAGGACGGATTGCGTGCGCGTATCGCCGCCGCATACCGCGCGTACGTTCGCGAACTTTTCAAACATTGCGGAAATTTCCGCAATATCGCGTTTTGCCGCAGCGATCACGATCTCGCCGATGCTTTCGCAAGCCGAAAGGGCGGACACAGTGCGGTAAAGCACGGGTTCGCCCCGAAAGAATGTCAGAAGTTTGTTTTTGGAAAAGCCCGCGCGCGCGCCTGCGCCCGCCGCGGGAACGACGGCGGAGATCTTCATGATAAGTCCGCGTCGGCGATGATCTCGTACAGCGAGGACGCCTCGTCCTTTTTCACCGTTTCTTTGAGCGCGAGCACGCGGAATTTCAGGCTCCCCGCCGAAAATTTCAGTTCTACCACGTCGCCGATCTTTAATTGGCAGGCGGGCTTGACCTCTCTGCCGTTGACGACGACTTTGCCCGCTTTGCAGGCGTCGCCCGCCACCGTGCGGCGCTTTAAGATGCGCGAAACCTTTAAAAATTTATCGATCCTCATGATCCTCCCGTAACGCGGACAGGGGAAAACTGTGCAAAAATGGGGCGCGGTATTCCCTTTCCGCTTTGCGAAATTTGTTTTTTTTTGAATTTTCGGACAAGTTTTTGACGAAAGCGACAAAAAAAATCGCCAAAGCGCGAAAAAGAAGTTGACAAAACTTTCAAATTTTTATATAATACTAAACTGTATCATTATAGAGTATAATGTGTTTTTTGCGCTTTTTTCGAACTTTTCTTCCTGCAAAGCGTGTCGGCTCGTCCCGTATTATATATAATATGGTTTATAAATCGGGAATTCGGGCGGCGCTTTTTCCGTCTTTGACAATTATACATGAAAAAAACCGTTCTGTAAAGGAACGCGCGAAAAAAGTTTGAAAAATTTTTTCAGCAACAAAAAGCGGTGCGCATTTCGCGCGCCGCGGCGATAGAACGAAAATTGAAAGGAGCAGTCATTGATGAATTTACCTATTCAGAAGTACGGCAAAACCGAGAGAAGGAAGTTCGGTAAGATCAACGAGGTCATCGATATCCCCGACCTCGTGGAGATCCAGAAGAATTCCTACGATACCTTTATCAACGAGGGTATCGGCGAGGTCTTCGAGGATTTCTCCCCGATCACCGATTATTCCGACCACTTTGAATTGTATTTTTTGGATCATGAATTCGGCAGCAAACCGAAATATGACGAAAAAGAATGCCGCAACCGCGACGCGACGTACGCTCTTCCCCTGCGCGTGAAAGTCCGCCTCGTGAACAAAGTGAAGGAAGAGGTGATCGATCAGGAAGTCTTTATGGGTGATTTCCCGCTCATGACGGAAAACGGCTCCTTTATCATCAACGGCGCGGAACGCGTCATCGTTTCCCAACTCGTCCGTTCGCCCGGCTCGTATAACGAGGCGGAACCCGACAAGACGGGCCGCAACATGTACAAGACCACCGTCATCCCCAACCGCGGCGCGTGGCTGGAATTCGAACAGGACAGCCAGGGCGTCTTGTGGGTGCACGTGGACAGAAAGAGAAAGATCTGCGCAACCGTGCTTTTGCGCGCGCTCGGCTTCGGCTCCGACAGCGCCATCACCGACATTTTCGACGACGACCGCATGATCGCCGCCACCATCGAAAAGGACACCGCCAAGAGCGAACAGGACGGTTTGATCGAACTGTACAGAAGACTGCGCCCCGGCGAAGTCCCCACCGACGATTCCGTGCGCCAGCATCTGCACAACCTCTTTTTCGATCCCCGCCGTTACGACGTGGTCAAAGTGGGGCGCTATAAGTTCAACAAAAAACTCAACATCGCCTACCGTCTGCCCGGCTGCGTGCTCGCGGAGGACGTTTTCGCACCCGAAACGGGCGAACTTCTGGCGGGCAAAGGCGAGATCGTTTCCGACGAGAAAGCGAAAGAGATCCAGAACGCGGGCGTGAACGCCGTGTACGTGCTCGTTTTCGACGAAAAGGCAGGGGAGATCCGCCACAAGATCATCGGCAACAACACCATCGATTTTGCCGCCGTTTCGGATAAGAACCCCAAGAGTTTCGGACTGCTTTCGACCATCTATTACCCCAACTTCGTGTTTTCCAAGGAGATCGCCGCCGCAGCGGACAACGCCGACGCGGAAACGGTCGCCGAGCACTATATCAACGAGATCAACGCCGTCTACTTTACCGCCGAGAGCCGCAAAGAGGACGACGAGAAACAGGAAGAAAAGAAAAACCGCGAAAAGCGCCGCGAGAACCGCGTGAAATTCGTCGTCGCGTGCAAACTGTTCCACGAGATCCTTGCACGGGATGAAGTGTCGATCACCGCGGAAGAAAAGAAACTCATCCGCCCCCTGATCGACAAACTCAACCACAGACACATCACCGTGGACGACATCATCTCCGCGGTTTCCTCCAACCTCGATCTGCGCTACGGCATCGGCACGGTGGACAATATCGACCATTTGGGCAACCGCCGCGTGCGCAGCGTGGGCGAACTTTTGCAGAATCAACTCCGCGTGGGCATCGCGCGCCTCGAACGCCTCATCAAAGAGAGGATGGCGACGCAGGATCCCAACGAAGTGACGCCCTCGGGCCTCATCAACGTGCGTCCCGTTTCCGCGGTCATCCGCGAATTCTTCGGCTCTTCGCAGTTGTCGCAGTTCATGGACCAGACCAACCCGATCGCAGAACTCACGCATAAGCGCAAACTCTCCGCGCTCGGTCCCGGAGGTCTCAACCGCGACCGCGCCACGTTCGACGTGCGTGACGTGCACCACTCCCATTACGGAAGAATGTGCCCCATAGAGACGCCCGAAGGTCAGAACATCGGCCTCATATCCTCGCTCGCCACCTTTGCGAAGGTCAACGAGTTCGGGTTCATCATGTCGCCCTATCGCAGGGTGGACAAGACGGACGGCCGCGTCGTCGTCACGGACGACGTGGACTACCTTACCGCGGACGAAGAGGATAAATACGTCGTGGCGCAGGCGAACGAACCTCTGAACGACGACGGTACGTTCGTCAACGAGCGCGTTTCCTGCCGCAGAAGGGCGGAGATCACCCAACTGCCCAAAGAAAAGATCGACTACATGGACGTTTCGCCCAAACAACTCGTTTCCGTGGCGACCGCGCTCATTCCGTTTTTGGAAAACGACGATACCAACCGCGCGCTGATGGGCTCCAACATGCAGCGTCAGGCGGTGCCGCTTTTAAAGACCGAAAGCCCCATCGTGGCGACGGGCATCGAAGCGGCGATCGCGCGCGACAGCGGCGTCATGATCAAGGCGAAGAACGCGGGCGTCGCCATCGGCGTTTCTTCCGACCTCATCAAGATCCGCACCGACGCGGGCTTTATCGACGAATATAAAATGAAAAAGTTCGAGCGCTCCAACCAGGGGACCTGCCTCAACCAGCGCCCGATCATCCATACGGGCGACCGCGTCGCGGCGGGCGAGATCATCGCGGACGGCCCCTCGACCAACAACGGCGAACTCGCGCTCGGCAAAAATATCCTCATCGGCTTCATGGAATGGGAAGGCTACAACTACGAGGACGCGATCCTCATTTCCGAGCGTCTCGTGCGCGAGGACGTGTTCACTTCCATTCATATCGAAGAACATGAAATAGAATCGCGCGACACCAAACTCGGCGAAGAGGAGATCACCCGCGACATTCCCAACGTCGGCGACGACGCTTTGAAAGACCTCGACGAAGACGGCATCATCCGCATCGGTGCGGAAGTGGGCAGCGGCGATATCCTCGTCGGCAAAGTCACGCCCAAGGGCGAAACCGAACTGACGCCCGAAGAGCGCCTCCTGCGCGCCATATTCGGCGAAAAGGCGAGAGAAGTGCGCGACA